>JAGMCH010000050.1 GCA_023129255.1 Dehalococcoidales bacterium
CCGGTGGCGCCAATAGGATGACCCTTAGATAACAAACCACCATCAACATTTACCGGCATCTTACCATCGGCATAGGTCTGCTTCTCCTCAATCAACCCCACCCCCTCCCCGGGCTTGGCGAAGCCCAGGTCTTCATAAGCCAGAATCTCGGATATGGTAAAACAATCGTGAACCTCAGCCACATCAATATCCTGCGGTTTAACACCAGCCATTTTATATGCCTGCTTACCTGCCTCCTGAGCACACCTCAAGCCGGTAAGCGATTCTCTTCCAGCCATGGTCATGGTATCGGTTGCTGCCCCCAGGCCTATAATCCAGATTGGGGTGTTGGTTATCCCTTTAGCCACATCTCCCCTGGCCACTATGACACAAGAGGAGCCATCAGCATTGGCGCAGCAATCAAACTTCTTCAGCGGACTGGTTATCACCTCTGAGCTTAAAATATCCTCCAGGCTCAGCTCCTTGCGATAAGTAGCCTTGGGATTGGTAGCCCCATAGTGTGAATTCTTAACCCGCACCTTGGCTAAATGCTCCTCGGTAGTCCCATACTCGGCCATATGAGCCCGGGCATACATAGCATAACCGGCAGGCATGGTCAGACCAAAGGGCGATTCCCAGATTATATCCCCTCCCCTCCCCATCCTCTCCGCAGCCTCACGGGAGGAAAGCTCGGACATCTTTTGAAAACCTATTACCGCTACTACCCGGTGAAGACCTGCCTTCACCAGTGACCAGGCTACCCTCAAGCCCGTGCTACTGGAAGAACATACCGTCTCAACATAGAAACTCGGCTTGGGGGTTAGCTCCAGATACTCCGATATCAAGCCCGCCGGTGAGCGCTGCTTATCGTATTCTGGCGCAGAACAGATAATGGAAGCATCTATATCATTACTGGTGATATCCAGGCCCTCCATCGCCTCCTTAAAAGCCTCAAAAGACAACTCCCTGATAGATACTCCGCAGTTACGAGAAAAAACACTCTGCCCGGCACCGACAATAGCAACGTCTGCCATAAATATCACCCTTCTAGATTATTTCATCATCAACCGGAAGTCAAAGATAAGACTGGTTTAAGGTCAAGCCTTATACCAGGTCCCATGGTAGTAGCTAAAGAGGCGGTTTTGACATACTGACCCTTGGCACCAGCCGGTTTAGCCTTCATCACCGCCTCCATTACTGCTGTCAGGTTGCCCATCAGCTTATCATCTTCAAAGCTAACCTTACCCAGGGGGACATGAATGATAGCTGACCTATCCAGCCTAAATTCCACCCGCCCCTGGCGAGCTTCACCGATTGCCCGGGACAGGTCATTGGCAGCTACCACTGTTCCTGACTTGGGGTTAGGCATCAGCCCTCTCCTGCCCAGGATTTTCCCCAGCCTGCCTACCTTACCCATCATATCCGGGGTAGCAATAGCCGTATCAAAGTCCAGCCAGCCACCCTCAATCTTCTTAATGAATTCATCACCGCCGACGGAATCAGCGCCGGCGGCCTCGGCAATTCTCACCGCCTCGCCCTGAGCAAAAACCAAGACCCGCACCTCCTTGCCCAGCCCGTGGGGTAGGAGGGCGACACCACGCACCTGCTGCTCGGCATCTCGCGGGTCAACACCCATCCGAAGGTGCAGCTCAACCGTCTCATCAAACTGGGTATAAGCCGCCTTCTTGGCTAACTCAATAGCCTCCTGAGGAGAATAAGCCTTTGTACTATCTATCAGCTTTGTCGCCTCAGCATATTTTTTGCCGTGTTTGGCCACTTTATTCCACCTCAATGCCCATACTTCGGGCGGTGCCCTCAATAATTCGCTCCGCCCCTTCAATACTGGTAGCATTCAAATCCTTAGCCTTAAGCTCAGCTATCTCGCGAAGTTGAGCTCGAGATAACTTGCCCATCTTTTCATGACCAGAAGCACCTGACCCCTTTTCTATACCCAATGCTTTTTTAAGCAAATCGGCAGCCGGCGGCGTTTTGGTAATAAAGGTAAATGAGCGGTCATCAAAGACGGTTATTTCCACGGGAATAATAGAGCCAGCCTGGTTGGAAGTACGCTCATTATACTCCTTACAAAAGGCCATAATATTAATCCCGTGCTGGCCTAAGGCGGGACCTACCGGCGGCGCTGGATTTGCCTTCCCGGCTGGAATCTGTAATTTAATTACTGCTTTAACCTTTTTCGCCACTTTATCTCCTAAAGCTTTTCCACCTGTAAGAAGTCAAGCTCCACCGGCGTTTCACGCCCAAAAAGGGAGAGAAGCACCTTGACCTTACCCTTTCCCAGGCTTATATCATCCACTACTCCCACAAAATCAATAAAGGGACCGTTGGTCACCCGCACACTCTGCCCCTTACGAAAGCCAACCTTGACCTTGGGGGCTTCGGCTGCCATCTGTTTCAAAATCTGATTGACCTCCTCCTCCGGCAAAGGAGCTGGCTTGCTTCCGCTACCAACAAAACCAGTGACACCTGGGGTATTACGCACTATATTCCAGCTCTGGTCGCTCATCCTCATCTGAACCAGGATATAGCCAGGCAATATCTTCTTATCCACATTCCGCCGCTGCCCATTCTTTACCTCAATCTCCACCTCAGTAGGTATAATTATCTTTGCGATTTCATCAGCGCTGTCCATAAACTTGATGCGCTGCTCCAAGTTCTTCTTAACTCGCTCTTCATACCCGGAGTAGGTATGAATTACAAACCAATCTTTTTGATTCTCTCCCACCAATAACCTCACTCAGACGAATACTGTTGGAAAAACGCCGGGCTATCCCTTTCGGTCAACTGCTTCTGTTCAATCTGGAAACCAAGCTTCTATCCACCCAAAAAGAATTTATCGACGAGGCGAGAAAAACCATAATCAAAGGCTCCCAGGATTAGACCCATAGTAACAGCAACCAGCAGCACCAGGAAGGTTAGATAAACTGCCTCTCGTTTGGTGAGCCAGACCACCTTCTTCAGCTCGGCTATAATGTCACCAATAAATCTGAACCTGGAACGCTTAGTAGTAACACCACGATGAGTCATTGAATGGCCTCAAATACCTCTCAGCTGCCTTCCACTATTTTATCTCCCTATGGAGGGTATGGGCACGACAACGGGGGCAATACTTTCTAAGTTCTAACCGTTTGGGGTCATTCCTTTTGTTCTTAGTAGTAGTATATGTCCTCTCACTGCACTCGGTGCAGGCAAGATGGATAATAACCCTGGCTTCAGCCTTTCTCGCCATGTCTACTCAATGATGCGGCTAAAGGTACCAGCACCTACTGTTTTACCCCCCTCCCGGATAGCAAAACGCAGCCCTTTCTCCAGGGCTACCGGATAAATGAGCTTTATTTTCATGGTTATATTATCACCGGGCATAACCATCTCCACCCCTTCCGGCAGCTCGACACTCCCGGTAACGTCTGTAGTCCTGATATAAAATTGGGGCTTATATCCGTTAAAGAAGGGGGTATGCCTGCCTCCTTCCTCCTTACTCAAAACATATACCTCACCCTCAGCATAGGTATGAGGCTTAATCGAGCCGGGGGCAGCCAACACCTGGCCTCGCTCTATCTCATCCCGCTCTATACCCCGAAGCAGAACGCCAACCGCATCTCCGGGCTCGGCGTCATCTAAGGTCTTGTGAAACATCTCCAGGCTGGTGGCTACTGTCTTGCGAGGTTCATGATGTAAGCCAACTATCTCCACCTCATCGCCGGGGTTAATGACTCCCCGCTCAACCCTTCCCGTGGGCACAGTGCCTCGACCCTTGATGCTAAAAACATCCTCTACCGGCATCAAGAAGGGCTGGTCTTTGGGTCGCTTCGGGATAGGAATATAGCTATCTATAGCATCCAGCAATTTCCAGATGCCACCACACCACTGACAATCTCTCTTGCCACAGCCACATTCCCCAGCCTTAAGCCCGCTTACCCTTATCAACGGTATCTCATCGCCGGGGAACTTATACTTGTTCAGCAGCTCCCTTATCTCCACCTCCACCAGTTCCAGAAGCTCCTCATCCTCCATCTGGTCTACCTTGTTAAGGGCAACCACAATAGAAGGCACTTCCACCTGGCGCGCCAACAAGACATGCTCTCTGGTCTGGGGCATAGGTCCATCAGGGGCGCTCACCACCAAGATAGCGCCATCCATCTGGGCAGCGCCGGTTATCATGTTCTTGATAAAGTCAGCGTGCCCCGGACAATCAATATGGGCATAATGGCGCTTCTCGGTCTCATATTCAACATGGGCAATAGCGATGGTCAGTCCCCGTGCCTTCTCCTCAGGAGCATTATCAATGCTCTCAAAGGCGCGGTATTCAGTGAGACCCACCGTCGCCAATATCTTGGTTATGGCTGAGGTCAAAACTGTTTTCCCATGGTCAACATGACCGATAGTGCCCACATTGCAATGAGGCTTAGTCCGCTCAAATTTCTTCTTTGCCATTTTTTAACCCCCTTTATTCAGAGCCCACAACCAGATTCGAACTGGTGACCCCGTTCTTACCAAGAACGTGCTCTACCTACTGAGCTATGTGGGCGCTAGAACTATTATACAAGTTTTTATTGTATAACGTCTAATCACATCATACCACATTTAAGTGGAGGGGGCAGGATTCGAACCTGCGTAGCCATTTCAGGCGGCAGATTTACAGTCTGCTCCGATTAACCACTCCGGCACCCCTCCCCACACCAAACCTCAGCCCGAGAGGGGAGTCGAACCCACTAACCTACCGATTACAAGTCGGTTGCGCTACCATTGCGCCACTCGGGCAATAGTTTATGCCCCAATCCTACCAAGCGTCAATCAACTGGCATATTATAAAAATGAAAGCTATAAAAGTCAAGCTTAGTAGCGCATACCGGATTCGAACCGGTGATCTCCTCCTTGAGAGGGAGGTGTCCTAAACCCCTAGACGAATGCGCCACCTATTTTATGGCTGGGGAAGAAGGATTCGAACCTTCCCTTGCGGATCCAGAGTCCGCTGTCCTACCACTAGACGATTCCCCAGCACACGCAGATTATAGCATAGGGCTAGGCTGGGGGGCAATAACAAGGGCTATTTGACACCGCAGGCTTGACGGTTTATGGTTATCTAGGAAAAGGAGATAACGCCGTGACTGATTTAGCCACGCTGCAACAAACACTGGGCGTCAGCTTTAACCACCCGTCTCTCCTGGAGCAAGCCCTGGTTCATAGCTCCTATTTCAATGAGAACCCGAGCATTGCCCCCGCCGACAATGAAAGGCTGGAGTTCCTGGGCGACGCTATTTTAGGCTTTATTGTCGCTGAAGAGTTGTATAAACGCTTTCCCCAGTTCAGTGAAGGAGAGCTGACCAAACTCCGCTCATCTCTGGTGCGCCGGGATGCCCTGGCCCGCATGGCAAGAGCTATCAAACTGGGCAACTACCTCTATCTGGGAAAAGGAGAGGAGGCGAGTGGGGGACGGCGTAAGCCGGCTAACCTGGCCGGAGCTTTAGAAGCAGTAATAGCCGCTATTCTCCTCGACCGGGGCTTATCTGCCGCCAGGGATTTCATACTCAAGTCAGCCGATAAAGAGCTAAATAAGGTGCTGAGTCGAGGGGTAAAGGCTGATGATAAATCACGACTACAGGAGATTATCCAGGCCAGGCAGCAAAAAACGCCCGCCTACAGGGTAATAGAAGCCATGGGACCAGCCCACGACCGGAGGTTCACCGTTGAGGTGAGGGTAGACGATACCGTTCTGGGCAGGGGGTCAGGCAAAAGCAAAAAATCGGCTGAGGCAGAAGCCGCCCGCTCGGCTTTAGACCAACTTTCAGCCAACTTTACACCATGACTCCCCTTTGTTAAACTTCAATTAGTCAAGCCATCGGTTATCATGCTCAGATAGAGGTGTTACTATGGGGAGGCGAGATTATAGACACCGAGAGCCGAAGAAGCCGAAAAGGGAGGCTAAGAAAATAGTCCCCCCCACTATCTTACCGCCTCCAGCAACGGTGGAAGTGATTAAAAGGGGGAAGAGGCGAAAAGAGGAAGAGGAGGAATAGAGATAGCTGCTTACCAACAGCTCCATGATAGCGGGGAGTTAAAGGCTCGGGCGGAGAAAGCCAGAGCCATACTGGAAGAGTGCCAGGTTTGCCCCCGCCACTGTGGTGTCAATCGCCTGGCTGGCGAGAGCGGCGAGTGTCAGGTTACCACCGAGGTCATAGTCTCCAGTTATGGTCCCCACTTCGGAGAGGAAGCGCCTCTGGTGGGCAGGCACGGCTCAGGGACTATCTTCTTCACCTACTGTAACCTGCACTGCACCTTCTGCCAGAACTACACCATAAGCCAGCTCGGTGAGGGGAGCCCGGTAGGTAGGGAGACATTAGCCGGGATGATGCTCTCACTCCAAGACAGGGGTTGCCACAATATAAATCTGGTCAGCCCCACTCACGTCGTGCCTTATATCCTGGATGCCTTAGACCTGGCAGCGGCTAAAGGGCTGAATCTGCCCCTGGTCTATAACACCGGCGGCTATGATGCTATAGAAACGCTAAAGCTACTGGACGGCGTGGTTGATATCTATATGCCTGATATGAAGTATTCCGATGAAAAAACCGCTGAGCAGTTATCGGGGATAAAAGACTATCCCAAAGTAAATAAAGCTGCGGTCAAGGAGATGCACCGTCAGGTGGGCGACCTCCAGCTAGATGAGGAAGGCGTAGCCCAGCGCGGTCTCCTGGTGCGCCACCTTGTCTTACCCAATGGGCTGGCTGGAACTGAGGAAGCGGTAAGCTTCCTTGCTCAAGAGGTCTCGGCCAATACCTACCTGAACATTATGGCTCAGTATCACCCCTGCTATAAGGCTTTTGATATACCGAAGCTGGCTCGCCCCCTGCTCGGGCAGGAGTTCTCCGATGCTATTGACCTGGCTCACCAGCAAGGTCTATATAGACTGGATAAAGAGCAATTCCCGCGGCCACTGAGGTTCGTCCTGAGATAAAGCGATGAAGAAGACTGATTTAGCCTCGGTTAGAGCAATAGTATACGGCGATGTTCAGGGCGTCTTTTTCCGCGCCTTTGCCTCCCGCCGGGCCCGAGAGCTGGGCTTGACCGGCTATGCGTGCAATTTGCCCCGAGGCGACTCAATAGAGGTACTGGCTGAGGGAGAAAGAAAGCAGCTGGAGGAGCTAATCACCCACCTTAAGGTGGGACCGCCGGCAGCTAAGGTGGCGAGGGTAATTACCAACTGGTCAGAATACAGCGGGCGTTATTCCGAGTTCAGCACAAGGTATTAGGCAACCTGCCTCAGCCCATAATACCGCTCATTCTTGAGAAGACGAGATAGAACCTCCACCGAGGTGCGCCGGGTATCGCCACGCCATTCGCTTAACTGTTCGCCCAGTTCCTCCAAATCAAGAGGCTGGTTGCCATTAGCCAGGAAAAGCCGAAATACACTCTCTAAAATAGGCAACCTGTCAGTAATAAATCCAGGTGTTTGAGAGCAGCAATCCCTGATATTAGCCAGAAGGTCAGCCGCCGAAATCTCCCCCTTGCCCTCCCCCAGCCGCTCACGGCACTTGGGACACAAGCAGCCCCGAGCCAGAACCAAGAATGAGCGATTATTCTGCTCAAGCCAATCTAAATCAATAAACCAGCGCCCCACGGGTTGGTCATTAGTCATACTCTCTATACCTAGCTTTCTAGTCCTACCCTGGCTTCCTCAATCAAATCAAGGTAATCTGTCTTAAGCCCCAGTATCCTTGAAGCTTCACTATCTACCTCATAAGGCTCACCAACGAAAACACTGCCACATTCCCCGACCTCACCCTGAGTGGGGTTCTCTTGGGTAATGAACTTTTGGCGAGCTTCAATAATCCCCAGGTCAAAGGGTAAAGTAAAATAGAGGTCAGCTACCACCTTGTCTATCCCCAGGTCATATAACTCCTCCCAGCCCCATGGTGCCTCCGCCCCATACTTGCTGCTGGGCAGCACCGTAAGCAGGTTCATTATGCTAAGGCTTCCTCTACCCTTAACCACCTTTAATGGAGCCACAGTTATCAAGTAGTCGCAAGATAAGATAACGTTAGGCACCCAGAAGGTGGGCACAGCCAAGGGCTTAGGTAGAGGATTATCTACCTCTACCCAGATACAATCCTTCACATCCAGCATCAATACCCGAGGGAAATTGTAATCCAATGCCTGGTATATGGGGAACACTGGTTCCCCATCGGGGGTACCTTCAAGGATTAGAATATCAGCATCACTAACCTGTCTGATACCCTCTACTATTGCCGAGAGCATACTCTGGCTGGTAGTCACCGGATATGATGCCGAGTAGGCGGCGCTGGGTTTAATCAAAACCCGCCGTGCCCTGGATATTACCGATGGTGTTTCAAAAACAAACCCCGAAGCATCAAATATCAAGCCTTCCTCCTAAAATGATTACCCTACCTCCTCGCTCCAATCTAACATCATCACCTGAACCAAATCCCCTTCTTTCACCCCAGGCTTATCCTCAGGGACAATCACCAGCCCGTTAGCTAGAGCCATAGAGGTTAGAACCCCTGAGCCCTGGGGACCGGTAAGTCGGGCAAAATACCTGCCGCCGCGCTTTTCAACCACCGCCCGAGCAAAAATACGGCGCCCATCAGTATTTTCAATTGCATCCTCCATCACCGCTTCCACAGTGGGCTTGGTCAGACTTTTCTTGCCCATCATCTTAAGCATAGCCGGGCGGGCAAATAACTCAAAGTTAATCATGGCGCTAACCGGATTACCGGCTAAACCAAACAGGGGTATATTTCCAACTCCGCCAGCCTTACCCAGCGCCTTAATCATGCCAAAGGCCAGAGGTCTCCCCGGCTTCTGTCGAACTCGCCAAAAGACAATTTCACCTTCCTTAGCCAGAACATCCCTCACAATATCGTAATCGCCAAAAGAGACGCCGCCGGAGGTTATCAGCATATCGGCATCCAGTCCAAGGTGAAGCCTAGCTACTAGTGAATCCTCAATGTCTGAGGCTATTCCCAATATTTTAGGAATACCCCCATAGCGCAGAACCAGAGCCGCCACGCTATAACTGTTACTGTTGTATATCTTACCTTCAGGCAGCGGGAGAGCGATATCCACCACCTCGTCTCCGGTGGCTAAAATAGCCACCACCGGACGGCGGATAACCATCACTTTAGTGCGACCCAATGAAGCCAGAACGCCGACCTCTGCTGGTCTGAGCACTGTCCCTTTGCTTAGCACTATTGACCCGGCAGCGATATCCTCACCCGCCCGCCGGATTTCCAAGCCAGGCTCTGCCTCAGCCAGAATGCCTATCTCCGATGAAGTCCCCTGGCGCTCTGTCTCATCGGTATCCTCAAACCTCACCACGCAATCGGCACCCCCGGGTATCGGTGCCCCGGTCATAATCCGAATAGCCGTCCCCGGTTCTACCTCAAACCGGGAAATAGAACCAGCGGCGGCAGTGTCAATAACGCGCAGAAAACGAGGCGACTGCCGGCTGGCGCCACGAGTATCGGCCGACCTGAGCGCATAGCCATCCATGGCTGAGTTGTCCATCGGAGGGATGTTGATGTCGGAAGATACATCCTCAGCCAGAACCTGCCCCAGACAGCCCAAAATTGGGCTCTCCTCGGTCTCAAGAACCTCTATATGTTCCAGAATTTTCTCCAGAGCCTGCTCAACACTTATCACTCTATCCCCTTTGCCAATTGCTCCGCCCTCTCCAAATCAGCCTTGGTATTGATATTGAAAAAGCTCAAGTGCTGGGGGTCGAACTTGTCAATCTCATCAGCCTCTACATACCTGACTTTAACCAAATCAAACAGGGCACCAATCCTTAGATTGCCTTGGCTGAGAAGTCGTTCTACAGGAGCTAGGCAGCTCTTGGCGTAAACGGCGTGAAGCGGTTCAACCAGCTCGCCCACGCGAGGAACCACCAGGTCAAAGTCGGGCGAAAGTTGTATCATATAACGCAGCAAGGCTTGATCCAGGAAGGGCATATCACAGGCGACAACAAGGTTATGCCATGAGTTTGATGCAGCTAAGCCAGTACCTAGACCAACTAAGGCGCCTTTACCGGGGTAAGCATCAGCTACGATTCTAAACCCCGGGTAGCCAATAAACTGGGAAGGAGACTTATCCCTAGCCGTAACTACAATAATATCGTTGCTAAAGGAACTGAGTTGGGACACCACCCGCTGGAGCAAATTGCTGTTGTCAACTCTCTCTAGAGCCTTGTCCCGCCCCAAACGCAAGCCCTTGCCACCAGCAAGAACAATACAACTTATATCCAAAGCATATTTCTCGGTTCCCCTAACCTCACCCCCCATATATTATTCATATATTATTATACCACAACAGTCAACAGCCCAAAGCCGAGGTTGTTTATTAACCTCACCCTCTTAATTTTTAGAAATTTTTAGAACCCCATCCCCTTTAATTTATTTATTAAGGTAACCCTCCCCCTTTATCCCCCTCCCTTAGATAAGGGAGGGGGAATGATATAAAAGAGGGGCCTTTGCCCCCTCTTGGACTCCCTCCTTCTAAAAGTATATGGACTTCGCCCCTCTTAAACTCCCTATAATTGGGTAATCTGCCCCCTTAGACGTCCCAAATAAAGCAGGGGATTGAGGGCAAAGCCCCTATAGGGCAGGAGGGTGAGAAGAAAGACAACTAAAAACAGGGAAGAGGGTCAGGTCGAAGACTCTTCGAGGGGATAGGTTGCTGGATAATCTCTAAAGCTAGATTTTAACTTACAGCGCTGGTTTCAACACTATGATTTGACCGGTGGCGGGAAGCTTACCCGCTTTGAACTCAACCTCACTTGAATCCTGCCGGGTGACATTGTTCTTCCCCTTTATGAACTCATCCACCCCGGCGATATCGGGGAAGCTTTTCTCCGTCCTATAGTGCATGGGTATAATTACCTTGGGCTTTAACTGGTCGCAGACCTGGGTAGCAGCCCTGGCATCAATGGTGAAAAAACCGCCTACCGGGATGAGCAGTATATCCACGCTGCCTATTTCCGCCAACTGCTTATCATCGAGCAGGTGACCAAGGTCGCCAAGATGACAGACCCTTATCCCATCCACCTCAAAGCAGAATATAATGTTATTGCCCCTCAACCTCCCCTTCGCCTCATCGTGATAGGTAGCAATACCCCTAAACTCTGCCCCCTTAGCTGTCGACCTGCCCGTCCTTCTAACTACCTCAGGATTACCTCTCACCGCAGCCACATTGCAATGGTCAAGATGGTCGTGGCTTACGGTAACAACACCAGCCGATTCGGTTATCTCACCATAGGTCAAACCAGGGCCGGTCTCATAGGGGTCAGTTATTATTTTTACTCCGGCGTCTGAGGTGATAACAAAGGCGGCATGCCCCAGGTATTTAATCTTCATAATCAACCTCCCTTTCAATCATCAAAAGTAACCACCCACTGATTTAATAGCCTCTACAACTAGTTCAGCGGCTTTTTCGAGGTCTTTCAAGCTCAATACCTCTACCGGCGTGTGAATATACCTCGTGGCTACGCTAATCACACCCGACGGAATACCTTCACGCGTCAAACTGATGGCCGAGGCATCGGTTGTGCCCCTCTCGGTTACATCCATCTGATATGGAATACCTTTTGCTTTCGCAGTTTCACGCAGCCATTCCAGCACCTTGGGGTGGGTAATAATACCCCTGCCGCCAGCATCCATTACGGTAATCACCGGTCCTTGACCAAGTTGAATTGCGGAATCGGTCTTTTTTATACCTGGATGGTCCCCAGGGATACAAGTATCGATGGCAATGGCAACATCAGGATTTAAGCCAAAAGCAGATGTCTTAGCCCCCTTTAAGCCCACCTCTTCCTGAACGGTGAACACACCTATTACTGTAGGCTTAAGATTCGTCCCGGCGATTCTCTGCATCGCTGTAATCAGCACCGCACCACCGGCACGGTTATCAAACGCTTTACCGGTGACAGTATCATTGGCCAGCCCCACCAATCTCTGGTCAATGGAAGCCGGCACTCCGGGCTCAACGCCCATGGCTATAGCATCGTCCTTTGATGAGGCACCAACATCAATGAACATATCCTTCGCCTCTATCGCCTTCTTTTTCTCTTCGGTCTCCATCACATGCACCGGTTTGGAGCCAATTACTCCAGCAACCACCCCCTTTTTTGTGTGCAATAATACCCGCTGGTTAAGTAGCGTTTGATCAAACCAACCTCCTACTTTGGCAAAGCGAACGAAGCCTTCATCATCCACGTATTTTGCCATCAGGCCTATCTCATCCATATGGGCGGCTATCATAACCGACGGAGATTTCCCTTTTTTGATGGCGATTAAATTTCCAAATGTGTCGATTTTGACCTCATCTACATATGACTCTATTTCTTTCTTAATAATTGCCCTGACACTTCCTTCGTATCCAGAAATCCCGTGAGCATTAGATAGCTTCTCCAGCAGATTCTTTATTCTTTTAATTTCTTCCTTCATTTTGCTATAACCCCCTGTCTTTCCTTTCTAGATTTAGACCCTAGCGCCTCGCCTCACGAACAACCTTGTCCAATACCGGGGTAATATCTTTAGAAGTATCCACGGCATAGTGGTTACGACGGATTTTCTGAACCGAGGGCTTCATTCTCTGGTATACTGCCCAGTCGGCGTCCGATTTATCCCCTGGGTTGGCTCCCCCCCGCCTGGTCTTAAGCCGTTCATATACTACCTCTGGAGGCGCCTCAACCCGCACCAGGATAAGCCTGACATCCAGACGGTCAGCAATATTATACAGGCGCTCACGATATCGCTCTGATAGATTGGTGGCATCCAGGATAAGGGAAATCCCTTTCTTAAGCAGCCGTTCAATGAGGAGGTGCAGTGCCCGGAAAAGACGTGAGCTCTCCTCTGGGCTATAGCTTGGCGATGGGAAAAGCGCCTTGCGTAAGGCATCACTTTCCAGGATAACAGAGTGGAGTCTCTCGACGAGTTTAGTGCAGAAGTAAGATTTCCCTGTTCCAGGCAAGCCGCTGACGGCAACAAAAGCGGGCTTGACTACCGGCTCAGGAAACTCCCCCAAGCCATCAGTTAGCCGCTGCACATCGGAAATAAGCTGACTATCCCCCACACCCCCCATTATAGAATGTTTCCCTCATTTTGGCTAGGTAGTCCCTTATCTTCTGCCTCTCTGTCCGCGGTAAAAGATAAAACCCTTTATGCCCTCAACCTTAGCCCAAGCCCCTTTAGCTGTGGGCCAAAACTTTACCGCTACTACCACACCCAAGACAACGCTGAAGATGACAAACTCTGCAGATTGCATCCCCAGCCAGGCGATAAAGGGCAGCGAAAGGAGCCCAATGCCCATAGATAGGGCAACATTGCGGGTGATTATGAAGGGTATCAGGACTACGCCGAAGAAGAAGGCTAACCCCAGCGGATAGTCATAGACGGGCAGCAGAACAAATAGGGCGCCTATGGTGGCACCCATACCCTTGCCCCCCCTGAATTTGAGGAAGAGCATCCAGTTGTGACCCACTACCGCTGCCACTGCCGCCGCCAGAACGAAGGGTGTGTCTACTTCTAATAACCAAATGGCAATAGCTACCGCGGCTGCCCCCTTACACACATCAGCAATGCCAGCCAAAGCCGCCGGAACAATCCCTACCTCCCGGTAGACATTCAAGCCGCCAACATTACCCCCACCCAACTGGCGAACATCTTTTCCGGTAGCCAGCCGGGTAGCAATATAGGCTGATGGAATGGAACCGAGCAGATAGCCAAGAATCACAGCTACAATCCCACTAACCATCAATCCTCCTTATAAAAAGCAAGACCCAGGGTTCCGGTACCGGTGGCATAGCCCATCACCGGGCTAAAGCCGGTAATCCAGAGTTCGGCGCAATTAAATTCAGAAGAGACCCTCTCCTTTAGCTTCTGGGCTTCATCCAGGGCATAGGCATGCATCACTGCCACATGAACCGGACTTTGCCCCACCTTGTCTCTCATTATTTTAAGCATCTTCTCTATGCCACGCTCTCTGCTCCTCACGGCGCCGATAAAACGAACCGACCCTGAGGAAACAGTAAGCAGTGGTTTGATATTAAGCATGGAGCCTACCTGAGCGGCTATCTTGGGTATGCGTCCGGTGCGGTAAATATGACGGATGGTATCCAAGAAGGCAAGGAAGGTAACCTTATCTCTCATCTCCTCGGCGGCTTTAACCACCTCAGCCAGGCTTTTCCCTTCCTCTGCTGCCCGAGCCGCCGCCAGAGCAACAAAACCCTCAGCAGCAGTAACCGTCTCAGAATCTAATACCTCTATGGAGAGCTGGGGAAGCTCTGCCCTGATCTCCTCTCTTGCCTGCTTAGCAGCATCATTTGCCCCGCTGAGCTTAGAGGAGAGGGTGATACAGAGAATGCTGTCGGTTTCTTTGCTTGCCTCGCGGCAGGCTTCAAGCCAGTCCCAGGGATTGCTACCAGAGGTCTTAAACGAATCGGGGTCTTTTAAGAATAGCTCATAGGCCTCATCAGGAGTCACATCCACCCAGTCCTTGTAGACCTTATCGCCAAAATAAAGATTTATAGGCGCAATCCTGATTCCATACTGCTCCACGTGCTCCCTGGTGAGGCAAGCTATGCTATCAGTAATAATGGCTACCTTTGGCTTCATAGTCCCTTTAGCAAGATAGCATCCTAAGCTGCCGGTCGTTGCCCAGTATGCCTTAGCGTCCGTTCTACCAACGCCGGGCTTAGCAGAAGAAGCAGCATTACTATGATTAGAATCAAAAGGGCGGGTATACTAAGCCTGCCCTCAGTATAATAGGCAACCATGGTCAAAGTTATCAGTCCCGACATAACCAGGACCGATACCTTTAACCAGCGCTTTCTTAAACGAATAAATGTAGCTACAGCTACCGCCAAAGCCAGAAAACTTAATCCAATCCAGGGGGCAAAATCCTGAAGGCGCTGAAGCCAGTACTCTGGCAGTTTATCTACCGGCTCAACAGCCAGGAACCAACCGATGATAATCGGCAGCGGAAGCAGCATCAGCGAGCTATATAACCAATCCCTCCTTATGGTTTTAGCCGTGATGGAGCATACCAGCCATAATGCCATTGGGATATAGATGAGTATCGCCACCCAAGACCACCCCTGAGGTAGATAAAGTAGCAGCAGACCGGCAAACACCACCGGCAGTAAAGAGTAACCCAGCCAGGGGAAAAGCCAGGCTGGCTTACCACGCCACCAGCCATAGACCACCATACTGAGGACCAGCACCAGCATACCTAATAGCCAGCCAATACCCCGCCACCAGTTGAGAGCAAATAACAGACCGAAAAGCAGGTGGGGCATGGCGGCGAACAGTGCCTGAGACCAGCTACCCTGGCTATGAGTCTCATATATCTGACGGGCTACCAGCTTAGCCGAGCCCAAAAGCGTCAAACAGGTGCTAGTCGCCTCCTCCTCCGATAGCCCGGCCTCCTTCAGCTCCTGGAGCTCGTCCTCAATATGCGTCTCTAGCTCGTGGATGACCTCCCGCTCTAAGGAACGGTCAAGCCTCAGATTCTCCCTCACACTATCCAAGTAATGACTCAGGGCAGTTGTCACTCCATCCACCTCATATCAGTCAGACGCTGGCTGAATAATCAGGTTCATGGCAGCCAGGAAATCCAGCCACTGGCTCCTCTTGGCTGCCAGACTATAGAGTCCCTTTTCCGTGATATGATAATATCTTCTCTGCCGACCACTGGGCAGCGTCTGCCATTTGCCTTGGATTAAGTCCGCTTTCTCCAAGCGGTGAAGGGCAGGGTAAAGGGTACCCTCCTTAAATTTGAAATAGCCCTGGCTCCTTCTCTCCAGCTCCTTAATAATCTGGTAGCCATACATCGGCTGCTGAACTACTAAGCAAAGAAGCAGGGAATCAATAGTGCCTTTGATTAACTCACGCCTTTGTGCCATTTAACTTACCTCGCTTATAATAACACCTAGTATAACTATGTATAATATAGCATATACTACCCCGTTTTGCAATAGGTAACTCTCTAAAAATAGGCACCAAATTTAGATAAGAGGCTCTTACTATGGAGAGAACTCCCCGAAGATTAAGCTGCCATTAGTGCTACCAAAGCCGAAGGAGTTAGACAGGGCTATTTTTACCTCGGCTTTTCTGGCCACATTGGGCACATAGTCAAGATCGCACTCAGGGTCGGGGGTCTCATAATTGATGGTAGGCGGGATAATACCCTGGTTAATGGTCAACAGGCAAAATATTGCCTCCACCACCCCAGCACCAGCCCACATATGACCTATCATCGATTTATTACTGCTAATCGGTATCTTATGGCTCCGCCCCCCAAACACACTCTTTATCGCCCGAGTCTCAGACAGGTCATTTAGCACGGTTGATGTGCCGTGGGCATTAATATAATCAACCCGGCTAGTAGAGATGCCGGCATCATCAAGCGTCATCTTCATACAACTGGCTGCCCCGATGCCCTCAGGGTCGGGGGCGGTTATATGATAGGCATCGCTATTCAAGCCATAGCCCAATACCTCGCCGTAAATCCTGGCTCCCCTATTTTGGGCAAACTCCAGCTCCTCCAATATGACTATCCCCGCCCCATCACCAATAACAAAGCCATCACGCTCCCTATCAAAGGGACGGCTAGCCTTCTCCGGCTCCTCATTTCTGGTACTCATCACCTTCACCGGCTCCAGCCCGGCAAATACAAGAGGTCTGATAGCCGCTTCAGCCCCACCGGCAATCATGGCATCAACCTCTCCCCGCTGGATAACCCTGAAGGCATCACCAATGGCGTGCGTTCCTGAGGCACAGGCGGTCACCGAGCACATATTGGCTCCCCTGGCTCCGAACTCTATGGCAATCTGCCCGGTTGCCATATTACACAGGAAACTGGGTACAAAGAAGGGGGAAATCTGCTGGCGAGCCCCTTCAAGCAGTAGCTGATGGTTCTTCTCTATACTTTCTATTCCACCCATGGCTGTCCCCACCGAGACCCCTACCCGCTCACTGTTACCGGCATTTATCCTCAGCCCGGAATCCTCCAGCGCCATCCGGGTTGCCGCCAGAGCAAAGTGGATAAAACGGTCCCCCCTCCTTGCCAGCTTCCGGTCAATGAAATCTAACGGATTAAACCCCTTGACTTCGCCGGCAATCTTGGTCCGAAAATCGCTGGCATCAAACCCGGTAACAACGCCTACGCCCGATTTCCCCTGGCATAAAGCCTGCCAGCTTTCCTCCACCCCCACCCCCAGGGGGGTTACCGCTCCCAATCCGGTTATCACAACCCTTCTCTTCATCGGTATTTCTCCGCCGGCAAACTCACCCGAGCCCGGTTAAGCTCTTCTTATCAATTTTGCCAGCAGCAGTTTTGGGCAAAGAATCCATAAAGCCCACTTCCCTGGGCACTTTGTAATCAGCCATGTGTTGTCGGCAAAAGTGTTTAATCTCCTGCTCCGTAGCTACCTCACCCTCCTTCAAGCTTATAATAGCTCTAATTGTCTCCCCCCGCATTTCATCGGGAATCCCCACCACTGCCGCCTCGGCTACCTTGGGGTGAGTATACAACACCTCTTCAATATCACCGGGATAGACATTCTGACCTTTTATGATAATTATCTCCCTGCTCCTGCCCATAAGAAACAAGTCGCCATCCTCATCAACCCGGCCAATATCACCAGTATAAAGCCAGCCATCCTTTACCGCCTCAGCGGTAGCTTGAGGATTGGTATAATACCCCTTCATTATTGGTCCCCTAACAATTATCTCACCCGGCTGGTTGGGGGACAGCGCCTTGCCACTACTATCTACTATCTTTAGCTCCCAGCCGGGCAAAACCTTCCCCACCGAGCCAGGCTTTCCAGCTCCATCAAGGGACTGGCAGGTAACATGAGCCGTCGATTCGGTCA
>JAGMCH010000051.1 GCA_023129255.1 Dehalococcoidales bacterium
CTCAAATCATGCTTTATCCCCTCCGCCTCGGCGGCGTTAACTATCAGGGTATGAACAAAGGGCACCCCCATAAATATGGTTGCCTTCTCCCTCTCAATAACCTCTAGAAGGCTACTAATAGATAACCCGGGTAACACTATCACCGTGCTACCCCTGGAAACTGCGGTCAGCATTACTACTACCAGGCCAAAGGCATGATGCATAGGCAGAGCAAACAGCACCACTATATCTTTATCCGTCTGCCGAAATCCCTCACCTGATATAGCTGCTTCCCTGACCAGGGCTTGATGGGACATCACAGCCCCTCTAGGATGAATGGTGGGTCCTGAGGTATAGGCAACATGGGCTATATCTTCAGGCTCCAGCTTCACCTTGGCTATCGGCGCTGAACTGGCAGACATAATCTCCTGATAGCTATGAAACTGACTCCCATACTCGCCACTCACGTCTATAACATGCTCAATGTAGCTAAATCGGCTCAAAACCGGAACTATTGTCTCCAGAGCGGGACTTCCGCTCACCAAGACCTTAGGCTGGAAGTTATCAATCAGGGAGGTCAACTCATCCAGCCTATATCTGATATCCAGTGGAACAGCTATGCCGCCAGCTTTAACCACTCCAAAGTAAGCGGTAACAAACTCAGGACTATTAGGTAGTAGCATAGCCACCCGGTCGCCCTTGCCTACTCCCATTCCTTTTAAGGCGTTGGCTACCTTATTTGAGGCTTCATCCAGCTGGGCATAGGATAAACGGCTATCGCCCATAGCAATAGCCGTCTTATCCCCGTACCGCTTTGCTGATTGCTCCAACATCTGTTTCAGGTTCATTTACTTTCCTCTAATACAACTCTGGCATCTACCGCCACGGCACCATCGCTGTAGGCAAAAATGGGATTGAGGTCAAGCTCCTTCACCTCAGGATTTCGCTCGACAAATTCAGAGACCTTGAGCAGCAACTCCTCCAGATGAGATACATCCACCGCTTCCTGCCCCCGATAGCCCTCCAACAAAGGATAGCCCTTTATCTCCCTTATCATCTCAGCGGCATCCCTTTCAGCCAAGGGAACAATCCTGAAGGAGACGTCTTTAAGAACCTCCACCAGGATTCCACCCAGACCAAACATAAGCACGGGACCGAACTGGTCGTCCTTGGACATACCAATAATCACCTCTACACCGGGGCGAGCCATCTTCTGCACCACCACCCCTTGAATCCTCGCCTGGGGATGCTTTTGCCTGACAGCTTGCAAAATGTCTTCATAGGCTTTGCCTACCTGCCTGGCGGTCTCCAGTCCCAGCTTAACCCCACCGGCGTCACTCTTATGCACAATATCCGGCGAGGCTATCTTCAACGCCACCGGGAAGCCAAACCTTCGGCTTATGGAGATTGCCTCTTCCTTAGATGTGGCAAGTTTGGTATCAACAACGCTTATCCCTGCCTGCTTGATAACCTGCTTAGCCTCGACCTCGCTTAGTACCGTCCTGCCTTCGCTCCTGGCTTCATCTATTATCTGCTGCCCGGTGGTCAAGACCATCCTCCGCTATCAGAAACTGAACTAAAATAGTGTATCAGATTTTACCACCTTTGCAAAGCAAACAAAGCTAGTGACAAATGTCACTTTACCCTAGCCCTACCTAGGTGCTACAATAAAATCGCAATGAAAGGGATAAACATAAAATACCTGCTGACCGTTCTTATCATAATGTGCCTTTTAGTGGGCAGTAGCTGCCTGCTGCCCAGCACTGATACCTCGTCACCCCCCGATTCATCACCGACAGACTCTACTTCTACCCCCATTGACCCCGACTGGACGCCACCAGCCGTAGAGAATCAAGCGCCAGCGTTACCATCTATTGCCGATGTGGTGGCTTTGGTCAAGCCTTCAGTAGTAGCTATCAATACTGAGTATGTTACCTATATCTTCAACCAACCGTATGAAGAGGAGGGGGCTGGCTCAGGGTGGATTATAGATGAAGATGGGCTTATCGTAACCAACAATCATGTGGTAGAGGGAGCTAATAGCGTCACCGTAACCCTGTCCGACGGCAGAACCTTCCCCGCCGAAACCATACGCACCGACTGGCTGAGTGACCTGGCTATAATCAAGGTTAACGCCCATAACCTGCCAGCGGCAAAGGTGGGCGATTCGGATATGTTGAGGGTAGGCGACTGGGTGGTGGCTATCGGTAACTCACTGGGTATGGGGATAAGTGCCACCAAGGGCATTGTCAGCGCCAATGGTGTTTCTCTCTCCGTATCGGCAGGGCAAACCCTGGACGACCTGATTCAAACCGATGCCGCTATCAATCCGGGTAATAGCGGCGGTCCACTGGTAAATATGGCCGGGGAGGTAATTGGCATCACCAGTGTCAAGGTTGCCCAGGTGGGCGTAGAGGGCATGGGCTACGCCATAAGCAGTAACACGGCGACACCGATTATCCAGCAGCTGGTGCAAAATGGGTATGTGGTTCGCCCCTGGCTGGGGGTGGTGCTTTATACCGTAGACCAGTATGCGGTATTGAGATACGGCCTGGCAGTAGATAAAGGGGCACTCATTACCGAGATGGCTGTTGGCAGCCCTGTCGATGAAGCTGGAATTGAGCCGGGCGATGTCATAACCGAATTTGCCGGCGAAGAGATAACCACCGCCGATGATTTAATTCAAGCCATCCATTCCAGCCAGATTGGGCAGGAGGTAGAAATAGTCTTCTGGCGGGGCGACGTTAAAAATACCACCTACGCCATACTTACTGAAAGCCCACCACCATCCTAGGTCAGCCGCTTAACCCCCAGCAATATATCATAGCCACTTAATTTGTGGCGCTCAGTAAAAACGCCTTCTTCAGGAACCCCGTCAACCAGCTGCCGAGATAATGTCTCTTGCTTGATATAGTCGGCAAAATCCCCCATCACCTGCTTGATATAAGCCTCCCCCTGATAATAGGTGATAATATGGTCGGCAATATCAAAGCCGGCAGAGCGGCGCATTGCCTGCAAGCGGCGCACAATCTCACGCGCCATCCCTTCAGCCTCAAGCTCAGGAGGAATCTCAGTCGGGACAGCTGAATTACAAGGACTCTCACCAACAACCACATAACCCTTGCCGTCAAGAGCCGCTACATTTTCAACAGAATCGTATTTCAATTCTTTCACATTCAGCTCTTCCAATATCTGTGGCTTAACCCTCTCCAAGCTCTCTCGCCCTTTCAAATCAATGCCGACATAATTAACCGCCAGAGGCTGGCGCACCTTGATTCCCGCCTGACTTCTAGCCGCCCGACCCAGGCTTGATACCTTCATCGCCAACTGGATGTCAGCCGACAATTGCCTATCAATCTTAGCCTCATCAGCAACGGGAAAGTCAGCCAGGTGCACGCTATCTGGGGCTTCGGGGAACGCCGAGCCGACCAGATTCTGATACATCTCCTCAGCCAGGAAGGGGGTAAACGGCGCCAGCAGTTTGGACAGCGCCACCAGGCATTCATACAGCGTAGTATATGCCGCCAGCTTATCGGCATCGCTCTCGCTCTTCCAGAAGCGTCGCCGGCTGCGGCGCACATACCAGTTAGACAGGTCGTTTACAAAGCTCTCTATCCTTCTCCCCGCTTCAGTGGGATTATAAGCATCCAGCCCGGCATCAACATCAACTACAAGCTGGTTAAGCTCAGAAATAATCCACCTATCAAGCTCCGATGGCTCCGATGAAACTCCCTCCCCGCCGGGGGTAAAGCGGTCAATATTGGCATAGGTGACAAAGAAGGAATAGACATTCCACAGGGTGGATAAAAAGCGACGGCTTACCTCAGCCACCGCCTCCTCAGCGAAGCGGTAGACATTACCCGCCGCCGTGCTGGTGAAAAAATACCAGCGCAGGGCATCAGCCCCATACCTGTTGATTACCGCCCAGGGCTCAACCACATTCCCCTTAGCCTTGCTCATCTTCTCCCCCCGCGCATCAAGAACATGCCCCAGGCAGATAACATTGCTGAAACAGCGTCGGTTGAACAGCAAGGTAGATATGGCATGGAGACTATAAAACCAGCCCCGGGTCTGGTCAACCGCCTCGCTGATATAATCGGCGGGAAAGCGCCCGTCCTCAAGCAAGGCCTCATTGTCAAAGGGATAATGATGCTGGGCGATGGGCATGGCTCCGGAATCAAACCAGCAGTCAATTACCTCGGGCACCCGCCTCATCTTTCCTTTACACTTCGAGCAATTAAAAGTCATCTCATCAACAAAGGGACGGTGCAAATCCAAAGGCTCTTTAAATCCAGAGAAGCTAGCTTTGTTTTCCAGTTCCCTCACGCTGCCCACGCATTCGTAATTGCCGCAGGACTCACACTGCCAGATAGGCAGAGGCGTCCCCCAGTATCTCTCCCGGGAGAAAGCCCAGTCCACATTGTTTTGAAGCCAATCGCCAAACCGCCCGTACTTGATATGCTCCGGATACCAGTTTATCTCCTCATTTCGGGCAATAAGGTCATCTTTTACCGCCGTCGTCCTGATGTACCAAGTCTGCTTGGCATAGTACAGCAGTGGCGTCTCACACCGCCAGCAGAAGGGATAGGTATGGCGAATGGTCTCGCTGCGGAAAAGAAGCCCCCTTGACTTCAGGTCATCTAGAATAAGGGGGTCAGCGTCTTTGACGAACTTACCGGAGAAGGGGTAAGTCCCGATGACCCTCCCCTGCAAATCCACGGTATGGACAAAATCAAGGTTCTTTTCTAGCCCGGCCTCATAATCAACCTCGCCATAGGCGGGAGCCATGTGGACAATGCCCGTGCCTTCATCCAGCGACACAAAATCGGTGGCAATAACGCGGTAGGTTAAGTCCTTCACCGCTTCCTGCAGCGGGAGTCCTGAGCTCATACGCCGGCGCTCTATCCCAAACTCATGGGGATTAAACAGTGGTTTATACTCTGCACCCACCAGCTCTCTCCCCCTCATCCTCCCCACCACTTTATAATCCCCAAGCCCTACCCGCTCGCGCAAGGTGTCAGCCAGAATGAGATATTCACCATCTACTTCTACTACTGAATACTCAGCCTCATCATCTATCGCTAAGGCGGTATTCCCCGGCAATGTCCAGGGGGTAGTCGTCCATGCCAAGAAATAGGCAGGCTTGTCTGAAGATAAGCCGTCTGGTAACCCTTTAACAACCTTAAACTTTATGTAAACTGAAGGGTCATCGGCATCCTGGTAGCCCAGGGCGACCTCATGGGAGCTGAGGGAGGTGCCGCAGCGGGGGCAGTGGGGGGTTACCTTATAGCCTTGATAAATCAGCTCCTTGTCCCACATCCCCTTTATCGCCCACCAGCAGGTCTCAATGTAGTCGTTGTCCATAGTGATATAAGGGTGCTCAAGGTCAACCCAGAAGGCGATGCGCTCGGTCATCGCCTCCCACTCCTTAAGGTAGCCAAAGACACTCTCCCGACAGCGGGCGTTAAACTTATCAATGCCAAATTTCTCAATGTCTGCTTTACTGGAAAAGCCCAGCTCCTTCTCCACCTCCAGCTCTATGGGCAAGCCGTGTGTATCCCAGCCAGCGATGCGCGGGGTCCAGTAGCCCTTCATCGCCTTATAGCGGGGTATGACGTCCTTAAACACCCTAGCCAGCACATGGTGTATCCCCGGGCTGCCGTTAGCCGTAGGTGGTCCCTCATAAAATACAAAGCGAGTACCACCCCGCCGAGCCTCCACGCTTCGCTGAAAGACGTTTTTACTTTTCCACAAGCCGAGAATATTCTCCTCAAGCTGTGGAAAATTCACCTTACTACCAACCGGGTTAAACATAAGAACCTCTATATAAAAACTAAAAAACCCGCCCTCTAGGGACGGGACTTATCGACCCGCGGTACCACCCTACTTCCCCCGCACGAGGCGGGGGCACTCCTTTCAGGGCACAAACTAATGCCCCCGTCAATGATAACGGCTGACGCCACCGACCAAGTCTACTAGGTGTCCTATTCTTAAGAATCCACCGTTCGGTTGGTAGCTCGGGAGTGATTTTCAGGGGGCGGTCACATCTGCTCCCACCACACCAGACTCGCTGGAGAGACCTTATCTCCCCTACTCCTCTCCGTCACTGCCTTTACCGCTAAAGGTTAGCACAGCTTGAAAAATAAATCAAGCCAGGCTAATCCGGCTTTGATCCCTTGGGCATAATAACCACCTTACGAGCCTCACCCTCACCAACGCTCTCAGTGGTAACATCAGGGTCATCAGCCAAAGCCAGGTGGATAATGCGCCTCTCATAAGCCATCATAGGCTCCAGGGTAAATGGTCTCCCCCTGACCCTCACCTGCTCCGCCATACGATGGGCTAAAGCCTGTAATGCCTCATAGCGGCGCTGTTTATACCCTTCCACATCAACAACTATAGGCACCCGGGCCTTCGTCTGATGAGCTACGATAAGTCTGACAATATACTGTAGAGATGCCAGGGTCTGCCCCCGCCGCCCAATCAAGATACCAAGGTCATCACCGGTTACATCAAGGGCAACGACGTCAGAAGCCTCTCCACCCCCCTCAAGCGGAGGTTTAGTTTGGGAGGCAACAGCTGCCTCCACCCCCATCCGCTCCAGAAGGGTCTCCAAGACCCCTTTTACCGTCTCACCCACCGTCTCACCCACCGTCTCATCCACCTTCTCAGGCACCTTCGCCAAAGGCCGCACTCTCACCTTAGCCTCCTCAGCCCCCAGACCTAGGATGCCATGCTTACCCTCCTTTACGACGGTGACCTCCACCTCTTCTCGGGTGACGCCTAGTTGCTCTAAGGCTTTTTGGATAGCCTCCTCCACGGTCTTGGCGCTCACCTCCAGATTCTTCATAGCTCAAACCTTCTTCCTGTGTAGAACTCGGCACAACAACATCGGCACCTTCGGATGTTTTCTCCACCTCAGTGATGCGCTGCTTATACTTCTTATCCCTACCAACCTGCTTTTTGGCCGCTGTTTTAACCAAACCTCCCCACCCACCAACAGAATACTGGATACTGATTCTGATGACATTTGAAGCCACCCAGAAAAGAGCCAGTCCACTGGGAAACGATAAGGTGAGGAAGGCAAACATAATGGGCATCATCCACAGCATTATACTGCTCTGCGCTTGCTGCTTGGGGTCAGCAGTTGGCGTCATTATCATCTTCTGCTGCACCCACATCGTTCCCCCCACCAAGAGTGCCAGGAACATGTCCCCGACAGCTAAGTTCAACCAGAGGAATTCATTGTTCAATGGCAGGGTGAAAAATACCACTGGCCAGGAATAAAGATACTGAGACAGCCCCACCAGATTCTCCGGGATAACCGCCAGAACCCGCATTACTGACTGGAATAGAGCTATCCAGATGGGCATCTGGATTAACAGGGGCAACAAGCAGCCAGCAGGACTCACCCCCGACTCCTTAAACAGCCTCATCTGCTCCTTGGCCAGTTTTTCCTTATCCTTGGGATACTTCTTCCGAAGCTCGGCAATCTTCGGCTGGAGGTCTTGCATTGACTTAGAGGCACGAATCTGCTTTAGGGTAAGGGGAAACATCACGCCATTAACAATAATAGTCAGGACAATAATAGCCAGCCCAAAGCTATTGAATAAATAATGAGTCAGCACAATGAGGGTGTTTATCATTGGCTGCATAGCAATTAAATTCCAAATATCCCCTATACCCACTGAACACTTACCTCACTACTACTCAATAGTCTGACTCCACAGCCTCGCCCCAGACTCTGCATTCAAGGCATAAAGGTTTTGCTCTAGGCTGTAGATATAGATAACCCCATCGCTGATGCAAAGGGGGGCATATATCGCTTCGGCTAAATCGGCTAGTAGCTCTGCCTGATTATTAGCCGTATCTATAGCGTATATTTCACCTTCTTCAGTGGCGACAATAACCTTGTCCTCAACTAAAACCGGCCAGGAATAAATCGGGCTTCCAAGGTCAATGGCATCTACTACCTCATCACCACTTTCAGCATCTAGGATATAAACCCGGCCATCAAAACACCCGACATAGATAGTATTATTACAAGCTACCGGTCTAGTCCAGAACCATTTCTCAGCCAGGAATTCCCATTTCATCTTGCCATCGGCAGCCCCTACCGCATAAAAATACCTGTCAAAGGAACCAATATAAACCGTATTATTATAGACCAGGGGAACAGAAGCGATAGCCCCCTCGGTCTCAAACTCCCATTTCTTGCTGCCATCGACAGCACTCAAAGCATAGAGTTTCTTGTCAAAGGAACCAATATATAGCGTCTCGCCATCAATAACGGGGGTTGCCCAAATCTTGTCCCCGGTGGAAAACTCCCACTGCTTATCACCGGTGTCAGTATCCAGGGCGTATACCTTGCCATCAGAGCAACCAAAATAGAGCCTGTCCAGAGCAACTACAACTCCGCTAACAATGGGCTCCAGGCTGCCCTCACGGGGGTATACCCATCTCAGTGCCCCGGAACTGGTATTAATTGCATAAATCTTACCATTATAGCCGCCAACATAAACCAAATCCCCCGCCACCACCGGGTTGCCATAGATGGCTACCGGTGTAGCTGATGGGGCGCAGCCAAATCCGCCACCAGCTGGCGTTGAGGCTTCCAGCGGAGCCTCCCACAGGCGACTACCATCTGATATATCCACCGCCACCAGCTTACCTTCTACGGCTGGCGCGGCGCAACCAAATCCAGCGGCTTGCTCTAAGGCAGGACACAAAAATATAGTCCCATCGGCTATCGTCCCCCCGGAACCGCCCTCGGGTGCAGTCTTAATTCCAAGACACCCCAAAACGATTAGCCCAACCAGGAGCAAGATAACCAACAGACAAATCTTGCCCGCCGATACTACCTTATTTCTAATCCTCACTTACCTATTCCCTCCAAAAGTCCAATATCACGGCACAGGGTCATAGCCACCAGGATTAAACGGGTGACAGCGAGTTATCCGCCTTGCCCCCAGCCACACCCCCCTAAACAAGCCAAGCCTGGAGATAGCTTCAAAGGTAAATTGAGAACAGGTTGGGGTAAAGCGGCAGTTATGTGGCATAACCTGCGACAGGGTAACCTGATAAAGTCTAATTAATCCTAAGGCAAGCCTCTTCATATTCTCTCGCTAACAACTGTGCCTGAGATAATAAGCCCTGAACCGATTTCTCCAGACCGGCGAAACTGGCACCGGCGGCTTTAGGGCGAGCGATAAAGATAATATCCCATCCCGGCTTGAACTGTGCTGGACGTAAGATTTCCCGAAGCCGGCGCTTCACCCGATTTCTCACCACTGCCTTGCCTACTCGCCGGCTGACCGAGAAGCCATA
>JAGMCH010000052.1 GCA_023129255.1 Dehalococcoidales bacterium
TATTCTTTCCCTCGCATCGTCACACCACGGTCAATCGCTTACGACCCTTAAGTCGCCTTGCTTTCAAGATAGCTCGCCCGCCTCGGGTACTCATTCTTGCCCGAAAGCCGTGCTCTCGCTTCCTTGGAATCCTCTTTGGTTGATAAGTCCTCTTCGGCACTGTAACTCCGTAATAAATCAGAATGATTATACTTCTGTCATCTCTGGGGTGTCAATCTGGGGGAATCTCAGAAAAACTATAACCCTTTATTAAGGAAGGGGATAAAACGGATTTTTCTAGGTGCTCAAAGGTCGAATACCCTTCGAGGGATAAGGTCGCCGAATATCAAACTAATCGCGTATGCCAACGCCCCCTGTCTTATAGATATGAGCTGGTACATACGGCAGAAGGGCTAAGTGCCGCGCCCTCTTTATAGCCAAGGCCAGGGCACGCTGATGCTTAGCGCAGGTACCAGTCTTACGCCGAGGTCCAATCTTCCCCCTATCCGATATGTAATGGCGTAATTTAGCCGGGTCTTTGTAGTCTATTACCTCGACCTTATTAACACAGAGAGAACAAAACTTACGCCTCGGTATATACCTCGCCCTATTCTGCCTTTTGGCCCTTGGTACGTTAGATTTTCGCTTAGCCACCTCTGACCAGTTACCCAAACCCTTCTAATCCTTCAGTTGAAGGACCAAATTTTAACCTTCGTCGGAAAATGGAACGTCCTCCCCCGCCTCTGGGTCACCAGTACCAACTTCACCAGCGCCAGTTTCACCAGCACCAGTTTCACCAGCACCAATCTCCTCAGCCCCCTCCCCAGGAAGAGGGGCTACCGGCTGCCTATCGAGAAACGATACACGGTTAGCTACTATTTCGTTCCGAAAATACTTTTGCCCATCCTGACCTTCCCAGGTATGAGCATGTAGCCTACCCTCGGCATAAACAAGCCGACCCTTAGTCAGAAACTGGTTGCAATTTTCAGCTAGCCTATTCCAAGCAACCACGGTAAACCACTCCGCCTCCTCTCTACGCTCACCCTCAGGAGTAGTATACCGCCGGTTAGTGGCAACACGAAATGAGGTTACCGGATTGCCATTAGGAGTAAAACGCATTTCGGGTTCAGTCCCAACATTTCCTATAATCATCACTTTGTTTAACGTCAACATCGCCTTAAACTCCTTTCGCCCTCCCCCAACATCCGTAGGAAACAGGCGTTTCTCCTGATTAACTACAATCTTACCAGTAAATGCCGCAGAACCTCCTCAGAAATCCGCAGACTTGCTTCAAGCTCTTTACCCAATGTAGGCTTCAATTTGAACCGAGTCAACACATAACTACCCTCCATAAAATGTTTTATTGGATAGGCTAGCTTTCTTTTACCCCACTGCTCTACATTGGAAACAGTGCCACCATTTTCGGTAATAAAACGACTTATGTTATCTATTACACTATCAAGCGCATTATCCACAACTTCTGGACTAATAATTACTACCAGTTCGTAGTCACGAAGCTGTTTATCTTCCTGAGAAACCATGGTCTCCTTCAAAACTTAGATTAAATATTATAACACACAATAGAGAAGCAGACAACGCCCTACCACCAACTAGCTTGACACAATAAAATGCCCCTGATAGACTTTGACTAAGCTAAACGTCTCATAATAAAATGGCCCCGTGGTGTAGTGGACTAACATGCCACCCTGTCACGGTGGAGATCGGGGGTTCGAATCCCCCCGGGGTCGCCAGTACCTTTGGTGTTACTTTCAAAGTTCATCTTAAAGAAGGGCTTTAGCTCAGGTCTCGGCTTTACAAGTACAACCTTGTTGTCCTCTATCTGTATTCGCTCAAACAAAGTTCTGGCTAGCTTATTTCGTTGCTCTTGGGTAGCCTCTTTCCACGCATCAGCGACATTAGCCAGAAAATGTGCCAGCTTCTCCAGTAGTTTGCTCCCATCCTCTACCGGGGCAAGTTTCCCAAGTTCACGCTGAGCATCCTCATAGTCAGCCCGACAAAGACTTCTATTTACGCAGAATTAGGTATCTCGCAAAGCATCCTAAGAAGGTCATCAAGGATCAGCAACGGAAATGGCAGAAGGGACTTTAGTTAGTGCGACGCGTGCACATTCTGACGGACTGTGCAATATAGCACCCGATGGTTACCAATCTCTGCCACTTTCAGTCAGATAGTTGACAAGTGTCTTATAATGTGATAAATACACTATATTATACAGAAAAGGAGGTACTGTATGAAAACAAAAGGACTAGGCAAGGCATGGTTGCTCGTGGTGGCACTAATCGTTGCTGCTATGATGTTGCCGGCATGTGCCGCAGAGGAAGCGCCACCACTGCCACCAGGAGAAGAGGAAGAGGAGGAGCCACCAGCACCGGAAATCAAAAACCCTGATACCTTTGTTTATGCCACTATCGGGGGTCCCGACGCCCTAGACCCAGCCTATAGCTACGACACCGCCAGCGGTGAGGTAGAACAATGCTTCTATGAGACACTCATTTTCTTTGACGGTGAGAGTACCACTGAATTCGTGCCTGTGCTGGCTACGGAGTGGAATATGTCAGAGGATGGCAAGACCTACCGCTTCAAGATTCGTGATGGGGTCAAATTCCACAATGGTAATGATTTAACACCGGAGGATGTGGAGTACTCCTTTGAGAGAGGCATGGTTCAGGACTACGGTGCTGGACCCCAGTGGATGTTCTTTGAGCCGTTTTTTGGCCCAGACACCCACAGTTCACGCACAGATGAAGGTCTGATGCCTCTGGAAGATATAACCAGCAAGGTTGAAGTAGACGGCCAGTGGGTGCAGTTCAATCTCTTCGCTCCCTATGAACCGTTCCTGCAGATTCTCTGCGGTCCTTGGGGCTCCGTTGTTGACAAGGAATGGTGCATTGAGAACGGCGACTGGGATGGCACGCAGGCATCTTACGAAGCACTCAACGACCCTCCAGCCGGTGGTTCACCACTACAGGCAATAGCCAATGGCACCGGTCCCTTTGCACTGGAGAGATGGGAGCCCGGCGTGGAAATCTCACTGCTGCGGAACGACAACTACTGGCGAGAGCCGGCTAACTTTGAGAGATTGATCATCAAGGTTGTCGATGAGTGGACGACGAGGAAGCTCATGCTGGAAGCCGGTGATGCCGACCATATCTATGTTCCCAGAGCTCATATCGCTGAGCTTGAGGGCGTAGAGGGGCTAACGGTCTATAAGGACATGCCTACATTGCAGGTAGATGCCTTCTTCTTCCAGTTTGCCATCAGCCCCGAGAGCACCTTCGTCGGCAGCGGAGAGTTAGACGGTAATGGCATCCCGCTTGATTTCTTCACTGACCTAGATGTAAGGTTGGGATTTACCTACGCCTTTGATTGGGAGACATACCTTGAAGATGCCCTGATGGGTGAGGCTGTACAAGTCGGTTCGCCGATTGTTGATGGGCTCTCCTACTACAACCCTGACCAGCCAATGTATAGCCTGGACCTAGCCAAGGCAGAGGAGCATCTGAAGAAAGCCTGGGGCGGACAGGTATGGGAGAAGGGGTTCACCTTTACCATAGCCTATAACGCTGGCAACCTAGTGCGTAAGACCGCATGTGAAATCTTGCAGAATAACCTGTTCCAGATTAACCCTGAGTTCAAGGTGAACATCCAGGTTATGCAGTGGCCTACACTCTTGAGAGGCATGTACATGCAGCTTTTACCCATGTTCCAGATTGGCTGGCTGGCGGATTATCCTGATGCCCATAACTTTATCTTCCCATTCATGCACAGCGCTGGCACTTTCTCCGGGTGGCAGAACTACCATAACCCTGAGGTAGATGCGCTTGTCGCACAGGGAATTGGCTCAGTAGACCCGGCAGGGAGGCAGGTAATCTATAACCAGCTGGGTCAGCTATACTACGATGATTGCCCTGGCATTATGCTGGCTCAGCCGTTGGGTAGGCGCTATTTCCGCGATTGGGTTCAGGGATTTTACTTCAACCCCATCCTACCAAGTCAATTGGGAAATATATACGCACTGAGCAAATCATACGACTAAAGTAAAATAAAAAGAGTATCGATTTAGCGTGTTTAGAGCAACGTAGAGTCGGAAGCAAAGAAGAGCCCCCTTTCGACGAGGTAAGGGGGGCTTTTCCTTGTTTGCAGCTGTGGGGGTTTGCTTTGGAATTTCGTGCTTACATCATACGTAGACTGGCACTCGTCGTGCCTGTATTATTTGGTGTAAGCCTACTTGTATTTGCCCTATTGCAGATGTTTTCGCCTGTAGAAAGGGCTGCCCTCTATGTCACCGACCCTAAGCAGTTTGCCAACATTACCGAGATAATTGAGAAATATGGGCTCAACGACCCGCTATGGGTGCAGTATGGCAACTGGATTAGCCAGATATTCCACGGCAATCTGGGCTGGTCCAAGGTCGTCTCTCTACCGGTTACTGACGCCATACTGAATTTCCTGCCGGCTACTCTGGAGTTGGCTATATTTGCCACACCACTTATTATCCTCGGTGGTATCTTCCTGGGAAGCAAAGCCGCCGCCCACAAGGATAAGGCTGTTGACCATATCACCCGGGCAGGTGCCATTATGGGCTGGTCTCTCCCCACCTTCTGGCTAGGTCTTATGTTGCTCATGATCTTCTATGGCTTCTTCTCCGGATTATTCCCACCGGAGAGGCTGAGCACCGCGATGAACATCGTGGTGCATTCTGAAGCATTCACTCAGTATACCGGGCTTCATTTTCTGGATGCCATATTAAACGGCAACTGGCAGGTTCTGGGGGATAGTTTGAGACACCTGTTTTTACCAGTGATAACCCTTACCGTGGTTCAGCTGGCTTTTATAATGCGATTAATGCGCTCCAGCATGCTGGAGTCATTGGGTAAAGGTTATATCCTCACTGCTCGGGCCAAGGGACTGGATGAAAACACGGTTGTCAGCAAACATGCCAGAAGAAACGCCCTGATTCCGGTACTTACCATTGCTGGCTATATTTTCGCCCTTCTTGTCAATGGCGTGGTCATTACGGAGACCATTTTTAACTATAAGGGGCTTGGCTGGTGGGCTTGGCAATCTGCTATTCACCTGGACATACCTTCTGTTCTAGCATTTGCCTTATTCAACGGCATTCTGTTTGTACTTACCAACCTAGTGGTTGACCTGCTATACGCTAAAATAGACCCACGAGTAAGACTGGGAGGACAGGCAGCATGATGGGTCTAAGGTTTGTACTGTACCAGCTAAAAAAGAATCCGTTGTCAATCATCGGGGTCGCCATCCTTATCACCTTTATTATTATCGCTATCCTGGCTCCCTTCATAGCGCCACCTCCGGAGGGCCACTACGACCGATATATGATACCCAGAGACGGTTTTTCCCCGACACCTCAGCCTCCTAGTGAGGAGCATATATTTGGCACCACCGAGGGTCAATACGATATCTTTTATGGAGTTATCTGGGGCACCCGTTCAGCCTTTCAGGTAGGTTTAATCGTAATCGGAGTAGTGCTGGTTATAGGCATATTGCTGGGTAGTCTTAGCGGATACTTTGGCGGCATAATTGACGAAATCATTATGCGGATAACCGATATATTTCTGGCTTTCCCTGCCTTGATTCTGGCCATGGCTATCACCGTGGCTCTTGGACCCAGCTTGAAGAGCGTCATGCTAGCCCTCATCACGGTCTCCTGGCCCCCCTACGCACGTCTTATCAGGGGAGACATCTTGGTGGTCAGAGAGGAGGACTATGTGGAGGCAAGCAGAGGGATAGGCAGCTCACACCTGAGAATAATCACCCGGCACATATTACCCAATTCCATCTATCCTACCCTGATTATGGCTTCTCTGGATATTGGTGCTGTTGTTCTTGCAGCGGCTGCCTTGAGCTTCCTGGGCTTGGGGGCACCAGAGGGCTATGCTGACTGGGGACAGATGATAAATTTCTCCAGAAACTGGATTGTAGGACCACCTGGTGACCCCTTGGCATACTGGTACACCGTTACCATTCCTGGTATATTCATTTTTTTGTTTGTTATGGGCTGGAATCTGCTGGGTGATTCCTTCCGAGATATCCTTGACCCTAGGTTAGCTAGGAGATAACATGAACGAACTCTTGAAGATTAGAGGACTGACGGTAAGGTTTTACACCTATGAAGGCGTGGTACAGGCGCTGGAGGATGTTAACCTTGATATCAACCGCAAAGAAACCTTCGGTCTGGTTGGAGAGACTGGGTGCGGAAAGACATTGACAGCACTGTCCATTCTGCGGTTAGTTTTTGCCCCTGGCCAGATAGAAAGCGGCAGCATTTACTTTAATGTTGATAATGGAAATGAACCAGTGGACCTTCTGACTATAAGTGAAGACCAGATAAGGGCAATACGGGGTAGTAAAATATCAATGGTATTTCAGGAACCGGGTGCCGCACTGAACCCGGTATATACCATAGGTGACCAGATTTCAGAGGTAATACTCCTTCACCGCAGGCAGGAAGTAGCACAGAAAGCTCTGAGGACAGTAAACAAGTTATTGGCTGGAAAAAAGGGATTCATCAGCTTGCTAGCTAAGCCTGTATGGTTAATGGAGAGGGGGCTTTATCAAAGGATTGCCCAAAATCCACGTGCAGAGGGGCCAAGAATTGTTAGCCGTATTCTTTTAGTAAGAGGGTTACTGTGGAGACTCAAGGGTGAGTCCATAAAGATGACCATTGACTTGCTAAAAGAAGTGGAGATACCGGACCCAGCGAGAGTGGCTCGGCAACATCCTCATCAGCTGAGCGGCGGTATGAAACAGCGCGGCGTTATAGCTATGGCCCTGGCTTGTTCCCCTAAGCTTCTCATTGCTGACGAACCGACAACGTCTCTTGATGTAACCATTCAAGCCCAGATTCTGCAGCTTCTAAACCAGCTAAAGAGTGAATTTGAGTCATCTATCCTCTACATCACTCATGACTTGGGCGTGGCCGCTGAAATATGTGATAGGGTTGGTGTGATGTACTCTGGCAGTCTCTGCGAAATAGCCCCGGTGGATGAAATTTATGCCAACCCATTACACCCATACACTAAAGCTTTGCTAGCAGCTGTTCCCAAACCGGGTGTAGAGCCGCATGCAATAGGTGGCATTGTGCCTGATCCACTTGCGCTACCGTCAGGATGCCGTTTTCACCCCAGGTGCCCCAGTGCTACGGAGATATGCCGAGAGCATATACCCACTATGGGCGAGCTGGCTCCAGGGCATTTTGTAGCCTGTCACAACTGCCAAGGAGAAACTGGTGGAAGTTCTCGTTGAGACCAGAAATCTAAAAACACACTTTGCCATTCTGAAAGGAATTCTTAGAAGACCAGCAGGTGCTGTTTACGCAGTTGATGGCGTAAATTTAGCCATTGAGCGGGGTCACTGGATGGGACTGGTAGGCGAGTCAGGCTGCGGTAAGACAACACTAGGCAAGACCATAATTCGTTTGTTATCACCTACATCGGGACATATATACCTTGATACCTCTAGCAAGATTAAAGACGAGATAGACTCGTTGGAAGAGTCATCAACTAATCCTAAGAGGCTGCAGGCGCTGCGGCAACAATATGACCTTGCCACGTACTCCGGTGAAAAACTCAAGGCCGTCAGAAAAGAAATGCAGCTTGTTCACCAGGACCCTTTCACTTCTCTCAATCCCAGGATGAGGGTGAGGGACATCGTGGCTGAACCCCTGGTGGTGCATAAGCTTATGACACGGAAGCAGGCTCAAGCTAGGGTAGCTGAGATTTTACAGGTGGTGGGTCTCACCGAGCAGCACTTGCCACGCTATCCTCACCAGTTCAGCGGCGGGCAGAGACAGCGAATAGCTATTGCTAGAGCTTTGTCAAGCAACCCCGGATTCATCGTATTTGATGAACCAACTTCGTCACTGGATGTATCGGTGCAAGCACAAATCCTCAATTTACTAAAGCAACTTAAGCAGGAGCAAGGCCTGACCTACCTGTACATCACCCATAACCTCAGCGTTGCCGAGAGCGTTTGTGATAGTATTGCCGTTATGTACCTAGGTAAGATAGTAGAGATCGGCAACGCAATCGAGCTATTCCAGTCTCCCAAACATCTTTATTCCCAGGCGCTAATCTTATCAACCCCTATCCCCGACCCGAAGAGAAAACGGGGTAGGCTTGTCTTGCCTGGAGAAGTACCCAGCCCTGTTGACCCACCCCCTGGCTGTAGATTCCACCCGAGATGTGCCCGTGCTACTGAGGTGTGCCGGCGCATAGAACCAACACTTGAGTCACTATCAGACA
>JAGMCH010000053.1 GCA_023129255.1 Dehalococcoidales bacterium
TGCCCCATCTTATCCAATCCTTGCCAGAATCGCCTGGCTATGTTAGTATTGTAAACGAAATTCTACAGTAAATTTGTCCGATAGTCAAAGGAGAGAAAACCTTGAAATGCGATTTATGTGGCAAATCGCCTCAATTCGGTCACAATATAAGCCACTCTAAACGCCATACCAAGCGTCGCTGGGTGCCTAATATTCATCCGGTTACTCTCGTTATTGATGGTCAGCCCAAACGGCTAAACCTGTGCACCAGATGCCTGCGCAATCAGCATAAACTGGCTAAAGTAAGCCAGCCCTGAGCTTTTTGAGAGCTTCATCCACCGTTTGCCCCGAACCAAACACCGCTGCCCCCGCCACCAGCACCCTCGCCCCCGCCTTCACCACTCTGGGAGCAATCTGGGCATTGATGCCCCCATCCACCTCCAGCTCAGCGGCTAGACCCTTTTCATCCAATTCAGCACGGAGACGGGCTATCTTATCCAGCATTGACTCAATAAAGCTCTGCCCGCCATAGCCGGGATTGACCGTCATCACCAGGGCCAAATCCAGGGAGGGAAGGATTTCACTGACGGCAGCTACCGGTGTCTCCGGGTTGAGAGATACCCCCGCCTTAACCCCCAGCTCCTTAATTGCCTTAACCACCTGGTGGATATGGGGGCAGACTTCTATATGAACGGTGATAATGTCGGCGCCGGCATCGACAAACTGACTGATTTGCTGCTCCGGTGCCTCAATCATAAGATGGACGTCCAGGGGCAGGTCGGTCCACTTCCGAACAGCAGCCACCACCGGAGCGCCGATGGTTATCTGAGGGACAAAATGCCCATCCATAACATCGACATGGATATAGTCGGCGCCAGCCTTGGTGGCTTCAACTACCTGCTCACCGAGGCGAGCGAAATCGGCGGAGAGGATAGACGGAGCCAGCTTGACCTGAGGGCTACTTTCCACGTTTGGAATCTCCGATTGTCTTCTTGGCCGTGGCTAACGCCCGCGCCACCTGTCGGGGGGCGGTACCGCCAACGACATCCCTGGCGGCAATGGATGATTCCGCAGTAATGGAGTAAACATCCTGCTCAAATAGTGGAGAAAACTTCTTATACTCAGCCAGGCTGAGCTTAAGTAAAGATTTATTCTTTTCCATAGCGTAGCTCACCAATCTAGCCACTAGAGCATGGGCGGTGCGGAAGGCTTCCCCCTTCTTGACCAGATAGTCAGCCAGGTCGGTGGCTAGAATATAGCCTCGTTCCACCGCCCGCCGGGCATTCTCTGATTTAACCTTAAGGGTCTCGACCATGCCGGTAAACACTTCTACGGTGGATAGCAGGGTATCCACCGTATCAAACAAGCCCTCTTTATCCTCCTGCATATCTTTATTATAGGACAGGGGGAGAGCCTTCATCGTGGTCAGCAGAGCCATCAGATTGCCATAGACCCTGCCCGTCTTGCCCCGCGCCAGCTCGGCGACATCGGGGTTCTTCTTCTGGGGCATGATGCTTGAGCCGGTGGCATAAGCCTCGTCAAGCTCAATAAAATTGAACTCGGCTGAAGACCACAAAATAACTTCCTCAGCCAGTCGGGAAAGGTGCATCATACACAGGCCGGCTGCCGCCTCATACTCCAGCACAAAATCCCTGTCCGAGACGGCGTCCATGCTGTTCTGACTGAGCTGGCTGAAGTCCAGCTCTTTAGCTACAAACTCCCGGTCAATATCATAGGTCACACCGGCTAGAGCACCACTGCCCAGGGGCATAACGTCGGTGCGCTTCAGACAATCGCTGAATCGGTCAACATCACGCTGGAGCATCTCAAAATAGGCTAGAAGGTGATGAGCCAGCAAGACCGGCTGTGCCGGCTGCAAATGGGTATATCCGGGAATGATTACATCCTTATTGGCTTCAGCCAGACTGATTAGTGCCCGCTGCAGTTCTTTCAGCTGGGCCAGGGTATTTGAGATTGCATCCCTGGCAAAAAGGCGCATGTCCAGAGCCACCTGGTCATTTCGGGAGCGGGCGGTGTGGAGCTTGCCCCCCACCTCCCCCACCTTCTCCAGCAGGCGGGCTTCAATATTCATATGGATATCTTCCAGCTCAGGTTTGAACTGAAACTTGCCCCGCTCTATCTCCTCTTTAATCGCCGTCAGCCCGTTGATAATAGTCTTAGCTTCTTTATCTGAAATTATGCCCTGCTTGGCCAGCATTTTGACGTGGGCAATACTGCCGGCAATGTCGTAGGGGTACAAACGCCAGTCAAAGGGGATAGAGGCAGTGTATTCGTTTACCAGTTTATCTGCCGCCTTCTTAAAGCGACCGCGAATATGGCTCATTTACTTTCTTCCTTTATTCTCCTCCAAATCGCTAATACCCTGTGCCTGCGCCTGGGT
>JAGMCH010000054.1 GCA_023129255.1 Dehalococcoidales bacterium
CCCTTATCATAGGTAGCCAGACCATAGCTATATAGCGATTTGGGTGATTTCCGCCCCACCACCTGGCAGCTCCCCTTGAACAGCTTGAGGCGCGCTGTTCCGGTAACATAGCGCTGGGTGCTCTTTACATAGGCAGCCAGGTCCTGATGAAGTGAGCTAAACCACAGACCGTTATAGATGAGGTCGGCGTATTCAATAGCCACCTTCTGCTTGAAGCGAATCTGGTCTTTAGATAAGGTCATCGCCTCCAGAGCCTGGTGCGCCTGTAGTAACACTACTGCTGCCGGGGCTTCATAAATCTCCCTTGATTTTATCCCCACCAGCCTGTTCTCCACAAGGTCAATCCTGCCCACACCGTGCTCGCCAGCCAGCTGGTTAAGCCGCTGGATTAAGCTGACGCCTTTCATTTTCCGCCCATCAAGACTAACCGGGATGCCCTGCTCAAAGCCGATTTCCACATAGCCTGACTTATCCGGGGCATCGGCGGGCGACCTGGTCCAGGTAAAGACATCGGCCGGTGGCTCAACCCAGGGGTCTTCCAGAACCCCACACTCAATGCTCCTCCCCCACAGGTTCTCGTCGATGGAATAGGGGCTTTTTACCGTAACTGGCACCGGAATCCCGTAGCGCTGGGCATAGTTTATGGTCTCCTCCCTGGTCATGCCCCACTCCCGAGCCGGGGCGATAATCTTGAGGCTGGGCGCCAGGGCAGTGATGCCCACCTCAAACCTCACCTGGTCATTCCCCTTGCCGGTACAGCCATGGGCTACTGCTGAAGCCCCCTCCTTTATGGCGGTATCCACCAGCAACTTAGCCATCAGCGGACGAGCCAGGGCGGTAGCCAATGGATATTGCCCCTCATAGAGGGCGTCCGCCTGTAGGGCGGGGAAGATAAAATAATTGACAAATAACTCCTTGGCATCCTCTACCAATGCCTTCACTGCGCCAATATCAAGCGCCTTCTGACGAACGGCAGAAGAATCTCGCTCGTTGCCCACGTCAACATTAAGGGCAATAACATCCAGGTTATACCTCTCTTTGAGCCATCTGATAGCTACTGATGTATCTAACCCGCCACTGTAAGCCAGTACTATTTTATCTGCCACTCCAAACCTCCGTTAAGCTAATGGATTATCTCTTCGATTCCAAAATTATCTCTTAAAAAGTTTGTGATTCGAGAACAGACCTCAGGATATTGCCACCAGTAGTCGTGCCCCGGTACTGCTATAAAGTGGGGGATGGTGCCAAAATCATCCTCTGGCTCAGATAAACCGAACCACTTTTTATAGTAGCCCCAAATGATATCAAAAAAATCTCCCTGGCTGAAGGAATCAGTGGTTATTCCGTTATCAGTCAATACCAGCGTCCTCTCCGACATAGCAGTCTGGTGCCAGAAAGGAGGACCGGTCTGAATGCTATAAACCCGGGGATTATCCTCCAGAATTTCCATGGCGCCGTCAGCGATAACAGCGCCCGTGCTCTCACCAGTCAGGATAACCTTGAGGTCGGGAAGATAGGTAGTGAGAAACTCCACTCTACAGGCTAAATCATTAGCCTTTGATTGGTAGCCATTTATTATTTCCCCAAACTCATCCAGGCGCCCCCGAAAAGTGTCAGCCGCCCGCAGATAGTTTAACTTCAATGAGGTATAACTTAAGTTTTCCAGCTCAGATTCAATGCCGTCAAAAATACTCCGCCAACCCGGTGTATCCTCCACCAAATTCCACCCCCAACCACCGGGGTTAAAGACTATAACAAAATCCTTACCCTCAGCCTCCAGATATGTTGCCAATAGCTGATTGATAAAATCATCACATTTCTCCCGGCAATCTCCGAATAGCTCCGCAGCTAAGCTGGTGGCACCATCCGTCACCGATTGCGGCACATCCGAAAAGTCAGAAAGCGAGAGGGGAAGACCCCCAGTCCCAATGCCACTGGTTACCCCGAACCCTGTATATGAGACAGCCAGCACCACCATACCAAGCAAGAGAACTAAGCCCAAGGCTATTACTATCCCAAGCCGGCGAAGCTTGCTCACCTTAAAACCTCTTACTATTTTTTTCTTTAGCTGATAGCGCTGGATAGTGCGCTGTCAAAAATGCCCAACGCCTCATCAACCTCCTCAGTCCCGATAATAAGGGGAGGCATAAAGCGCAAGGCATCGGGCTTCAATCGGTTAACCAATAAGCCCCTATCAAGGCAAGCCATCACTAATGACTGGGCGATGTCACTGCCAAACTCCATAGCCACCAGCAACCCCCGCCCCCGAACATCAGTGATAAGCTGGAATTTCTGCTTCATCCTTTCCAGTCCCTGGATAAGATACTGTCCCACCGTCTTTGCCTTCCCGGCGATATCATTATCAATAATAAATTTTACCGTAGCATAGCCAGCGGCACAGACTAACGGATTGCCGCCAAAGGTAGAGCCGTGCTCACCGGGAGCGAACACTGCCACCCTCTCCTTAGCCAGAATAGCCCCAATGGGCACGCCGCTGCCCAGACCCTTAGCCAGTGTCATTATATCAGGTTCAACGCCATATTGCTCGTAGGCAAAGAGCGTCCCGGTCCGACCTATGCCAGTTTGAATTTCATCCAGGATGAGCAAAATGCCCTTTTGGTCACACCAAGCTCGTATTGCCGCCAAATAGCCATC
>JAGMCH010000055.1 GCA_023129255.1 Dehalococcoidales bacterium
ATATTATTATACTCCACATTGACAAAGCCGGTGGGCAGAGGAGGAAACGGCTCCTGAAATTTAGCCTGACCGGTAGCCGCCAACATAGCTAAAGTGCGACCATGAAAGGAACCCGAGGTGGTAATAACCTCGTAGGCTCCACTTAAGTTAAGTTGCCCGTAACGCCGGGCTAGCTTTACCGCCCCCTCATTAGCCTCAGCACCACTATTGCCAAAAAAGACCTTGTCCAGACAGCTATTCCGGACCAGAAGCTCAGCTAAGCGAATCTGAGGAATAGTATAGAACTGGTTGGACGTCTGAATTAGCAACTGTGCCTGCTCGGTAACTGCCTTGGTCACCACCGGGTGGCAGTGCCCCAAGCTATTGACTGCCCAGCCTCCAACAAAGTCAAGGTACTCCCGCCCGTGTTCATCCCACACCCGTGCCCCCTGCCCCTTGACTATGGTTAAGGGTATACGCTCGAAAGTTTGCATGAAGTACTGGTGCTCAAGTTCCTGCCAGTTAGTCACTTTTGTTCTCCTATTTGGTGAGGATTTTATTCTACCTCACCCCCTAGATATTTGCTTAGCAACCCTCCCCCTTTATCCCCCTCTCCTTCAAAGGAGAGGGGGAAGGTTTTTTATAAGAGAGGCGAAGCCTCTCTAAAACTCTCTATTTAGTATCTTCTTCCCCTAGGGCGGCGGGTGAAGCCTCCCTTAGTTCCCCTTCCTTAAGGGCGGTGGGTGGGAATAGATATTAAATTTTGTGGGGGCTTTGTCCCTCCAAAACTCCCCTTATCTAATTACTTCTGGATGGTGGTGCCGCCGCCACGGCCTTCTATTTCATTGAGCAAGGCGTGCTGCTGCCTACCATCTATGATACAAGCCGTTGAAGTGCCAGATAAGGCTTTGAGGCAGGCTTTAATCTTGGGAATCATCCCCCCTGAAGCCACGCCCGAAGTAACTAGCGCCTCAGCTTCATCAGGTGACAGACGAGGCAGTAAATTGCCTGACTGGTCACAGACGCCCACCACGTCGGTCAAGAAGATAAGCCTCTCGGCACCAATGGCGGCAGCAATCTCGCCAGCGACAGCATCAGCGTTGATGTTGAGCACCGGCGGCGCTTTCTCCGGCTTACCGGCGTGAAGGCTGACCGGAGCAATTATCGGGATATAGCCGGACTTTAGTAGTGCTTCCAGGGGGGCGGGATTTACCTCGACCACCTCGCCAAGATAGCCCAGCTCTTTCTCCTTAATCCTGCCCTGAATGAAAGCCCCATCCACCCCGCTGATGCCTATTGCCATTCCTCCCAGAGCATTAATTTCAGCCACAATCTCCTTATTGACCAGCCCGGCCAGCACTGAAATCACCACCTCAAGCGTCGCTTCATCAGTTACCCGCTCGCCGTGAACAAACCTGGTGGCAATCCCTTGCTTTTCCAGCCAATCGGTTATCAGTTTACCACCGCCATGGACTACAACCAATGATTTACCCTGCTGCTGAAGCTCGACTATGTCCTTAATAGTGGTATCATGACTGCCCAGGGTGGCACCACCGAGCTTAACCACGATAACCTTGCCCAATTTTTACCCCCATCAGGTCATGTACTGACTATTAATAGTTACATATTCTTCGGATAGGTCGCAACCCCAGGCGGTAGCTTTACCAGAACCCAGGTTAAGGTTCAAGCTCAGGGATACTTCCTTCCCCTTTAACAGCTGGATTAAACCTCGCTTATTAAAGGGCAAGGGCGCGCCCGCTTTTACCACCGGGATATCGCCGATATAAAGTTCAAGCTTTGCTTCCACCACCTCCACCCCACTCCGCCCCACCGCTGCCATAACCCGCCCCCAATTGGGGTCAGCGCCATGAACCGCCGCCTTCACCAGAGGCGAGCTTATCACCGTCCTTGCCGCCAACCTCGCCTCAGCCAGACTGAGGGCGCCACCGACAGTTACCTCAATAAGCTTGGTTGCCCCCTCGCCATCGCGGGCGACACATTTGGCCAGATAGATACAGACCCGCTCCAGAGCTTGCTGAAAGGCGTCAGTCGGGGCGCTTCCCGCCAGCCCGTTAGCCATGAGCAACACCATATCGCTGGGACTGGTGTCGCCGTCAATAGAAATCATATTAAACGAAACGTCCACCGCCTTTTTGAGCGCCTTCTGGAGAAAGTCTTTCTCTACGGCGGCGTCGGTAGTGATAAAGCAGAGCAAGGTTGCCAGCTCAGGGTGAATCATCCCCGATCCCTTGGCCACCCCGCCAATGGCAAACTCACTATCCCCCACCCCAACCTTAACCGCCGTCTCTTTGGCAAAGGTATCAGTGGTCATCATCGCCCTTGCCAGCTCATGACCACCGCCTCGGGAAAGGATAATCTGGTCTATGCCACTCCTTATGCGCTTCATCGGTAGCGGCAGACCAATCACCCCGGTGCTGGCGACCAGGACATCCTCAGCCGATATGCCAATGCCCTCGGCAACCAGCTTTGCCATCTCGGCGGCATGGGCAAGACCCTTCTCACCGGTAAAGGCATTGGCACAGCCACTATTCACCACCACCGCCCCAGCCCTCCCTTGTTTTAGCCTCTGCTGAGACAAGACCACCGGGGCTGCCTTGAGCCGATTGGTGGTAAACAGAGCCGTAGCCACACAGGACGCCTCAGAAAAGAGGATGCCAAGGTCTGGTTTATCTTTGGCTCTTCTATTTATCCCGGCGCTGGTAGCACCGGCAAAAAACCCCTCAGGCGAAGTGACGTTGCCCTCGGGAATAAGCTCAATTTTGGCTTCCATCACCCAAAATATAGCACACCCGGCTATCTATAGCAATGAGATTGTTTATCAACCTCTAGGTGCCATGGGGAGCTAAGAGAATAACAAGGGGGGAGCTTTGCAGCTCCCCCCTTGTCCTTACGTCGCCCTATTCAGCCTAAACCGAACGGCGGACACGTATGGAAATGATAATTATTCCGATAAGGAATATAACGCCAATAACCACAATGGCTATAATGGCGCCCGTGCCCAAACCTCCAGCGACTCCCGTAGATGTAACGTGAGGCCGTAACAACACATTAAAGGCACTCTCTTGACCTTCAATGTAGACCTCATATGTCCCCGGCACTGTTTTGGAGATGAAGAAAGTTATATGCTGGGCACAGCCTGGGTCAACACCAACCCTGGTTGATTGCTCCGCCTGCCCATTTATCACCAACTCTATATTCTTGTTGCCACGAATGCCGCCTTGATTGACGACATCAGCGGTAATAGTTACTGGTTCCCCGGGGTAGGCTTGAGCTGGCTGGATTAGCAGGTTGCGGACAATTAACCTGGCCGGCGCCTCTTCAACAGGGCACAAAACATCTATGTATCTTGCTGGGAAGGGCACCCACGCTTCTTCCTGTGCATAAGTTATATAGAAGACCCCAGACTCATAAGGCACGTCTACCAGAAGCCAGCTACCGCAGAGGTCGGAGCTTATATTGAAGGAGACTCTCCATATTTCACCTACTAGCAGTGTCCCTACGTCCCATACCAGCGTAGTGGTGCCGTCTGGATTTGGGGTGATGCTATCTGGCGCAATGGTAAAGGCGTTCTCCTGGTTGATGTAACTGGGCAAAATGTCGTAGACAGTAACATTTTGGCCGGCTACGTTTGTTATCTCACCGAGTATATCATCAAGGCAGGCCTCTATATCCGCGGCGGTAGCGGCAAGACAATACTTACCACCGGTGGTATCAGCCATGTCCTCCAATTTCGGTATAGCGCCAGAAGGGGGGTCCAATCCTATAGCGTATATCTGGTAGCCAGCGGCGGCGGCTCTATCAGCTTGTGAGCCAGCATTTCCCGAGAAAATGTAAGTCCCATCGCCATCGGTGAGGAAGACTATGGCGTGAACGGTGCCCACGCGTGCCCCGGCATCCAGCAAATCAATGGCTTTGCTTAAGCCCACATCCAAGTCGGTGCCTCCTGAGTCATCTACATTGTCTATGTTTGCCTTTACCAGGGCAAAGTCGCTGGTTAAGTCCAGGAAGAAATCTATAGCACTATCCCAACTGACCACGCCAACCTGGTCCCCGGTTGGGTCTAGGCTGTCGACGAAGTCCTTGGAACCAGTTCTGCGAACGCCAGTAGGGTCACTCGCGGTCATGCTCCCCGAGCTGTCAAGGGCGAAGATAATGTCGACATTTGGTACGTCAACAATCTGCCCCTCTCCAATTACAGTGAGGGTTACTGTGGCCTGCTCCGGTTCCATGGCAGAGCCTTTTTGCCATATCTCAGCCGGCGTTACCCATTTATTAACGGTTAACCATGGTGGTATTACCTCTGGAGGTGAGGCTATATCTATCAGCCAGTCCTCGGTCTCACCATATTCAAACGGAATCATGGCGGCATGCCCGGTCATGGTGCCGTCCCATGGTAGACCCCCGAGGTCACTTCTGGTCAGGGTGATTCTGAGCCAGGTCGCTCCCGGAGTTGCCCCCACGGTTGAAAATGGAGAGGAGAAAAACGTTTGTGCGGCAACCGTGGTTGCTATTGGCTGATTTTGAACCACATGTTCTCCGGCATCATTCCAGTCGCCGTCGCAGTTTAAGTCAATCAGGATGTTGATTACCAGGTCTGTTGATGGTTGTGAATCGTCGGTTATCTTAAACTGGACTTGCTGGTTGGCGAGACCGGCGGTTATGGTAGTGGTCAACAGTCCATCGTCAAGCAAATCCAAATCAGGCTGATTGGCATCAGATTCGCCGTCTTTATCATCGCCGAGGAACTCAGTCCTGGTGTAGTCGTGGCGAGCGCCATCGCTGGCCAGAGTTGATGGGTAGCCAGGGTCAGGGGCATCGCCATACTCCAGGTCTCCTTTGATTATCTCTATCTCCCAGTCCTCGGTTTCACCGTAGGTAAACGGGGTCATCTCGGCATACCCGGCCATAGTGCCGTCCCACGGTGCAGCAACAGAAAGGGGGCTTCTGGTCAGGGTGATTCTGAGCCAGGTCGTTCCCGGAGTTGCCCCCACCGTTGAAAATGGATTGGAGACAACCGTCTGTTCTTGAACTGCGGGTAATACCTGATTTACAACAACATGTTCCGATTGAGTGCCCACAGTATCGAGCCAGTCGCCGTCGGCATTCAGGTCAATCAGGATATTGACGTATAGGTCGCCTTCTACCATAAGGTCGGTTACCTGGAAGGTAACAGTTTGGGCTGGGTTATCTGTGGTTATAGTAGTGGTCACCAGTCCATCGTCATACAAATCCAAATCAGGCACATTGGCATCGGGTTCGAAGTCCTTCCAATCGGGTGCTTCAGTTATCGCCAAGCCGAGGCACTCGGTCTGGGTTGGTAAGTGGCGAGCGCCATCACTGGCAAGGAGCGATGGATATGTGCCGTCAGGGGCATCGCCAAACTCCAGCCCCGACCCCGGCCACTCGTTCTCCAGGCAGTTGTTACCCTCATTGCTCTCGGGGACGACACCTTCAGAGTCGGCACAGACATTAATGGTATCGCTAGTGGGCGCCAGAGTAAACGGACCTACTGTGTTGGTATCAAACTCACCGGGCTGCAGCTCTGGACAAGAGTAATCCGACGGAGTTCCATCTATAGTTACACGTGTGGTGCTGGCAGGGGCTAAAATATCTCCAGTGTTGGTTACGGTGTAGGTTACCTCGTAGGTCCCAGCCCCAGGGTCAACCCATTCCTCATACTTCTCGGTTACTTCCAGGTCAGCCTCGGCGAAGGTAACATCCAGCGTTTCCCAGTAGAGCATCCAATAGACGGAAGGAGGGTCAAGGAAAGTGCAATCATAGTCAATATTCATTTTCATGCGGAAAAGCCCGTCGGTGCGATTGGCTGTCGTGCCCCAGCTATTCAGTATAATCCAGTAGTGGTTAGCCGGCTCAGCGTCGGTACAATCGTAACCCACGCACAGAACGGCATGACCGCCACCCTCTCCAGGAGCAGGGTTCCAGGTACAACCGCAATAAGGGTCAGGGTCCCAAAGGGCGGTGGCAGCTCCGGTATTCCAGAAATCACGGAAGGCGGTCCACTGAGTATTGTTACACAGGTAGAAAGCAAACCACACCCCTCTATCTTGATTGAGAATAGTCTTGATATTGTCAATGGCTGTGGTTTGTCCCACTGCGTGAGTGGGGATTACCACGTCGTCGCAATTGGTGATGCCATAGTTGGGTGTGGTGCCAATTGACCCGCAAGTCACGCTGGATGGTGCAGTTCCACAAGTCTCGGCAGCATCCGCGTAGGAAGCATTGGTGTTAGACCAGGGGATGCATTGTCCGACGCCAATGGGGTCATAGAAGTCGGCAAACCCGGCTATAAAGCCTCCGCAACAAGCCCAAGGGGAACCTGTCCAGCAGGAATCAAGATACTGGATGGAGAGCCGGTCAGCGATTGACTGCTGAACATTAAGGGCAATGCCCAGAATGCCGGTGCCAGCCCATACCCAGCAGTTGCCGCAAGAGCCCTGGTTACGCTCAACCGGGGTATAGGTTAAAAGAGGTAAAACAGTATAAGATGTCGGGAGACTAGGGGGAGGGAGAATCTCGAGTTTAGGGGTAGCGCCGAAAGCAGCCATCCATTCCTCGAGGGTGTCCCGGTCAGGGTGCATGATGGTACAGGGGTTTTCACCACCACCATAATCTGCCACTGCCGGTGGGGGGGCTAATCCCACCCCCAGGGACAGGACCAGTGCTAGAATTACTGGTACCGCTATAAACTTGTATTTACTCATTTCTTACCTCCAGTTACTTTTAGGTTTGATTTTTTTTACAGCCTTTTCATTCGGCTGTGTAACTGCTTTCAGTGATGACGCTCTCCTTAATCATGCCCACCCACACAATTGCTCCGTCGTTGTATTCAGCTCTTACGTCAAGGAATGGCTCAGCAGTAGCACTGTGACCGAGACTAACTGTCCAACCATCGCCAGCATAGACATTTTGTGTATGACCAATCCGGATAGTCTGGCTGCTTCTCGTCCAGGAAATACCTTCGTTAATAAAGGCGGCGGCGTCAGGGTGATTTTGTTCTATATAGTCCATTACGCTGTTCAAGGTACTAGTTGGGAGCATCACCGCACTCCCATTGACAAATTCTGTCACCGCCGTTTCCCCGCTGAGCTCTTTTATCTTATTCTCGTTGGCCAATATCACACTTCCTGCCCTGACTCCCCATTCATCACTGCCAGCAACCATGAGCAATGGCCGGTCAGCATTCCACGGATTTTCCAGTATTTGCAGTATTCCTCTATTCTCTCCAGGGTATTCTTCGGTTACCCTCGTCAGATTTGCCAGGTTATAAATCTGCTCAAGTATAGCATTTGAATCAGGAGTCCCAACTAAAATTAGATTATAACTTACCTTATCGCTTTCGGCAAGAGCAAGGTCACTTTTGATTGGTGGCTCATTTCCGGTTAACTCCTGTAATGTGGCAGCTATTGCACCGGCACCTTCCATTACCACCTGAGAGGCGTTCTCGGGAACTACTATCATTACCTCCTCTTCAAATGACGTTGGATAGTCACTAAGCAAAAACTTACTGCCTTGAGCCTCAGGCTCACCTGCACAGGATACAGGAAGCCCCACCATCCCAACCAGCAGTGGAAGAATGACTATTATACCTGCGATTTTTCCCATTTACCTATTAAGGTATATTTTACCTCTTGAGGTATATTTTACCTCAATTTGTCAATATGTCAATACACAATATACGCTTCTATAGCCATCTCCCTAGCTAACTTACATAAGTTAACACTATTATACCCTACCTTGTCAAGGGCATATCAACACAAAGAGGAAGTGCCTCCTCCTTCACGTAACCTAGGCAATGAGATTGCTTATCAACCTCCAGGTGCCATGGGGAGGCTAGGAGAATAATAAAGGGGGAGCTTCAAAGCTCCCCCTTGTCCTTACGTCGCCCTATTCAGCCTAAGCCGGACGGCGGACACGTATGAAAACGATAATTATTCCGACAAGGAATATAACGCCGATAACCACAATGGCTATGATAGCGCCCGTGCCCAAACCTCCAGCGGCTCCCGTAGATGTAACGTGAGGCCGTAACAACACATTAAAGGCGCTCGCTTCACCTTCAATGTAGACCTCATATGTCCC
>JAGMCH010000056.1 GCA_023129255.1 Dehalococcoidales bacterium
TGATTGCTCCGCCTGCCCATTTATCACCAACTCTATATTCTTGGAGCCACGAATACCGCCTTGATTGACGACATCAGCTGAAATAGTTACTTGGTCCCCTGGGTAGGCTTGAGCTGGCTGGATTAGCAGGTTGCGGACAATTATCCTGGCTGGCGCTTCCACCGTAGACACTTCAATGTAATCAGCCTTCACCATAGTGTCAGTGAGTGTCTCACAAGGAGTAGTCACGGTCACAGTCAGTCTGATGAGGTAGGTGCCCGGGTAGCTATAGATATGGGAGGGATTTTGTTGTAGGCTGATTTCCCCGTCACCAAAGTACCACAGCCATGAGGTAATATCACCGGTTGATAGGTCAGCGAACTGAACGGTTAATGGTGGTTCGCCTGCTGTTGGCTGAGCACTAAAGTCAGCTACTGGTAGAGTTCCGCAAGGCGATGTTAACCAGGGGTCATAATCCACATAGTCGCTCACCGCATCGCCAGTGCCACCAGGGTTACCGGCATGGGTAGGCCCACTGGCGTAACCCCACCAGTTGTTCTCAGCATCTACCACCTCCCCACAATTTTCATTATAGACACCGTAAGGGGAATTGCCCTCAATGTTGTTGAAGTTGATGACATTGCCTGAGGACTCAGCGTCAAGGTGGATTCCAGAAAAAGCCACTACATTATTCAGGATGTCATTGCATAAAATCTGGATGTTGTCTGAGCCGTCAAGGTAGATGCCGTGACCGTTGTTCTGGATAAGGTTGTTGGTGATGGTGGCGCCGTCAACATTCTCAAGGTAAATACCGTGGACCCAGTCCTCAATGAGGTTCCGGTCTATTATCGGCTCCCCCAGATTAATCGTCGCCCCGGCTTCACTGTCTTTAGACATATAGACATAAATGCCATCAGCGTCAGGTATCGGGTCCAGGATATTCCCCTGTATCAGCGCCCGGCCGATGGTCTGGGTGGAGGTGTTATCAGCATCTAGAGCATAGTAAACATATATGCCATCATTGGTCACATTACTAATATTGTTCCCGGTTATATCCAGTATACCCATTGTTACCGCGCTATAGTCAAAACTATGGACGTACTCGTATCGAACAACTATACCGTAGCCGGCGCCGTCTATCACATTAACGGCAATCACCAGGTCTCCAACTTCCAGGGTGGAGTAATCATAGAGTTCATCCCCGATATCGTGATAGTCGATGTAGATAGCCTTTTGATTCAAATTATAGAACCGGTTATTGGTTATGGTGACATCGCCAATTAGGGCAGCGCTGTTGTTATAGTTTCCGTAGCAGAAGCCGCCGTAATAAAAGTATATGCCGTAGTCGCCGCCATTGAAGGTGTTGTCATCTATGAGAGAGCCGCCAAAGTCAAATGTGGCGCTGTCATAAATATCGTAGGGATTATACTCGGTGTAGAGATATATTCCATAAGATGCTACATTAAAGGTATTTCCAGTGATGACATAATCAGGCAGCTCGGCATAGGCGCTACTATACATACCGTAGCCAACCTCCCAATCGTAATACTCAATATATATGCCGTCAACGGTACCCGATATCTGGTTATCCACTATGTAAATATTGCCCATGAGGAGGGTTGAGTTTTGGTACATGTCATAGGCAACATACTCGTAATAGAAATAGATTGCCTCAGAGCCGGCATCAATTACATTGTCCTCTATGTGGACACCGCCCACAGTGACCTCTGAATCGTCGTCCATATTATAGCCGGCATAATAATAGTAAATATATATGCCATAGCCGCCGACATCTATTTCGTTACCCTCAATGTAGAGGTCGCCTACTGTCAACGAAGCATCATCGTAGAAATATTCAAAGTAGGCGAGGTCGGAAATGTCGATGGCATCAGGCGATGATGTGGAGGTTATGTCATTATCATTGATTACCAGGTCGCCGAAAGTTCCCGTTGTCGTGCCATACCAGTAGCTAGCATCGTAGTAGTCCATTTCTATAGCATCGCTGGTTTGGTTGGTGAAGGTATTGTCGGTGATGATGACATCGCCCACGGTAACGGTGCCATCGGTAAGGTCATCTAAGTAGCCATAAAAATCAATCCCATAGCTACCGCCATTGAAGGTATTATTATTTATAATCTCTATGTCGCCGATGGTGGCAGTTAAGCCGGTTACAGTGTCGTCAAAGTCCAGTTCAAGATAAACATAAACCCCATCGCTAGTGGTGTTAAAGGTATTGCCGCTAATCAATACATCGTCAACGGTATAATCAGTGGCATGGTCAGTCAAGCTAATATTAAAGTAAACCCCGTAGCTAACACTGGAGAATATGTTGTTTATGATACTGAACCCACCGGGGTCAGCTACGATGCCAAATCCGGCTCGATCTAGAGTAAAGCCGTCGATGGTTATCCCGGTGGCTTCGATTTTCAATATCGTCCCCGTGCCCGTGCCCAAAAACTCCTGGTCGATAATAGCGGCGGTGGAGTCGGCCAGCAAGGTGACATTCTGGCTATCCAAGGTGATGGGGAAGCTCTCCCCATTGTTAGTGTTGTCGTAGGTGCCGTCCGCCACCTGGATGATATTGGGGTCGCCAGTGCTGCCAGCGGGACAGCCAGTCTCCACAGCGTAGGTTATGGTTTTCCACGCTGCTCCCGGGGTCTCGCCATCGTTGCCGTCATTCCCGGTGGCAGCATTCACATAGTAAGTCGTCCCCGGGCTTGCCTCAGCCTGGCTTGTCATTAGCACTGCTGCTATCCCCAGGGACAACACTAATGCCAAGGCAAGCAAAACTGATGTGGATTTCCGTATTTTAGTCATGTTTCTACCCCTTTGTTAATTTGTGTAGCTAAATAACTAATATAACTTATACCATATACTCTCCATTGTCAATAGCTTTATAGCTGGCTAATTTTATATGGTGACCCTATCCCCCTTGTATCCCCCTTCCCCTTGATGAGGGGAAGGGGGAGGCTGTTTTTTTAAGGGGCTAACGCCCCTTTGACCCCTTTGATGAAGGTGAAGGAGATGAGTGGCAGAAGACTGCAAGCGGTGGTAAAATAAAGATATAAGAAAAAGCAAGATAACGTAAACTGACTATAAGCGAGGTATATGTTTTATGCCAACACCAAAGTCAAAACCAAAACCAAAACCAAAACCGGAACCGGGCCCTGACATAGTGATTCTGAAAGGACGCTAACGACCAGTACCATCATCAAAATAGTCAATTTAAAAGCTAACAAATACAAGACGCAGCTAGAAACAAGCCTTAAGCTGGCAAGGCGATAATAGCTCGATAGCGGGAAAACGTTGCTATGGAAAAGAAAAATCTCGAGCAAAAGCAACTTGAAGATAAGCTCACGATAGCGTGCGAAGTAACTGAGAACAGACTTGCAGTATTATGGGGCGCCATTGACTCTATAGATACCAAGATAAATATTGCCCTGGGGTTCGCAAGTTCTATATTGGGGCTACTTGCTGGTTTTTATGCTATTGGAGATAGAGTCTGGCCGTTCCCCTCGCTCGTCTTATTTGGTTTGGCCGCAGTCGCATACATTCTGCTAGCAATACTAAGCATATTAGCCTATAGAGCAAAAGCGTGGAGCTACAGACCAGATGTCAAGACTCTATTAGAAAATTGCGAAAATGAAAATTATGACATAGTGCAAATTAAGAGATGGGTAGCTGAGGAATGTAATACATCTTGCTACAAAAACCTAGAAAATTTGAATAAGAAGGCTGCTCTGGCCAATTATGTTTTAGTCATTTTAGTCGTGGAGACAATAATGTTAACCTCAGGGCTAGCTTATGCCATGTTCACTGACTAGCCAAGCCGCTTGCGTATGCGAAATTCTGGTCCGTGTGGTGGCCCTCCTTTGCCTATTCGGAAAACCTTAGTCCCACAAACAGGGCACACACCTTGAGTTGCCGGCCTGCCATTCTTCATGGTTATGCGCCTAGCATTTGTCATTTCCCTCTTGGCGTGGCACTTCATACAATATGCTTGCATTAGGTTAACCTCCCTTCTTGACTATTCATACAGAGCATAGACATCTGCAACCCCATACCCCTCTCCCCCACTTTTTTAAATCCATGCGGTTAAAAGGTGTGGGTGCCGTAGGCGATGGGGGGCGCCATAAACTCGGCCGGGTACTCAAACTTCTTGGCCACTAGCTGCACCATCTGCCGTCCCAGATCCCGAGCCGCTTTCATACCTTTCTCCAACTTCTTTACATCACCTTTAGCCCCGCCGTAAGCAGCGACGTAGTTAGCCGGTAGCATGCGGCGAGTGACAATATAAAAATACAAGTCCTTTACTGCATCTATGAGTCCGAGGCTGCCAGCGACAGCTACAATACCGCCCACCTTGTTAGCCAGGCTCCTCTCAGGACGGTTCAGCGCCATTGTCCGGTCAATTACCGTCTTGGTCTGGGCAGCCATGGCGTAGAAATATACCGGGGTGCCGAAGATGATACCATCGGCTTCCAATAGCTTCTTGTATAGTTCCTGCATATCGTCCTTGATGTGGCATTCGCCTGTCTCCCAGCAAGTTCCGCAACCATCGCACTGTTCTATGGTCTTGCCTGATACACTATACAGTTCTACTTCTGCCCCCTCGCCTTGCGCTCCTTGGAGTGCTTCACCCAACAGGAGCTCGGTGTTTCCCTGTTTTCTGGGACTGCATGAAATACCTAAAATCTTCACCTCTGTTCTCCTTTCTCCAAAAGAATTTACTTCGACCTACCCCTCCTTCGACTTCTTTTGCAGTTCGTAGAGCTTATTCAGGGCTTCCAGCGGACTCATTGAGTCAATGTCCAGCTTCTCCAGCTCCTCCATCAGCGGCGACTTCTGCCCTAACAGGGGAATTTGGATGGGTGGTGGCTGTTTGAGGCGTCTTTTGGCTTTGTGTGAGCTCTCAGCAAGGGTTCGGCTGTCCTCCTCTAACTCCTCCAGGACCTCCTGGGCACGGTGCACCACCGATTTGGGCAGCCCGGCGAGCTTGGCAACATGGATACCGTAGCTTTTGTCAACACCACCGGGCACAATTCTGTAGAGAAAGATAACCTCTCCCTTATCTTCGGCTACGGCTATATTGAAGTTCTTCACCCGGGGCAGGAAGCTGGCTAGCTCCACCAGTTCGTGGTAGTGGGTGGCAAACAGAGTCTTGGCTCCCAGGCGGGGGTAAGAATGGATATACTCGGCGACGGCGCGGGCAATGGAAAGTCCATCATAGGTGCTGGTGCCCCGCCCAATCTCGTCAAGAATAATCAGGGAGCGGGGGGTGGCGTTATTTAGGATATTGGCTGTCTCCACCATCTCCACCATAAAGGTGGACTGACCCGCCGGCAGGTCTTCCCTGGCGCCAATCCGGGTAAATATGCGGTCGACCAGCCCGATGGTGGCTGAGACGGCGGGAACAAAGCTGCCAATCTGAGCCAGCAGCACGATTAAGGCTACCTGCCTCAGGTAGGTCGATTTGCCCGACATATTGGGACCGGTGAGGACAATAAGCTGGGCGTCATCGTTGGAGAGATAGGTATCATTGGGGACAAAGCTGCCGTCAACCAGAGTCCGCTCCACCACCGGGTGACGCCCCTCTGAAATATCTATCTCCTTGCCTGGGGTCAACTCGGGTCGGACATAGCTATAGCGCACGGCGACCTCAGCCAGGCTGGAGAAAACGTCTATATCAGCCAGGGCAAGGCTTGAAGCCGAGATGCGTTCTAATCTCGCCCCCACCTGATTACACACCTGACGGAAGAGCTGAGCCTCAAGCTCACCAATCCTGTCCTGGGCATTCAAGATTAATGACTCATACTCCTTTAGCTCCGGAGTGAAGAAGC
>JAGMCH010000057.1 GCA_023129255.1 Dehalococcoidales bacterium
GTCTCATAGAAATCGCCCAGGCGGAAGAAGACAATCGCCTGCGGGTATTTTCGCTTGATTTTGAGGTACTGCTGCCGGATAGGGGTTGAACCCGCTTTCATCTCAAGCCTATTCTACTAGAATTTCGGGCTAAAAGGAAAGGGGCATTTTATTTCTTTCTACCTCACCCCCTCTTATCCCCCTCTCCTATCAAGGAGAGGGGGAATTTAATTAAAAAGAGGGGCTAACGCCCCTCTTAGACACCTTCTTAGCTCTTACTTCCCACCCTCCCACCCCACAGAGGTTTCACCTCTTTAAACACTCCTTAAAGCAGGGAGTTAAGGACAAAGCCTCAATGGGCGGGTGGGTCTGGGAAGAAAAACGATGGGGGGTGGGTGAAACCCATATTAGGCACCAAAACAAAATATAGTGTTATAATTAGGCAATGGTCAAATACGGGATAATTTTGCAATTACTAGCTGGAGTAGCATTGGGACTTGATTACCTGCTTTCACGCTCCCGGTTAAAAAAAATAAACCGCCGACTCTCCAAAGCACTGTCTTGGTCGAGCAGTAAACCCGGTAGGGCTAGAAAAATATCACTTTTGGCGGCATTATCCATAGCAGGTTTGGCGATTGCTTTACCCATGGCGATATATGGAGAAGCTGATATAAGTTCTTGGGAGGGTATCGTAGGAACTATCATGGGAGTTATTTTCCTTACAAGTTTTGGAGGAGTTGCATATACTCAGTTACTAGATTTTATTGCCAAAAAGGCAAGACAAAGGCACGTTTTAAGACATAAGGGGGAGAAATTAGCCAACGATAGAGATGTATTAATAGCAAATTCGTTTTTATTCCTAATAACCACCTTGTTAGGCATCATTTTACCACTGATTTTGTATTATCTTGCGAAAACTTTCCCCTTTATTGCTTTAGCCTTAATATTTGTTTATATGTTCCTGCTCCCCGCTTTTGTCGGCTCACTATGTTACCTTCTTATTAGAGGTTCGATAGCACTACTAGACAAGATTGGCAAAATGCCAAAAGGCGCATTAGGCCCTTTAGCATTGGGGTTGTTTGTTTTTGGAGGCATTATAATACTAATCGAAGTGTGGTAGTCTAAAAAAGGAAACCCTATCCCCTCAAATACGCATCTATATCGGCGGCGGCGTGCTTGCCGGCACCCATGGCGCTAATTACGGTGGCGGCGCCGGTAACTATATCGCCGCCAGCCCAGACTTTATCTTTGACCGTCTTGCCCGTCTCCTCGTCAGCCACCAACGTGCCCCATCTGGTGGTCTCCAGACCCTCAGTAGTAGAAGCAACCAGAGGATTGGGGCGAGTGCCCAAGGCTTCTACCACCATATCCACATCAATAGTGAACTCGCTTCCCTCTTTGACAATAGGGCGGCGCCGGCCGCTGTCATCAGGCTCGCCCAGCTCCATCTCGTAGCACTCGATGCCAACCACCCAGTTCTGCTCATCGCCCAGCATCTGCTTGGGATTGGTAAGCAGCCTAAACTCAATGCCCTCCTCCATGGCATTCTCCACTTCCTCCCGGCGGGCTGGCATCTCCACCTCAGAGCGACGATAGATAATATAGACCTTATCGGCGCCAAGCCTGAGGGCACACCGGGCTGAATCCATAGCCACATTGCCGCCACCAATCACCACCACCCTCCGCCCCACCTTTACCGGGGTATCATACTCAGGAAAGCGGTACGCCTTCATCAGGTTGACCCGGGTCAGGAATTCATTCGCCGAATAGATACCATTAAGGTTCTCGCCGGGGATATTCATAAACATAGGTGCCCCGGCGCCGGTGCCAAGGAAAACGGCATGATAGTCACTATTCAGCAACTCATCTACCGTGGCCAATTTGCCCACCACCGCATCCAACTCCAGCTTCACCCCTAAAGAGGCGACATAGTCGACCTCAGCCTGCACAATCTCTTTGGGCAATCTGAACTCGGGGATACCATACATTAGCACTCCGCCAGCCACGTGTAATGCCTCAAAGATAGTAACGCTGTGCCCCAGCTTAGCCAAATCAGCCGCCGCCGTTAATCCGGCTGGTCCTGAGCCGACCACCGCCACCCGCTTACCAGCTGGCTTAGGCGGGTCTATTGATGTTGCCGCCCCCATATTAGCCCGCTCCCAATCAGCCACAAACCGCTCCAGACGACCGATAGCGATGGGGGCGCCCTTCTTAGCCAGGGAGCAGGTAGCCTCGCACTGGGTCTCCTGGGGGCAGACCCGTCCGCAGATGCCGGGCAGGGCGTTTTTGCTCTTGAGTATCCGCACCGCCTCCGGCATATCACCATCGCCGATAGCCTTGATAAAGCCGGGAATATCTATCTCCACCGGGCAGCCGGCAACACAACCACGCTTTTTACACTGGATACAGCGGCTTGCCTCTTCCTTAGCCTGCTCCAGGCTGTAACCCAAAGCAACCTCATTGAAGTTTTTGCCCCGTTTTTTGGGGTCTTGCCTGGGCATTGGCACTCGGTTCAAATTAAGTTTCGGCTTCGCCATATACCCTCACCTCAGATTTCCATTCAGCGATGAACGCTTCTTTGCCATTGCTCAAAAGAACGCTTCTCTTCATCAAGGTAGATACGCTGGCGGGCGAAGAGCAAATCCCAGTCTACCTGATGCCCATCAAAATCAGGGCCATCAACACAGGCAAACTTGGTCTCACCGCCAACTGATACCCGACAGCAGCCGCACATACCGGTGCCATCAACCATTATCGGGTTCAGGCTGACAATGGTCTTAATCCCAAAGGGCTCGGTGGTCAGAGAACAGAATTTCATCATGATACTCGGTCCAATGGCAATGACACGGTCGACCTTCTCACCAGACTCAAGAAGCTCCTTCAATGGCCCGGTTACCACCCCTTTGCGACCGTAAGAGCCATCATCAGTAGTAACTATGAGCTGGTCACTGAGGCTGCGCAGCTTGTCCTCCCAGAAGAGTAAATCCTGGCTCCGCGCCCCCAGAATAGAAATAACCTTATTACCTTTCTGCCTCATAGCTCTGGCAATGGGCATTATAGTGGCAACAGCAAATCCCCCGGCAACACAGACTACAGTGCCAAACTTCTCAATATGCGTCGGTAAACCAAGTGGTCCCACAAAATCAGCTATAGCGCCACCGGCTTCCAGCAAAGCCAGCCTGGCGGTGGTTGTTCCCACCTCCATAAAGACGATGGTAACACTACCCCCCTCTCTATCCCAGTCGGCAATAGTCAACGGAATACGCTCACCCTTTTCGTCAATCCTGACCACGACGAACTGCCCCGGCTGAGCCTTTTTAGCTACCGCTGGCGCTGCAACCTTGAAAAGATGAATACCGGGCACCAGGTCTTGCTTTAGTAAAATCTTATACAACTGCTACTCACCTCAACTTATATACACTAAAAAGGCTATCTCCAAGATTGCCTCTTCGGAGATAGCTCCACCTTTTTCCTGCGATAGTTGCTCATGTATACTCAATCCATAAAAATAGAATATCATCAAATGTCAAAAAATTCAAGTCATTTTAGCCCTCAAACCCGTTGCCTAATTCTCATTAAGGGTATATGATAATAAGCACCGCAATTAAAATAGAGAAAGGGGTGATAGGTAGCGCCAATTCCTAAAAAAGGACTTGTCAAATTTGATTACCGGATATTTCCTGTTCCCACAATAAGGGTCTAGATTGATATCACTAAAAGTAATCTTCTGAGGTGTTAATCATGGTCACCGAATTGGTTCACGTTGGGTTTAATAATTTCGTAGCAATAAATAGAGTTATTGCCATAGCCTCGCCAAATTCTGCACCCACCAAACGCACTGTCCAGGAAGGAAAAACCAAGGGGCTACTCATTGACATGACTAATGGTAGAAAGACCAAGGCAGTTATCTTCACCGATGACGGGCATGTTATTCAGGTCGCCCTTGCCCCGGAAACCATTACGGGCAGATTACAAGCCGGCCGAGGAGGTTCAGTGCTAAGACCAGAGCCAAGCGATGAAAAAGACGAGCCCTAAAAGTGAGCCTCCGTTTAACCTGCCGTCAAAACCATTACTTATAGTCCTCTCCGGTCCCTCCGGAGCGGGAAAGGATGCCATTTTAAGCAGACTGAAAAAATCGGGCTGCCCTGTTGAATTTATTACCACGGTAACCACACGCCCTCAGCGGGCTAGGGAAAAAAATAATGTAGCCTACCACTTTGCCTCCATGGAAAGTTTCCAGAGGATGATTAAAAACAAAGAGCTACTAGAATGGGCAAACGTCTACGGCAACTGGTATGGCGTGCCCAAGCAGCCAGTCAGGCAAGCGTTGGAGGAGGGGCGAGATATAATAGTAAAGATTGACATTCAAGGAGCAACTACTATTAAAAAAATCCTACCTCAGGCGGTATTTATCTTCCTCCTGCCCCCATCAATGGAAGAACTTGCCGCCAGGCTCAAAGACCGCCATACTGAATCGCACTTCGACCTAGACCTACGCATGAAAACCGCTGAGGAGGAAATAAAGCAATTACCCCTATTTGACTATGTAGTAGTGAACAAACGGGATGAAATTGACCTGGCAGTATCAGCCGTTGAGGCTATCATTACTGCCGAAAAGCACCGAGTAATTCCCAGGGAAGTCAGTTTATAAGCCAATCAGAATATCATTCCCAGCAACCAGGCAAACAAATAACCCAGCGCCCCGCAGACGGGGAAGGTAAGTATCCAGGCAGCGACAATATTGCCGGCCACCCCCCAGCGCACTGCGGAAAACCGCCGGGTAGCACCTACCCCCATAATCGCGGAACTGGCACAGTGGGTGGTGCTCACCGGGATACCCAGGTGTGAGGCTACCTCGATAACTGTCGCCGCTGAGAAATTAGCGGCAAAGCCATGAACCGGTTGCAAGGCGGTGACCCTAAATCCCAGCGTTTTAATAACCCGCCAGCCACCAACAGCCGTACCCGCACTTATGGCTAAGGCTGATATGATGATTACCCAGAACGGGATATTATCCCACAGGCCAGGCTGATTATAGTAGATCACCAGCGCCATAGTGATGACGCCTATAGGCATCTGACCGTCATTCTTGCCGTGGCTATAAGCTAAAAAGGCAGTGGTAAGCCACTGCAGACGGCTAAAAATAACCCTCATCCGGGCGGGGGCACTCCGGCGGAAGAGCCAAAACAGGATGACCATGATGACAAAGCCGCCAATAAAGCCGAGGACGGGAGCAGTAACCACTGCTGACAGTGTCTGCGACAAACGGGAACTCCAACCCCATACCACCGCATCAATACCGGCAAAGGCTATCCCCGCAGCTGCCAACCCGGTAACAAAACTGTGGGTTACGCTTATCGGCAGACCCCAGTAGGTGGCTAAAGTCCCCCAGACAATAACTGCGGCTAAACCGGCAATTACCGGCAGATATGAGAACTGCGAGAGAACTTCAGGCCTTAGAATACGCTCGCCAATGGTCCGGGCCACCTCCAGACCGGTGGCGGCGCCGGCAAAATTGAGAAAGGCGGCCAGTATCACCGCATTGCGGGGGGAAAGGGAACGGGTGCCAATGGCAGCGGCGATGGCATTGGCGGCATCATTAAAACCGTTAACTACTCCAAAACCAAGGGCAAAGGCAACGATAAGGAGAAGGAGCCAGAGGGAAGAATCAGCCATGCTTCAGGGCTACTCCTTCAAGGACATTAGCCACATCCT
>JAGMCH010000058.1 GCA_023129255.1 Dehalococcoidales bacterium
GTAGAATCGGCAAAAAGCTCAGCCATCGCTGAGCGGTACACCCTATCGGCTACATTTTCCAACCGGTTAATCTCCACACACCGTTTGAGAACCTGGCTTAAGACGATGCGCTTCTTTAACTGAGGCATTACCCTCTCCACTTCCTCCGTCGCCTGCACGATAATATCAGCCAGCTCCTGAGCCCTCTTCCCCGGACGGTCAACCTTGTAAAGAAGCATGGCATCAGCCGCAGCATGAATAAAATCGGTGACATCATCCAGGACATGAGCTAACTGGACTATATCCTCCCGGTCAAAGGGGGTGACAAAGGTGCGATGTACCCGCGCCATAATCTCATGAGTGATGCTGTCCCCCTGGTGCTCAAGCTCAGTTATTTCGCCCACCTTTCCCTCAACGTGTTCCCAGGTATTAACCATCTCCTTAAGACTCTTAGCTGCTTGTACCATATTCTGGGCGCTCGCTTGAAAAAGGTCGTAAAACTTCTCCTCACGGGGGATAAAAGGAAACCTCACGCTCTAATCCTCCTTTGCCCGCAGAAGGCATACCTAAATAACAACAGTTTGGAAGTGGGAAATGTAAACGAGGAAATTTGCCATATCGATTCCACTGTGAGTTTAGTTGAGAGGTAGGTAATTGTCAAGCAATAAAGATTGTTGACATTCAGCATATAGAGGCATAAAATTCCAAAATTGTGAGCTATGTTATATAGTGGTAAAATCGAGCAACTGATGAAATATGCTCAATAGTTGGCGACCCAAACCTGGCGACAAGATTTTCCGTCCCCGACGAATTAGACGTTCCCGTCTGCGACGGGTATTAGGGGTTCCTGCCTTATTTAGTGCTGGCTACGGGAATGTTGGCTCTTCTATTTATTACGCCTTAGGCATTGTAGCCCTGGTAGCCCTGGGGGCTACCCCCATAGCCTTGGGTATCGCTGGCATCCTGTTCATATTTACCGCCCTTACCTACGCTGAAGGCACCGCCATGTTCCCTGAAGCCGGTGGTTCAGCCAGTTTTGCCCGACACGGCTTTAACGACATCGCTGGATTTATCGCCGGCTGGGCGCTAAGGAATACCAGTCATTGGCACGGCAACAACTTAGAACTCGACGGGAGAACCAGACTTTGACGAAAGGGGAAGGACCGAGTAAAATTGGGCGACCGAAGCGTAACATATAAAGTTAATCACGAAAGGAGGGTGCTTAGACATGGGAGAGGAAGAGCGGTTCGAGGAAGTAACGCCACTACTGCCTGGGGATAAGGTGCTCCGTATCCATAGGCGGAGGCCTCGCAGAAGGCTCCGCATCACGCCCAATATCCCAGCAGTTCTTAGATTTCTTAAAGACATAGCCACTAAGACCCCACTAATACCGCTGATTCTTACTCTTGCTGGGCTTTGGCTACTTTTCTCCTTGGGCATTTATCTTGCTGAGCGTGGGGTGAATGAACAGATAACTTCCTATGGTTATGCTTTATGGTGGAGCTTCACAGCTATGCAAACGCAGGGGGCTAATGCCCCGGGACCAATTACTACCCCAGGAATAATAATTGGTTCAATTTGGTCAATTTTCAGTACAATTGCTTTTTTTGGCGTGATAATAGGTAGCCTCTATTCTTACTTCATGCTCCCCAGACGGCGCCCTTCCCGAGAGATCATAAGTGCCATCCAATATAATCTGGAGGAACTAGAGAGTCTGTCTGCTGATGAGTTGGAGGCGCTTAGGGATACCACGGTGAGGATTGTAGATGCCCAAATAAGTCGGCTCAAGGAAAAGCCTCAGGGCCAGTAAGATGGTTGCTGGCTTAGTTATTTACTACTTCTATCGGCGAAAGGAGCATATGCCACTAACCCACATACCCAGGAAACCAGGGGAAGATATATTGTAGATTTCCTAACAAAGGATTATAATACCCATTGTTCAACAGTAAATGGGAATAGAAGGCAATGGAGTTCAACAAGATTCTGGTGCCGGTAACTGGCACCCCAGCTGATGACGAGGCAATGAGGTTGGCCTGCCGGCTGACCAAGAAGAATAAGGGTAAAATCTGGGCAGTTTACGTGGTCACGGTAAAACGTTCTCTGCCCTTGGATGCCGAGATTGAACCTGAAATTAAAAAGGCTGAGAATATACTGGACCGTATAGCCATTGTGGCTGAAGAGGAAGACTACGAGATAGAGACCGACCTCCTTCAAGCCCGTGAAGTCGGCCCCACCATTGTTGATGAAGCCGTTGAACGAGAGGCTGACCTAATCTTGATGGGTGTTATCTACAAGAGACGCTTCGGACAGTTTAGCCTGGGCAACGTGGTGCCCTATGTGCTTAAAAATGCCCCCTGCCAGGTTATACTATATCATCAATATACTCCTAGGTGAGTTTGCCATTATGAAAGTAGTAATTATGGGCTGTGGAAGAGTAGGGGCTCGACTGGCGGGACTTTTGGACATCGAGGGACACAGTGTTACCATTCTGGACACCGATGCCTATAGCTTTCGCCGGCTGGCTCCTGAATTCGGCGGCACGGCACTAATGGGTAATGGCGTTGAGGAGGAATCGCTTAAGAAAGCGGGTATAGAGGAAGCCGATGCCTTTGTCGCTTTAACTCAAGGAGATAACCGCAATGTCATGGCAGCTCAAATTGCCAAGCATATCTTCAATGTGCCCAGGGTGCTCTGCCGTATCTATGACCCCCTGCGCCGAGAGCTATACAACACTCTGGGAATAGAAACCTTCAGCCCAACCACAATATTTGCCCAAATGCTAAAGGAAAAACTGGAAGTGGAGGAGTAGGCTAAATATGTACATCATTATTATCGGTGGGGGCAAGGTGGGCTATTACCTGGCCAGAGCTCTATTAGATGAAGGGCACGAGATATTGGTGGTGGAAAAAGACCCGGACAGAAATGAATTTATCTGCGGTGAACTTGGCAGTGTTTGCGTCCGAGGCGATGGCTGTGAGGTGGCTACCCTGACTGAAGTGGGCACGGGGCGAGCTGACATGTTCATTGCCGTGACCGGTGATGATGAAGATAACCTGGTTGCCTGCCAGGTAGCCAAGCATAAATTTAATGTGCCTCAGACCATAGCCCGCACCAGCAATCCAAAAAATGAGACTATCTTTAAGACGCTTGGTATTGATGTTACGGTGAGTAGCACTAACATTATCCTGGAACATATAGAGAAAGAGGTACCAACCCACCCCATGACGCACTTATTAGATATCAAAGATAAGGGGCTGGAGATTGTAGAGGTAAAAATCCCACCCAACGCAACCACAATAGGCAAAGCAGTGAAGGAGCTCAAGCTACCCAAGGAGAGTGTCCTGTCGCTGATTATCCGCAGCCGAAAGAAGCCTATTGTCCCCACTGCCAGTACCGTCCTTCAAGCTGAAGACCAAATCATAGCCGTTACCACCCCCGAGTCGGAAGAGGCACTAAGGACTGCCCTCAGAGGTTCCTGACCACCCTATCATATTGGTTAAAGATGCCCACGGTTTATTAAGAAGCTACGCTGGCTTACCAACTGGGTTCTCACCACCCACCCGCCCTATTTAGCTTATCTCTTTCTTCCCACCCTCCCACCCCCTGAGGTCATCGGGCAAAGCCTTTGAGGGTGGGTAGGAAAAAAGACAAAAGTTAAAAACGGGGGTGGGGCTGGGAAAAATGTATTCATTGCCCGGTATTTATCTGCTATACTAGGTAAAGCTGCAGGTAAGGCTTCAGCAGGAGGCTTCCCATGACCAAGCTTAATAGATTCTGGACACTGATTATTATTTTACTGATAGCCGTTATTATTATCGGGGGCATAGTAGTCTGGCAAAAGTATAGCCCATCCCACCCCATAGAGATTTCCCTGCCACCAGAGCAGGATTCCACCGGGGAGGTTTGCCAAGGAGAGTCGCCGCAAAAGATAGATATTAACCGGGCTGAAGCTTGGCTGCTGGAGGCTCTGCCCGGCATCGGCCCAAGCAAGGCTCAGGCTATTATAAATTATCGCCAGCAAAACGGGGGCTTCAGCAACATCATCGAGATAACCGAGGTTGAAGGAATAGGGCTGTCTATCTACGAGCAGATTAAAGACCTAATTACCGTAGCCGACTAACACTCGAGGTAAATATTGACACTTATCTATCTAAGCGGTGCCTGGGTGGTTGGTATCTACCTGGGGTCAAAATTTGCCCTGCCCCTTGCCCTCATCCTTATCGGGCTTATTCCACTCCCCCTCCTCTTCTTCTTCCCCCAGCAGCGCAAGACAATAATCTTATCCGCCATCTGCCTTATAGCCGTCTTTGGCGGCGCTTTTTGCTTTCAGTCAAGCCTGCCCCCTGGAGATGAAAGCTGCCTCCAGTTCTACAACGACCAAGAGGTTGAAATCAAAGGGATGGTGAGTACCGACCCTGAGGTCAAGGATAAGGCTACCCACATCCACCTATCAGCTACCGAAATAAAACGGGGTGAAGACTGGCAGGAGGTATCAGGCGATGCCCTGCTATTTGTCCCCCGCTACCCCACCTATGAGTATGGCGATGTGCTCCAGGTGACCGGGAAGCTAGAGACGCCACCCCAGCTTAACGACTTTGATTATAAAGGCTATCTAGCCCACCAGGGAATCTACTCCACCATGCTCTACCCGGAAATACAACTTCTAGCAACTGGCAAAGGGTTTAAGCCGCTGGAATGGGTTTACTCGCTAAGAAATCGCCTGTCTCAAACCATGGCTGAGGTCCTGCCTGAGCCACAGGCATCGCTGGCCCAGGGCATTGTCCTCGGCATCAGATATAACATTCCCACCGAAGTCAGAGACGATTTTGCCGGCACCGGCACCGCCCACCTGCTGGCTATCTCCGGGCTCCACCTCAGCATCATGGCTGGCATTCTGCTCAGCATCGGTATATGGCTCTTTGGCAAAAGGCGTCATATTTATATCTGGCTGGCGCTGGGCATAATCTGGCTCTATGCCTTAATTACCGGCATGCACCCACCGGTAGTCCGGGGGGCGATTATGGCCAGCGTGTTCCTCGCCGCCGAGCTTCTGGGCAGGCAGCGCACCGCCATCACCTCCCTAGCCTTCGCCGCCGCCATAATGGTCGGCATTAACCCCCAAATCCTGTGGGATGCCTCCTTCCAGTTGAGCTTTCTGGCTATGGCTGGCTTAATCTTCATTGCCCCTCCCTTCCAGACTTTGGGGAGAAAAGGCATTATAGCTACCATGGGTGAGGAGGGAATAGGCGTATCTTTAGCTAACATTACCACCGATAGCTTCAGTGTAACCTTAGCCGCCATCATAGCCGTATGGCCACTCATTGCCCACTATTTTGGCATCGTTTCATTTGTTGCTCCTCTAGCCACACTCCTCGCCCTGCCGGCACTGCCCGGTATCATTGTCGCCGGGGCTGTAGCCGGACTCATCGGGCTGGTTGCCCTACCCATCGCCCAGGCTATAGGCTGGCTTGCCTGGCTGTTCACTTCATATATGCTCTTTATGGTAAGCGGTTTTGCCTCTCTCCCCATATCCTCCATTAAGGTAGGCTCGGTTGACACTGCCCTGATATTGGTTTACTATTCAGCCCTTGCCGCCGCCGTCTGGCTCGGCAGCAGGAAGAAGTTCACCCAACGGATGTCCAAAGCTAAAGCCTGGCTAAAATCAGGGGCAAGTAAAGCCACCAACCTTGTTTCCCAATCGCCCAAGAGATGGGTTATCCCACCCCTGTTGGTAGTGGCTATTCTGGCATCGGTGGCCGCCGCCACTATGCCCGATGACGAGCTTCATATAAGCTTCCTTGATATCGGCCAGGGTGATGCCATACTGATTCAAAAAGGAAATCAGCAGGTTCTGGTTGACGGTGGGCCCAGCCCCCAAGCCCTAAGCCTGGAGCTGAGCGACAGGATGCCCTTCTGGGATAGAACCATAGAACTGGTGGTGCTAACCCACCCCCACTCCGACCACCTCACCGGACTGGTGGAGGTCTTACAAAGATACCATGTGGAGCAGGTGCTCTATCCCGATTTAGATGATTTAGATTATGAGTCGCCTTTATATGACGAATGGCTAGGATTAATTGAGGAAAAGGATATTCCGTGCACCCCGGCTCAAGCCGGACAAAAAATTGATTTGGGCGATGGGGTAATAATAGAGGTGCTCAATCCGCAAACGCCTCTTTTAACCGGCACCGGCTCGGATATAAACAATAATAGCGTGGTATTGCACATAACTATGGGTAAGGTTAGCTTTCTGCTTACCGCCGATATAGAGCAGGAGGCTGAATTTAAGCTTATCGTCCTCAGAGCCGATTTAACTAGCACCGTGCTCAAGGTCGGGCATAGCGGCTCATATACCTCCACCACCCCCGAATTTCTGGCGGCGGCTAACCCCCGGGTGGCGGTTATCTCGGTGGGGGAAAATCCTTTTGGTCACCCCAGCAATGAGGTTGTGGAGAGGCTGGAGAAAGAGCTAGGCGCAGAGAATATATTCCGCACCGATGAGCAGGGAACTATAGAATTCATCACCGATGGGATAAGGCTGTGGGTGAGGGTGGGGAGGTGAGAAAGTAATCTCGCTCAAACCCAAATCGGAGTTTCTGGCATCTAGAAACTCTTGACAGTCTGTGATAGAATAGGACAAGAAACTAGTAGACCTATTAAGGTGGGAGGTGACAGCTATGTCAAAGCGAAAATATACTTACCTTTTTGTAATTACCAGCCTTGTTTTACTCCTGAGTTTGGTGGGGCTAACTGGGTGTCCGACACCCGGGAAGTTTACCCTTACCACAAATGTTAGCCCCCCGGGAGCGGGTTCCGTCTCCCCTTCAGGCGGCGATTATGACTCCGGTGTGTCGGTAACGCTGGCAGCCACCGCAGCCAGTGGTTACACCTTTGACTGCTGGGGCGGTAGCGCCACCGGCACCAACACCACTACCACCATTATCATGAACTCAGACAAGAGCGTCACCGCCTACTTTGAGGCTGCTCCAATAACTAAGTTTACCCTTACCACAAATGTCAGCCCTCCGGGAGCAGGTTCCATCTCCCCTTCAGGTGGCGATTATGACTCCGGGGCGACGGTAACGCTGACAGCCACCCCAGCCAGCGGTTACACCTTTGATTACTGGGGCGGTAGCGCCACCGGCACCAACACCACTACCACCATTACCATGGACTCGGACAAGAGCGTCACCGCCAACTTTGAAAGCCAGGCCTTGTTTTCAGATGACTTCAGTCAGGATACCGGCGTCTGGGATGTCTTCTCTGATGCAAATGGTAGAGTCTTCTATGAGAATGGCTGGCTGCATGTGATTAATTACACTGATGCTCTTGTTTGTACGTACTCCTTGGCTTATCAATACTTCGCTGATTTCATTCTGGAAGTGGAGACCAAGCTTATTGACGGCACTGACGATAACTGGCATCAAGTAGAGGTTCGAGAACGAGACGAGTTTAACTATTACAACTTTGGCATTAGCGCTGATGGTTACTATGAGATATTTAAGGTCGTTAATGGAGAAAAGATAGTTCTTGTGGCACCTACCTACTCAACATACATCAACCAAGGCTGGGGTGCCGTCAACCTAATCCATATCGAGTGTATCGGCAGCAGCCTGAGCCTGTCGGTTAATGGGCATACATTGACAAGTGTCACCGATACCACCTTTTCTGCTGGTGACATCGGCTTGGCAGCTAGTTCCCTTGCCGGCACATTTACTGAGGTTGCCTTTGATAACCTGGTGGTCACTGCGCCGTAGATAGTACTGGACGAAACGGTGGCTAGTGGAGCTTTAGCCCGAATACTCCATTAGCCACCACTTTTTTATTGCCCCATAATAATAAATCAGCCTAACCTTTTCATTCAATCTGCGTTATAGTAGAATAGAGACAACCAAGGAGGGCTTTGCTATGAAAAAGCTGATAATCGGGCTGGCGCTGGTGGCGTTACTGCTGGTGCCGGTTTCCTGCGGTGTGGCACCGGAGGCAGAAGCACCTGAAGAAGGGGGAATGGCGCCTGATGAAGATTACACACCTGAGTCTTTGCCCTCAGACGAGGAGCGGATGATAGTCCGCACCGGGGAGATGTCTATGGTGGTGGAGGATGTAACTCAAGCCTGCGATGATATAGCCCGGCTAGCGGTGGGATATGATGGCTATACGGTATCATCCCAGATTTGGGGGGAGGACGAGGATATAAGGGGACAGATTTCTATTCGGGTGCCTGCTGAGAAGTTTGAACTGGCACTCACCGAACTCAGAAACCTGGCAGTAAGGGTAGAATCGGAGAGCACCAGAAGCGAGGACATTACCGAGGAGTATGTTGACCTCCAGTCAAGGCTTAATAACGCCGAGGCAACCGAGCAGCAATATTTAGCCCTCCTGGAAAAAACCGAGGATGTGGATGACATCCTCAAAATCTATGAAAGGTTGTCTTGGGTGCGCCAGGAGATAGAGCAAATCAAGGGCAGGATGCAATATCTGGAGCGAACCACGTCAATGAGCCTGATTGAGGTATCCCTGGAGCCTGAGGTTATAGCTAAGCCACTGGTTCGCATCGGCTGGAACGCCCTGGAAGTGCTCAAATCCGCTGCCAGAGGACTGGTCGTCGCCTTACAAGTGCTGGGCACTCTAGCTATCTGGCTGCTAATCTTCATCCCCATCTGGGGAACCATACTTGGCATTATCCTATGGCGCCGCCGAAAAAAGAAGAAAGCCTAGCGCTTTGCCGTAACCAAGCGCCTTAAAGCTAATAAGCCTGGCTACTAATTATTCGGTGCGACCCGTGCCAAGGGCGATACTGGCTATAAATAGAATGCCTGATAGCGCAAACCAAAATAGCCAGGTAAGCTCCGCCGACAGCGGCGAAATCACGTCGGTAGCAGTGAGGATGCCCATCACCCCGCACAGCGCAGCCAGAACACAAACGATACCGCCTAGCATTCCCATGATAGAACCTCCTTTCTATAGTGCCATTAATGGCTAGATTATTTTAAATAAACTTGTGCTTTATTTTAGCTTATAGTTACTTTATAATGAAAGGCTAGCCGGCTTAAATCAATTTAGTTGAGGTAATAATAGCATGAAGCTGACCAAAAATCTATACTTTTATCCGGAAAAGGGAATGCTGGACTGCAATACTTATGTGATTAAGGATGAGACCAGCATTATCATCGACCCTGGACTTACCCAATTCTTACCAGAACTGCTCCAGGATTTGCACCGGGACGGTATTGACCCCAAAGATATAGATATTATCACCAATACCCACTTACATGGTGACCATTGCTGGGCAAACGAAGCCTTCAAGAAAGCCTCGGGGGGCAAAATCATCCTCCATAACCTACAAAAGAAATTCTGGGAAGCAACTGTCACCCAGACATCAAGGTTCTTCGGTCTTCCCGCCGTGGAGTTTACCCCAGATAGCTTTCTTGATAATGACAAGCTAAATGCCGGAGAAATAGGATTTGAGCTTATCCATTCCCCGGGGCATTCCCCGGATAGCATCTGCTTTTACTGCCGGAGTGACAAAATCCTGATTTGCGGGGACGTCATTTTTAATCAAAATACGGGGCGGGTTGACCTGCCCGGTGGCAGTGCCGAGCAGCTTAAGCAGTCTATAGAGAGGCTATCACAGCTAGAAATAGAGTACTTGCTTCCCGGTCATATGGACATTGTGGTAGGAAGGGAAAAGGTAAAGAACAACTTTGAGTTCATCAAGAAACACGTGCTCGGCTACCTATGATGGAAAAGCAAATGATGGCAGAGTCTTTTGAACTAGGACCAATCAGACCACCAAGCGAGGCTCAATCCCTGCTCATCCGGGTAACCAGAAACTGTTCCTGGAACCGGTGCAAGTTCTGTCATATCTACAAGGGGAAAAAATTTGAGCTAAGGTCGGTGGAGGAGATAAAGCAAGAGATATTGACCGTCAAGGCAATACATGACAAGCTAAAGGAGATTTCGTGGCAAGCCGGCTATGGGGGCAGGGTGGAGGAGGTGGCGGCGACCATCCTCAGTAGTCCACCAAATGAAACCTATTTTAATGTCGCCCTGTGGCTTTGCTATGGTGGCACCAGCGCCTTCCTCCAGGATGCCAATACCCTGATTATGAGGACTCCCGAGCTGGTTGAAGTGATAAAGTTCTTAAAGCAAACCCTACCCAGTATCACCCGGGTAACCAGCTATGGCAGGTCCAAGACAGCCGCCAAAAAGAAACTGGAGGAGCTAAAACAACTTCACCGGGCTGGGCTTACCCGACTGCACATCGGGCTGGAATCAGGCTATGACCCGCTGCTTCAATATATGGACAAGGGAGTTACCGCCGCCGAACACATAGTCGGCGGCAGAAAGATAGTAGAAGCGGGCATCTCACTGTGTGAATATGTTGTCCTTGGCCTGGGCGGAAAAAAGATGTGGCGGGAGCATGCCACCGAGACTGCCAGAGTATTAAGCGAAATAGACGCCGACTTTATCCGGGTCAGAACCCTGACCATCAAGCAGGGCATGCCCTTATACGATGAGGTTAAAAATGGCAATTTCGTGCGGGCAACGGATGAGGAGATTTTAGCAGAGGAAAAACTGCTCATTGAAAACCTCGACTGCCACTCACACTTTATCAGTGACCATATTACCAACTTGCTTCAGGAGATTGAGGGGCAATTGCCACAGGATAAGGAGAAAATGCTGGCTACTATAGCTAGATTCCAAAGTCTATCACCGGAAGAGAGGCACAACTTCAGGGTGGGGAGAAGGGTTGGCATATATGACCAGCTGGATGACCTGGATAACTCAGGCAAACATAGTGTCGCGGAGCATGCCATACAAAAACTCAGTAAAGATGGCGGCCAGGTAGATGAAGAGACAATATACGGCTTGATGGAGAGGTTCATATGAGCCTGGAGCAAGAAGTGGGCAACTTACTTCGGCAGAATGGGTTGACCCTGGGGCTGGTGGAATCAGCCACCGGCGGCTTAATATCCCACCGCATAACCAATGTTTCCGGGAGCTCAGACTACTATAAGGGCTCGGTTACCGCCTATAGCAACGAGGTCAAGAGCAAGGTGGTGGGAGTGAGCGAGGATACTATCAATCAGTATGGTGCGGTGAGTTCTCAGGTAGCCGAAGAGATGGCGCAGGGTGGCAGAAAGCTATTAAACGCCGATATATGCCTGGCTGATACCGGCATTGCTGGACCCAGCGGGGCGACCCCGGAGAAACCGGTGGGGTTATTCTACATCGGGTTATCACACGGTGAGAGAACCTATAGCCGGAAGCATGATTTCCAGGGAGACCGGGAGCAAAACAAACAAAGCGCCGCCGAAGAAGCTCTGGGCTGGCTAAAAGAGTATCTTTTGAGCCTAAAGTAAGGAGAGTCCAAGAGGGGCGCTAGCCCCTCTTTACAAAAACCCTCCCCCTCTCCTTTGAAGGAGAGGGGGATTAAGGGGGTGAGGTAGATAAAGAAACCCCTCCAAGAGAAAAAAGTGGTTACCTGCTTTCTGGAATCGGAGAATGAGATACTCATTTTGCACCGCAGTGAGCAGGTTGGCAGTTATCAGGGAAAGTGGGCAGGAGTTAGTGGTTATATAGAGACCACCGCCGATGAGCAAGCCCTAACCGAGATAGAAGAGGAGACCAGCCTATCACCGGAAGACCTAGAATTAACCAGAAAGGGCAAACCGTTGCCCGTTGAAGATAAGAGGCTAGGTGTTAGATGGGTGGTTCACCCATATCTATTCCACATAAAAGACAGAAATAAAATCAAGATTGACTGGGAACACAAAGAGGCAAGGTGGATAGCCCCCCAAGATATAACTAAGTTTGAAACCGTGCCCAAGCTCAAAGAGACACTGGCCCAGGTACTATAGCTAAGGAGGTAAAGATGTCAAAGTCAATGGTCAAGGTAGCCTGTGGTGTTCTCATAATGCTCATTACCATAGCCGGCGCCTCCGCCTGCGCTACCGAGATGGCAGAGCCAGATTATGCCAACCAAATAGTGGAAAGCGCCCTGCAGGGCATGAGCGATGGTGATTACGCTAAATTTACGGAATACTTCAGTCCCGCCGCCCAAAGCGCCATGGACGAGACTACCTTTGATGAAGCCAGCCAGTTAATAAAAAGTTTAATCGGCGACTATATAGACAAGGAATTCTGGAAGGCGGAAGAGGACGGCGAGTACACCATCGTCTACTATAAAGCTAACTTCAGCCAGGAGCCGGCGGATGTTATCGTTACGGTTTACTTCGAAGAGATAGATGGAGAAATGTATATCTCTGGTTTCCTGCTTGATTCCCCTAAGTTACGCGGGGAGTAGTTTTTCTATATAACTAATAACCTCTTCTGGGGTCAGCAGCCCGTTCTCAGTAACTACCCCGGCGACCAGCTCCAGAGGGGTAATGTCAAAGCAGGGGTTTTTGACCCTGACATGTGGCGGCAGCTTTCCCGGCTCAACAACTTCAGACGGCTCCTTCTCTTCCAAATCGACCTCGCCACTTTTCAGTCTGGGGTCAAACTTGAGCGTCTCGCACAATACATAAAAGGGGATACCGGCTTTTTCCGCAGCCAGGGCTAACTGGTAGGTGCCTATCCCGTTAACGATATTGCCATCGGCACATACCCTGTCGGCGCCGACCATCACCTTATCCACCCTGGATATATAAAGCCCGATGGCAGTGTCATCAACAAAGGTAACCGCTAGTCCATAGCGCCCAAGCTCCTGGGCAATCCTTTGGCCGGTGACGCCCGGACCCGAGCGGGTAGCGATTACTTCAATATGCTTACCCCTGTCAAAGGCTTCCTTTAATACCGCCACCACGGTTGAGCTATAGCTATGAGTCATTATCCTGTCGCCATCACCGATTAACTCGGAGCCATAATTCACAATCTGAGCTACAGCCCGTAACGAATCGCCGGCTAACTCATCAGCCTGAGAAATGGCAAAGCTCTTAACTATATCCAAACCCTCGTCTGGTGAAACCCGGGACACAGCGCCCAAAAAGCGACTGGCGATATTAAATATCGGTGCCATCGCCGGACGGACAGCCATTAACCTCTCCCCCACCTCCCCCAACTCCCCCCAAAATCGCTCAGCGCTATTTGCCTGACTATGCTCGGCAGCGAGCTTTAGTACACCAACCGCCTGCCTGGCTAACTGGCTGGCGCCATGAGTCTTATCATTCTTGATTTCATCTATCAGGCTGATAATTTCAGGGTTGATGTTCACGATAGCTATTCTAACAGCAGTATATATGCAGGTCAAAGCTCACAACCTAGATTTTATCCACCAAGGAAGAGATAGTTCTTGCCAACCCCTCACCTCTTTATCCCTCTCCCCTTACCAAGGGGAGAGGGAAGAGAATTTTTTAAAGGGCCTTACGTCCCTTTAAATCCCTTCACTAAATAACCTCAACAAAGGGTGTCTAAGAGGAGAGACAGCCTCTCTAGGGCGGGAGGAAAGAAGAGAGTTAAAGAGAGGCAGAGCCTCTACTGGGCGGGTGGGAAGAAGAACTTGCCCAACAATCTCTTATTTAAACTTTAAACCCGATTGTCATTATCAGCCATCAATGCTATACTCTGACATACCTCAAATGAGGAGATTCTGCTTATGAAGAGGGCTGACGGGCGTGCCTGGGATGAATTAAGACCGGTAAAAATAACTTCCGGTTTTCAGAGTTTCGCCGAAGGCTCAGCGCTAATTGAACTGGGAAAGACCAGGGTGCTGTGCTCGGTTAGCGTTGACGAGAAGGTGCCAGGCTTCCTCAGGGGAGGGGGCAACGGCTGGATTACCGCTGAATATGGTATGTTACCCCGCTCTACCGTCACCCGCACCCCCCGCGAAGCATCAATGGGCAGGGTTGCCGGTAGGAGCCAGGAAATCCAGCGTCTTATCGGACGCTCCCTGCGGGCGGTAACCGACCTCACCGCCCTTGGGGAAAGAACCTTAATCATGGATTGCGATGTGCTGCAGGCAGACGGCGGCACCAGGACGGCAGCTATTACCGGTGCCTACGTAGCCCTACACCAGGCACTTCAAACCCTGGCTAATATGGGGATAATATCGTCTATCCCTCTAAAGAGCGCTGTAGCCGCCACCAGCGTCGGTATTGTCCACGGTCACCGGGTATTAGACCTGTGCTATGACGAAGACTGCGCGGCTGCCGTCGACTTTAACGTGGTGATGACCAGCCAGGGCGAGTTTGTTGAGGTTCAGGGAACGGCCGAAGGTAAGCCCTTCTCCAAGGAAACAATTGATTTCCTGCTCTCTCTGGCGGAAAAGGGCATCAAGGAACTGTTTCAAGTCCAGCAGGCTGCCCTGGAAGCTAAGAGGGGCATCTAAGGTCTTACCTGCCCGCTACCGAAGATAATCCATTTATAGCTGGTTAGCTCCTTTACTCCTAGCGGACCGCGGGCATGGAACTTCTGGGTGCTTATGCCCACCTCAGCCCCCAACCCAAACTGACCGCCATCGGTAAAGCGGGTGCTGGCATTAACATAGACGCAGGCGGCATCCACCTCGTTGAGGAAGCGCATGGCGGCGCTATATTCCTCGGTAATAATAGCCTCGTCTGCCCCTGAGCTATAGCGCACAATATGCTCCAGCGCCTCATCCAGGGAATCCACCACCTTGACCGCCGCCACCAGGGAGAGAAACTCCTTGCCCCAATCCTTATCCGTAGCCGGCACCAGCTTCAAAGAGGGTATGGATTTAAGGATAGCCATCGCCCGCTCATCGCAGTGCATTTCCACCCCGGCTTTGGCCCACTCCGCCGCTACCTTGGGTAAACAACTCTTGGCAATATCGGCATGAACCAGGAGTGTATCCAGAGCATTGCACACTGAAGGTCGCTGTACCTTGGCATTAAAGGCGATAGCCACCGCCTTAGCCATATCGGCACTCTTGTCAACATAGGTATGGGAAACGCTAACGCCAGCGCCAATCACCGGCATAGTAGCGTTTTCCCTGACTAGCTTTATCAGTTCAGCCCCACCCCGAGGGACAATCAGGTCAATAAAGTCACGCATCTTGAGCATTTGATTGACCAGGGCTCGGTCGGTATTTTTAATAAACTGCACCGCCCCCTCGGGAACGCCGGCTCGGGTAGCCGCCTCCTGAACCACCCGGGCTAAGGCACTGTTGGAGTGAATCGCCTCCTTGCCCCCCCTCAGGATAATGGCATTGCCCGATTTTAAGCAGAGAACAGAGATGTCTATAGTAACATTGGGTCGGCTCTCATAGATGGCGCCGATTACCCCCAGTGGCACCCGCTTCCTGCCTATTTGCAAGCCATTGGGCAGGGTGCGCATATCAAATACCTCGCCCACCGGGTCGGGCAAGGCCGCCACCGCCAGCGTATCCTTGGCTATAGCCTCAAGGCGCTCAGGGGATAGCATCAGCCTGTCCAGCATGGCGGCGTTCATGCCTGAGGTATGAGCCTCGTGGTAGTCAATTTTGTTAGCCGTCAGTATTTCATCCTGCTTGGCTAAAAGGTCATCTGAAATATTATGTAAAGCTTCATTCTTGACCTCAGCCGAGAGGTAAGCCAGGCGGTGGGAAGCCGCCTTAGCCGCCCCGGCCTTTTCCTCTAGTTCCTTAATTGCTGATTTCAATCTACCTCACCCCCTTTATCCCCCTCTCCTTCAAAGGAGAGGGGGAGTAGATTTTTAAGAGAGGCTTCGCCCCTCTAGAACTCTTCCTTTTATCCCCCCTCCTTAAGGGCAGCGGGGGGGAAAGATATAAAAGGATTAAGGGAGAGGGGCCAAGCCCCTCTAACACTCCCCCTAACACCCCCTGAAGTTATTTCGGTGGCTTAGTAAGCCGCCCGACCCCCCTGAAATAATAGTAAAATACCGGAGGAACGGTAGCAATTACCTTATTAACCATCTTTCGGATAGAACACTTGCCTCTGCGCCCATCCTCCAATTCAATCACATATCCATCGCCTTCACTAAAGCGCCTATATTCCCTAGGGACAAGCTCGCCCCGCCAGCCTATTGCTGATTCAATATAGAATCGGTATTTAATACTGACCGCAGATTGGTCTCCAGGAATATAAAGTTTGCCTATACCCACTCCAAACCCTTACTTTCTAGACCAGCACCAGATTATTCCTGTGCACCACCTCAGAGCCGTAGTCGTAGCCAAGAAGAGTGGCAATCTTCTCGGAGTGTGCCCCTTTAATAACCTCAATGTCAGCCGAGCTATAGTTGGTGATACCACAGCCGAGGCGAGACCCGTCGGGGTCATAGATATTGACTATGTCGCCGCGCTGAAAATCGCCCTCAATGTTTCTAATGCCGGCTGCCAGCAGGCTCCGCTTCTGCCTTCTCAGCGCCAGGGCTGCCCCAGAATCCACCACCAGCTTGCCCCTGATGGAAAGACCGCTGAGCATCCAGCGCTTGCGGCTCTCCAGCTTGCTGGTAGTGGGCAGAAAGCGGGTGCCCAAAGCCTCACCGTTTGCCAGCCTTAAGATAACATCCGGCTCCCTGCCATCAGCGATAACCACCGTCACCCCGGAGGAAGTAGCCAGCTTGGCTGCCTCTATCTTGGTAATCATGCCCCCGGTGCCCAGCTTGCTGGGGGTATCAGCCGCCAGGCGCTCAATCTCTGAATCTATCACCTCCACCTGGGAAATAAGCTGGGCATGGGGGTCGCGGTGGGGGTCAGCAGTATATAGCCCGCCAATATCGGTAAGAATCAGCAGCAGGTCGGCGTCAATCAGATTAGCCACCATAGCTGAAAGATTATCGTTATCGCCAAATATAGCCTCCTGAATCTCATCCACTGCCACCACATCGTTTTCATTGACAATGCATAATACCCTCAACTCCAGCAGAGCCAGAAGGGTATTGCGGGCATTCAGATAGCCAGCCCGGTCGAGGAGGTCAGACTTGGCCAGCAACGCCTGAGCCACAGTGATATTACACTGACGGAAAAGCTGCTCATAGAGGTTCATCAGGCGGTGCTGCCCCACCGAAGCCAGCACCTGCTTGAAGGGAATACTCTTTATCTGTTTGGTTAGCCCCAGTTTATGCCTGCCCGAGGCTATAGCTCCTGAGGAAACTATAATCACCTCCAGCTCTTGCTTGTGCAATTGCGCCACCTGATTTACCAGGCTTGCCATTATGTCCGCGTTCAGACGGTCGCTGCCGCCGGTAAGCAGGCTGGTGCCGAACTTAGCCACTATCCGGTGATAGGGCAAAGTTAAGTTGGTTTTTTTCTCCTCAGCCATCTAAAGTAAACCTAAATTAGCTCCATTATTGCCAGCAACCCGGCTGAACTGCCCGATTACTCGAGCAGGCGAAAGCTATTAAGAGCGGTGTCAAAGGTAGACTTATAGGAATCAAATGAACCCTCGGGAGAATTAAAAAATAATGTCCATACTGTTTCACCCTCTACCGAGCATACCATCACTGTCGTACAGGAAGTCGTGCCAATAGTACGAGTGAAAGTATGTTTTACTGCTGGCATACCATTTACGGTTAATTCCATGGTAGAGATAGAAGCATAATCCTCAGCATTATCGCGTGCAGACTGCATAAGTGATTCAGACCACCACTCAAGGCTCAAGCCTCGTGACGCATCCTTATACACCATGATACATACTGCTTGAAGTCTCCACGTTTCTGTGCAAATAGAAACTTTATGTTTCGGTTCCTCCGTAGGATGTTCAATGTCCCAACCTTGAGGATAATCAATTGCAAATCCATCGGCTTCATTGGTATATGTCACAAACTGAGCTGGTTCCGAGGGTCCACAGCTCACGCCGATGCCGCTCAAAGTTATGACTAGAACTAACATAGTAATTAAAATAACCCTTTTACTCATGGCTCTAACCCTGTATGGGTAAGTTTAGCATTTTCATTATATCATAGCTAGACTGTTTTGTGGGAAAAAGCTTGAGAGCTTACGGCATATCTGAGCTTGTTACCTCACCAGCGCTGTGCTAGAATTTTGTGGAGGGCTAGGCCGTCTCGGCTAGCCCTAGTGGCGTTTGGAGAGGATGAAATTGAAGTTAACCCGATTACTGTATCTCATTGAGGAGATGCCTGCCTACCGCCAGCTCGTAGACGAGCTCAGACAACAAAATGGAACCACCAAGGCAGTAGTGCTGGAAGCGGCCAAGCCCTACCTCATAGCTGCTCTATACCAATCTCGGCGACTGCCTATGGTGGTGGTTACAGCACAACCAGAAAAATGCCGCCGCCTCTACGAACAACTGGCGACCTGGAGCCGTTCCAGCCAAATAAAGCTATTCTCCGAGCCTGATGCCCTCCCCTACGAGCGCATTGCCTCAGATACCACCACCGAGCAGGAAAGGGTGCAGGTGCTATCGGCTCTTGTTAGCATAAATGGAGACGAAAGCCCTCCTCTGGTGGTTGCCTCCGCCCCAGCCTTTATGCGGAAGATAACGCCCCATAGCGAATTTATCTCCGCCTGCCACACGGTAAAACTGGGAATGAATATTGAGCCGTTTCACCTGCTGAGAAAATGGGAGGCTATAGGCTACAGGATGGAAAACGTAGTGGAAATGCCGGGCACCATAGGTCATCGCGGCGGCATTGTTGATATTTATCCCCCTACCAGCGACCTGCCGGTCAGGCTTGAGTTCGTGGGTAACACCATTGACAGCATCCGACTCTTTGACCCGGCAAGTCAGCGCTCACAAACTGCAATATCATCCATAGCTATCGGCCCAGCTACAGAACTGCTCACCCCCCTGCTGAGCAGCAAGTCTGAGCTTCAGCAGGTGTTAGGCAGCATTAACCTGTCCGGTTGCAACACCGAAATGCGCCAGCAGTTCCAGCAGGAGCTTGATATGCTGCTGGATAAACAAAGACCGCCCAACACGCAATTTTATGCCCCACTGTTTAATACCGATAGCCTGCTGGACTTCCTACCCCCGGATTGCCTCCTAGTGCTCGATGAGCTTCAGAATATTGCTCAAGCCACGGATGACCTGGAGGCTCAAGCCAACCAGTTGCGTACCGAAAAACTGGGACGAGGAGAGCTACCACCCGATTTCCCCCGACCATACTTCACCTGGAAAGAGCTGGAGCCAAAAATAAGCCAGAAGCCACACCTTATGCTAACTGCCTGGGGTGTTGGCGAGGATGAGCCAGCCTACCAGCTAAACTTCACCTCCACCCCCAGCTACGCCGGACAACTGCCAGCGCTGGTCAAAAAGGTGAAGCAGTGGCTAAATCAGAAACAGCGGCTGATAATCGTCAGCCATCAAGCCCGCCGCCTCTCCGAGCTATTGGGTCAGGAGGATATTATCGCTTCGCCCATTACCGAATTAAAGCAAATACCCCCGCCCGGCTCGCTAACCCTGGTCCAGGGGTTGCTGGCTGAGGGCTGGGTGATGAACAACGAGACCCACCTGTTCACCGATGCCGAAATCTTTGGCTTCATCAAGCAACGGCGTCTGGTCAAAAGAAGAGCGGTACCCCACCACCAGTTCCTCATTGAGCTAACGCCGGGTGACTATGTGGTGCACGTCGAGCACGGCATTGCCAGGTTCGCCGGCGTCACCAAGATGGGCACCAATGGCAGCGAAAGGGAATACCTGGTGTTACAATATGCCACCAGCGATACCCTCTATGTCCCCACCGACCAGATAGACCGGGTCAACCGCTACATAGGCGCCGGCGACCAGCCGCCAACGCTGAACCGACTGGGCACCCAGGAATGGACACGAACCAAGCAAAAAGTCAGGGAATCAGTGGAGGATGTTGCCCAGGAGCTACTGGCGCTTTATGCCACCAGAGAGGTCGTCCCCGGCTTTACCTTTTCCCGGGATACAGTATGGCAGCAGGAGCTTGAGGCTTCCTTCCCCTACGTTGAGACCCCAGACCAGATGGAGGTTCAAGAGCAGGTGAAAGGGGATATGGAAAAAGCTAAGCCCATGGACCGGCTGGTCTGCGGGGACGTGGGCTACGGCAAGACTGAGGTCGCTATCCGAGCCGCCTTCAAGGCAGTGATGGATGGTAAACAGGTGGCGGTGCTGGTGCCGACCACCGTCCTTGCCCAGCAGCACTTCGCTACCTTCAGCCAGAGGCTTGACGCCTTCCCGATGAGAATCGAGGTCTTGAGCCGATTTAAGACGCCGAGAGAACAACAGGCTATCCTTGAGGGGTTAGCCAGCGGCAGCGTTGACATCTGCATTGGAACCCACCGCCTACTACAAAAAGACGTGGCATTCAAAAATATAGGGCTATTAATCATTGATGAGGAGCAACGCTTTGGCGTCGCCCACAAGGAACACCTTAAAAAATTAAGGCAGGAGGTAGATGTCCTGACCTTAAGCGCCACCCCCATTCCCCGCACCCTCCACATGTCGCTGGTGGGGGTGAGAGATATGAGCACCATGGAGACCCCACCCGAGCAACGCCTCCCCATCAAGACTTATGTAGCCCAGTATGACGAGCGGCTAATCAGGGAGGCTGTCCTCAGAGAGATGGAACGCAACGGGCAGGTCTTCTTTGTGCATAATAGAGTTCAAAGCATAGCCTATGTCGCCGGCAAGCTCCAGTCGCTGGTACCGGAGGCAAAAATCGCCATCGCCCACGGTCAGATGCCGGAGGCAGAGCTGGAGACGGTGATGGCTGACTTTGCCCGAGGCAAGAGCGACATCCTGGTCTGCACCACCATCATTGAATCGGGGCTGGATATGCCCAACGTCAATACTTTGATTGTCAACCGGGCGGATAAATTTGGGCTGACCCAGCTATATCAACTAAGGGGGCGCGTCGGGCGTGGCGCCAATCTTGCCCATGCCTACTTCCTCTTTGACCGGGGGAAACACCTGACGCCGACCGCCGAGAAGCGCCTGAGAACCATATTTGAAGCCACCGAGCTTGGGGCTGGCTTTGGCATTGCCATGAAAGACCTGGAAATCAGGGGGGCGGGGACATTGCTGGGGGTAAAGCAGAGCGGGTTTATCAGCGCTGTTGGCTTCAGCCTTTACTGTCGGCTGCTGGCGGAGGCGGTAGAGACACAAAAGGCAAAACAGGCTGGCGTTCCGGAGAAAGCCGGACCCTCCCCCCTGCCACCCCCCACCCTGGATTTGCCGCTAAGAGCCTTTATCCCCGAGGAATATGTGGCCGACGTTGAGACTCGCTTGAGCCTCTACCAGAAGCTGGCGAAGGTGGATAAGGTTGAGCAAATAGAGGCTATGGCTCAGGAGTTCAGCGATAGGTTCGGCGCTCTGCCAGCGGAAGTACAAAACCTGCTCTATGCGGTCAGGGTCAAGCTTCTGGCGGCAAAGGCGGGCATAGAGTCCATCACCACCGAGGACGGTCAGATTGTGCTCAGATTATTTGCCGGCATGCAGTTTGACAAACTTATACTTGATCCTTTTTGCGGCGACAGCACAACCGTCAGCAAAACTCAAATAAGGCTGAGCTACAGGAGAATTAAGGATTGGCGAGAGGTGTTGGTGGGGGTGTTGGGGAAGATAATAAGCTAATATCTCGCATTTACTTACAAATCCTTGCGAAATCTTTATAATCTAAACATTGACATTGGCGCAATTATCTGCTAGAGTTAGTTTATTGCAGTTATTTACAGCGATAAACTGCTAGAACGAAGGGGGTTAGAACGATATGGTAGAAAAACTTGACTATTCTCAACTTAGTTGGTATGGAGTGAATGTCAAACTCTCACAACGCGTTGATATTCCGTTAGAGAAAATCGCTCCTAACGTTGAACAGCCAAGGCGAGGGGTAAAGGCGGATGAGGAACTACGTAAAAACATCGAGGTGACCGGAACTCTAATTAATCCGATTCTCCTCGAGCCTCTTAGAGATGGCGTAGATGAGTATATGATCATTGATGGTGAGCGAAGATGGGAAGCTTACAAGGCACTTTCAACGGTTCAGAAGAAGCCGGAATTTGCGAAGATTCCTTCTCAGATAGTAAATCGACCATTAAATGTATCCGAAAGGCTGAGGATATGGGTAAGCATTCACCGCCAGAGAAAGGATTGGAGTGCTAAGGAAAAAGAGGCCGTAGCCTATGACCTAGTAAAATCAGTAGGTATCGAGGAAGCGCAAGCTATCCTTGGCGTGAGCATGACCGAAGTAAGGAAGCTCATCGACGCTATGGAGTTAGCACAGAGGATGCCACAGGACCAAGAATTCTCTGCTCAAATAAGCTACGCCAGAGAAATAAGAAGCCTAGCTAAACCCTACCGCAACGATGATGAGCTGGTGAATCGTATTATTAAAAGGATAGACGATGGTGAGATCACTACCTCCAAGCGTATCAGAGATCTGAAGCAAATATTCAAACATCCTAAAGCTCTAGAGGTGTTTAAAAAAGAGGATACCTCGCTGAAGGATGCATGGGCGGTTCTGCCTGAACCTAAACCAGAGGGAGTGAGCGGAAGGGAGGGTTTAACGCAAAGCATCTCTAATCTCCTGCGCTACTTAGAAACACTACCAGCGGTTGAGGTTGATAACCTAAAAAAAGACTCTAGCTTTCTTGAGCAACTCGACCAATGTCAGTCAGCTTTAAAGTCTATACGCAAGATGGTGTCTCGTGGCTAACTCAGAATCCGGCCTTGGGGTTTCCTTATTTGAAAAAGAGTGAGACTCCCTACTGAGATAGGAAGCCTCACTTACGCAGTCCTATTAGGGACTTTGTACAACAGCTAGATGCTAACACGCGAATCTGGCAATGTCAAGCGGGTTTGGTCGGTAACCTCCTAATAGGAATGTGAAAAATATAGGAGGTCATTAAGTGTTCTATACATGTCACTATTGCGGTCACTTGGGGACTGAGGCCACACGAGAGGATGAACACCTTTATCCCGCTAGCAGTGGTGGAACTTCAACCGTCTCTTCATGTCGGCCCTGCAATAGGCAAAAAGGTGCCAAAACGCAGTACGCTTATGCACAATGGCTACTGGAGCACCCGGAAGAAATGCGCCCAGGCGTACCTTATGCCGACTCAGATAGACGGCCTTTCGTGCATCGGACTCTAGGTGTCCACGTTTAACACCGAGGGGATGGGGTTAAGAAAACCCCATCCCTCCTTCTTAGTCATGGTCGGCAGTCTAAGAGGGGCGAAGCCCCTCTTTTTTAATTTCTTCCCCTTCCCCTTGATAAGGGGAAGGGGATAAAGGGGATGGGGTTCTAAAGATAACCTCTAACCTTTACTATCTGGCAGAAAACAACTAAAATTGAGGCTACCAATAAAAATGGAGGTGAAAAATGGACTTCAGTAATCCTTTTCCAACCAACGTACCTCGCAAGATGAATGCCGCTGAGCTGGCTCGGGCTATAATGCAAGATATAGCCGCCGAGCTTGATGCTGTTGCTCTCTACCAGGCTCATATTGATGCTACTGATGATGAGCGGGCTAAGAAGGTGCTGGCTCACGCCCGGGACGACGAAAAGGAGCATGCCGGCGAATTTCTGGCGCTGCTGGAGATTCTTGACCCTAAGCAGGCGGAGTACATCAAGAAGGGGAAGGCAGAGGTTGCTGAAATACTGGGGGGAAAGTAGCCCCTCTTTTTTAATTAATTTCCCCCTCCCTTGACAAGGGAGGGGGATTAAGGGGGAGGGTTTCCTTACCCTATCCGTAAAGTGATTGCCTCAGGAGTAACATTCTCGACAAAGATATTAACGCCGTCTATGGTTATCTCCTGCTGCTTTTTGGGGAAAAATAGATTCCAGGCAAACCCCCAACACCCCAAAGGCATGAAATCCCATTTCCTTTGCACGATAGAATAGATGTTGTCTGACGGCATACCAGCATAGATAACGCGGTCTTTGCCACGTCTCAAGTGAAAAACATCACCAACAGATAATACAATCGGCTTATCCATTATCTCTCCCGTAATGAAAGACGGGGGTCGCCTTATCTAGTCATCCTTAACGCCATGGTCATGAATATAATCAATGGCATCCTGAATGGTTCTTATCCTTTCCGCATCCTCGTCCGGTATCTCAACCTTCTGGCTCGGCTGGCTAAACTCCTCTTCCAAGGACATTATCAACTCTACTAAATCCAGAGAATCGGCGCCTAAATCGTCAACAAAGTTAGCTGAGGGCACAACCTCCTCTTCCTCAACACCTAGCTGCTCAACAACTATCTTCTTTATCCGCTCAAAAACTGTGGGCATCTTTTACCTCCCTATTTTCTAGCGACAAGTGCGCTAACCGAGCCTAGAACTCCGTTAACAAACTTTGACGAATTATCACTGCCAAACATTTTGGCTAACTCGACCGCCTCATTTATGGCTACCTTAATCGGCACATTATTATCAAGTAAAATTTCAAATATTGCAAGCCTCAGAATATTCCTATCCACGATAGGTATCTGCTCCACTGGCCAGGCAGGGGCAAATTTCTTGATATGCTGGTCAATCTTCCCCTTATTCTGGATAACACCACTGACCAGCTCTCGGGCAAAGGCGGCACTCTCCTCAGACAGCCTTCCATCAGCCAGAAAATGGGCTAAGGCGCTCTCTATATCGTGCCCTACAGAGTCGACCTCATACAATGCCTGAAGGGCTATCACCCGAGCTTTCCGCCGTACCCCCATAGATTATCCCCCAAAGTCAACCTATTATTATAGCATTTCATTTTAATTACGCAATAGGTCACAGCCGGGATACTACATGCCCCCATCCACCCCCAGAACCTGCCCCGTGATATACTTCGCCTCTTCAGAAGCCAGAAAGGCGACCGCCTCAGCTACATCGCGGGGAGAGCCAAAGTCACCCAGAGGGATGTGCCTTTTCAGCTCCTGCTTCCACTCCTCCTTAAGTCGCTGTGTCATCTCGGTATCAATAAAGCCGGGGGCAACAGCATTAACCGTGACGCCGTGGGAGGCGACCTCCTTGGCAATGGTACGGGTAAAGCCAATAATGCCCGCCTTGGCTGCAGCATAGTTAGCCTGCCCCTTGTTGCCCATGATACCAACAATACTGGAAATGCTGATAATTCTACCCCAACGCTGTTTAGCCATATGCCTCAACACGGCTTTGGTGCAGAGGAAGACGCTCTTTAAGTCAACAGCTAACACCTTATCCCAGTCCTCCTCCGACATCCGTAGCAGGAGCTGGTCGCGGTTAATGCCGGCATTATTCACCAGAATATCAATCCGCCCGTAGGCGGCTAAAGTCTCCTCCACCAGCCGGGCGACATCTGAACTTAAGCTGACATCAGCCATAACCGGCAGGCACTCTCTGCCCATGGCTTTGATTTCCCCGGCTACGGCTTCAACCGGCTTGGCATCGCCGACATCATTGACCACCACCGTTGCCCCGACCTCAGCCAGTTTCAGGGCAATCGCCCGCCCAATGCCCCGACCGCTGCCAGTGACTATAGCTACTTTAGTAGAAAGGTTCATTCTACCTCTCCCCCTGTATCCCCCTCTCCTTCAAAGGAGAGGGGGAAGTAGTTGTATAAGAGAGGCTTCGCCTCTCTTGGACTCTCCCTCTTATCCCCCCTTAAGGGCGGCGGGTGGGAAAAGATATAAAAGGTAGAAGGGGCTTCGCCCCTTCAATCTCCCCCCTACTCAGCCATTAATATTATTAACCGCCTCGGCATCACCTATATTCAGAATTTTGACATTCTTATCTATACGCTTGATTAGACCAGCCAGCACTCTCCCCGGTCCGAGCTCAATAAAGGTAGACACCCCATCACCCGCCATATACTCTACAGAACGCTGCCACTGAATACAATTACATAGTTGCTCCAGAAGCTCTTGCTTAACCGATTCGGCAGTGGTCAGCGGTTGAGCGGTAGTATTACCTATGATGGGAATGGCTGGCTCGGTAAAGGAAAGGGTAGCTATAATCTCAGCCATGCCATCAACAGCCGGCTGCATCAGTGGCGTATGAAAGGCGCCGCTTACCTGCAACGGAATAGCGCGATATGCTCCTCTGGCTTTAGCCAAATCCGTAGCCTGGTTCAAATTGTCCTCGGCGCCGCTAATTACTATCTGGCCGGGGCAGTTAATATTGGCAATGCGGGTGCCAGTCTGCTCACACACCTCAGCCAGCGCCGGCTCGTCAAGCCCAATTATTGCCACCATGCCGCCGGGGGTTATCTGCCCTGCCTCATGCATTAGCCGCCCCCTCTCCCGAGTCAGATACACAGTGGTGGCAAAATCAAGCACCCCAGCCGCTGCCAGCGCCGTATATTCACCCAGGCTATGACCGGCAACAAAGCTAGCCAGCGGTAATCCATTGCCAGCGCTCATATTACGGGTAGCCTCCAAGCAGGCAAAGCTGATAGTTACTATTGCTGGCTGGGCATTGATAGTCTGGCGAAGCTCATCCTCTGGACCCTCAAAGCATAATCGGGACAGGGGGAACCCCAGAGCCTCATCAGCCTGTTCAAAGACGGCTTTAGCCGAATCAAAATTATGGTAAAGGTCACGCCCCATGCCTACCCACTGAGCACCCTGCCCGGGAAAGACATAGGCCGCCTTCATTGGCTCACCCACAGCCATCCTCCCTCAAATATTTAAAAACGAGATAACCAGGAAAACAGCTCCGACCTTGTTGCCAGCCATAGGTCATCAACCAGCCTTCTTCTTCGGGCTTTCGACCTTGATGACCTCCCTGCCACCATAGCTCCCACAAGTAGGACAAGCATGGTGAGATAGCTTGAGGCTATGACACTGAGGGCAATAGTCCAGAGGGGGTAAGGTTAACCTAAAATGAGTACGCCTCTTACCCTGACGCGCCTTAGCATATTTTCGTTTGGGTAAAGCTCCCATAATCTACTGCGTTCCTTTCTCCTCACTCATCAAGTCATTGCCAGCCGAAGCCAACCGGCTCAGCTCAGACCAGCGAGGGTCGGCTCCCTGAGGCGGACAATTACAAGCTCCCAGGTTAAGATTATGACCGCAATGGGGACATAACCCGGCACAATCCTCACGACAAAGTGGTTTCATAGGCATAGCCAGTAGCGCATACTGATGTATCGCCTCAGTTAAATCAAGCTCGTGATGCTCATCAATGGTGAAACCGCCAAACTCCTCAGGCAAGGACAGGGGAGCACCACTAACTACATCGGTAGTCGGAAAATATTCCTCCTCAATATCCAGAGCCAGAGGGCAACCGAATAAGCTCAAACAGCGGCCGCAGGTAAGTTTAACCTCGATATCCAGCCTGCCCTTAACCAAGATACCCTGGTCAGTGCGCATCAACCTAACCTTGCCCTGAACCAGGCTACCTTTGCCATCACCGATAACATCGATAACCTGCTTAACTTCATAATCCCGTATTGAACCTATAGATGACCTAAGCTGCTGGGCTACATTTATCTGCATCACCCACCCCCCCCCAATGGAAGTCAACCTATTATAGGCAGAGCCGTATAGCTAGGTCAAGCTCAGGGGGAACCTCACTATGCAGTCCCTCACCACTTTTTCTTCCTCAGCGCAAAGGCGATCTCATTTCTCAGCACCTGATTGGTACCTTCATATATCTGGGTGATTTTAGCGTCCCTAAACATCTTCTCAATGGGATAATCACGCATGTAGCCAACACCGCCAAAAACCTGCATGGCGTTGGTAGTAACCCTCATCGCCGTGTCCGAGGCAAGAACCTTAGCCATTGCCGATTCCTGGGTAAAACCCTTCGCCCCGCTATCTATCATTCGGGCAGTAGCGTAGACCAGCGCTCTGGATGCCTCCACCTCTATAGCCATATCGGCTAACATTTGCTGGACGGCTTGCTGAGCAAAAATGGGGTGTCCAAACTGGACACGCTTTTTGGCATAGTCCACGGCTGCTTCCAGTGCCCCCTGAGCCAGCCCCAACGCCTGAGCGCCTAATCCGGGACGGGAGTAGTCTAGCAGCTTCATGGTCAGAATAAATCCCATCCCTTCCCGACCAATTATATTCTCCTCGGGGACGAAACAATCTTCAAAAACCAGCTCCCTGGTGGCAGAAGCGCGAATGCCCAGCTTCTTCTCTTTCCTGCCGAAGGAGAAGCCTGGCGCACCCTTCTCTACCAGGAAAGCACTGGCGCCACGAGGTCCCCTCTCCTTATCAGTCAAGGCAATAACAGTATAGACCTCCGCCTCACCGCCGTTGGTGATAAATTGTTTGGTGCCGTTAAGGATATATCCGCCGCTGGTGCGCGTAGCGGTGGTCTGTATACCACCAGCATCGCTGCCGGCGGTTGCCTCGGTCAGACCGAAGGCAGCCAGTTTCCTGCCGCTGGCAATGTCGGGCAGGTACTTCCGCTTCTGCTCCTCAGCCCCATACTGGAGCAGAGTTAAAGTTCCCAGGCCGCTGGCGGCATAGCTGACGGCCACCCCACTACACACCCGGCTCAGCTCTTCCACCACCAGACACAGGTCGAGAATGCCACCACCCAACCCCCCATACTCTTCAGGAATATAGACACCGAACAGGTCAGTATCGGCCAGGATTTTCATTATCTCCCAGGGGA
>JAGMCH010000059.1 GCA_023129255.1 Dehalococcoidales bacterium
TGATTGAAACAGCAGTAGGCAAAAATAAGGAAGTGGCCACTGCTCTGGAACGGCTAAAGGGGATAAAATCGGTTGATATTGTAACTGGTCCCTATGATATAATCTCTATAATGGAAGGAGAAAGCCTGAACGATATCGGCGACCTAGTTACAGGAAAAATCCACCCCATCGCTGGCATTTCCAGAACCGTGACCTGCCTGGCAATACGGGGAACTTAACCCCACTTATATTTCGGACTTCAAAGGGATGAATTAAGACCGACCGCAGGAAGGGAGAACTGAGTATGGATTTTAGATTGAGCGAGGAGCAGGAGAAATTCAGACAAGAAGTTCGTGAATTTCTGGAAGACGAGTTAAAGCAAGGACTATGGGAGCCGAGCTGCGATGCCTGGATAATGGGTCATGACCCGGAGTTTACCAAAAGGGTATCAAAGAAAGGCTGGATTGGTCTAACCTGGCCCAAGGAGAATGGAGGGCAGGAACGCTCCTTCGCCGACCGGCTCATCTTAACTGAAGAGATGCTGCGCTACGGAGCGCCGGCTGCCTGCCACTGGTTCGCCGACCGCCAGATAGGGGGTGCCATCGTTCACTACGGCACTGAGGAGCAAAAGAGGGAATTACTGCCCATGATTTTAAGGGGCGAAGCCTATGTCGGTCTGGGCATGAGCGAGCCCGACGCCGGCAGTGACCTCGCCTCACTCAAGACTAAAGCCGTTGAGGACGGCGATTATTATGTCATTGATGGGCAGAAGACATGGACCAGCGGCGGCGGCCATATGAACTGGATTTACCTGGTAGCTAGGACCGACCCCGATGCCCTCAAACACCGGGGGATTAGCGAGTTCTTCTTTGAGACCAGCTTGCCCGGGGTTAGTGTTCAACCGATAGTAGATATTACCGGCGGTGAGCACTTTAACGAAGTCTTTTTCGAAAACGTGCGTATTCCCAAGAAATGCCTGATAGGAGAGAAAAACAAGGGCTTTTACCAGGTTTTGAACCAGCTTGACTACGAGAGAAGCGGGATGGAGCGGCTGATGGCTAACTATCCCCTGTTTGCAGCCCTCATCCAATACACCAAGGAAACCAAGCGCAACGGGAAGCCGCTATCCCAAGACCCGCTAATTCGTTCGCAATTAGCTCAACTTAAAATAGAGTTTGAGATTGGGCGTCTGCATATGTATCGTGTGGCCACGATTATGGACGAGGGTCGTGCCCCCAACTGGGAATCATCAATGTCCAAGGCCTACGGCACCGCCTTTGAACAGCACCTGGCTAGCACGGCTATAGAGATATTGGGGCTTTATGGACAGCTTTCGCCCCAATCCAAGTGGGTGCCGATGAAAGGCATGGCCTATCACTCGTATCTGTCATCTAAGGGCTATAGCCTCCAGGCTGGCACCTCAGAGATTCTGAAAAACATCCTGGCGTTAAGAAAGCTGGAGCTACCCACCCAGTGAATTGATTAGTAGACTGATAGGAGGCAATGATAATGGATTTAGCTCTCTCTGAAGAACAGGAAATGCTAAAGACTATGGCTCACGATTTTCTGACCGATAAGTTGCCCAAAACGGTGGTCAAAGAGATAGAGGAGAGTGAGGAGGGCTACTCACCGGAGTTATGGAAGGAAGTGGCCGGGCTGGGCTGGATGGGGCTGGCCTTCCCCGAAAAATACGGCGGCAGCGATATGAGCTTCCTTGACCTGGCAATACTGCTGGAGGAAATGGGCAGGGCTTGCCTGCCCGGTCCCTACTTCTCCACGGTGGTTCTCGGCGGACTATCCATTCTAGATATCGGAAGCGAGGAGCAGAAACAGGAATATCTACCCAAGATAGCCAACGGTGAGGCAATCTTCACCTTAGCCCTGACCGAACCCAGCGCCAGCTATGATGCCGGCGGCATTGAAACCAAGGCTACCGCTAATAAGGATGACTATATTATAAATGGCACCAAGCTCTTTGTCCCCGATGCTAATGTTGCCGATTACATGCTGGTGGTAGCCAGAACCGAGGCAAAATCCAAGGCTGAGGAGGGGATTACCATATTTATCGTCGATGCCAAAAGCCCGGGCATAAGCCATACCGTGTTAAAGACTATTGCTAACGACAAGCTATGCGAGGTAGTCTTTGACCAGTTAAAGGTGCCCAAGGAGAACATCCTGGGTGAGTTAAACCAGGGGTGGCAAGAGGTGCAGAAAATAATCCAGCGAGCGGCAGTGGCTAAATGCTGCGAGATGGTGGGCTGTATCCAGCAGGCACTGGACATGACGGTTGATTATGCCAAGGAAAGAAAGCAGTATGACCGCCCCATCGGTAGCTTTCAGGTTATCCAGCACTATTGCGCCGACATGGCAACTGATGTTGATGGCACCAGGCTTTCCACTTATCAAGCCGCCTGGATGCTGAGCGAGGGTCTTCCCTGCACCCAGGAGGTAGCCATTGCCAAGGCGTGGGCAGGAGAAGCCTGCCAGCGGGTTATGGCTCTGGCACACCAAATCCACGGTGCCATTGGCGTTACCATAGACCACGATTTACAATACTATACCCGGCGGGCTAAAGCGGCTGAGGTCAGCTTTGGCGATGCCAGCTTCTACCGGGAGATAGTGGCTCAGGAGATGGGGCTGTAACCATTTAAGCCAGGGCTTCCAGCCTGGCTAATACTTCATTTATGGTCGGCTCGGCAGTGGAGGCTCCGGAAGTTACCCCTATATTCTGTTTGCCCTGAAACCAGGATGGTTTGATTTCTTCCGCCGTCTCAACGAGATAGGTCTCGGTAGCCTTAGAACATAACTCAGCCAGGCGGTTGGTATTGGCGCTGCCATGCCCACCGATAACCAGCATCAAGTCCACCCTACCCGCCAGCTCAAGGGCTTGAGCCTGCCGTTTTCTGATATCATGACATATGGTATCAATAATGCGTAGCTCGGAGTCTTTGCTAAAGGCGCCGTCAATGAGCCTCTTGACAAATTCAGCGAAATGGGCTGGTATCTGGGTGGTCTGAGATAGCACTCCCAAACGGCGAGGTAAAGGGTCTAGCCTGGAGACAACCTTCTCATCCAGGGTAGCCAGCCCCTTGCCATCAGCCCAACCGAGAACGCCCTTAACCTCAGTATGGTCGGCATCACCATATATAATGACAAAAAAACCGTTCTCGGCTAACCTGCGGGCTGCCGTCTGGAGCCGGTGAACGAAGGGGCAGGTGGTATCAACGATGCCAATATGCCGAGCCTGAATCTCCTCCTCTACTTTTGGGGCTACCCCGTGGGAGCTAATAGCCACCATATCACCCCGTATACCATCTATACTCCGGGCTACCCTAACCCCAATCTCAGCCAGCCTTTGTAATACCTGCTGGTTGTGCACCACCGCACCCAGTGTCTCCACCCCACCGCGCTCACGGGAAACCTTTTCCAAGATATCAATGGCTCGCTTAACCCCAAAGCAAAAACCTATTTCGCTCGTTTTCTCAATCTTCATGCCTTCTGGTTTCCTTCCCGGCATAATTCCCCCGATACTTAGGGGGGAGGAGTTCAGCTATGCGCTCCATTATAAAATCGGTATGCTCAGCCAGCCCATCCTTAGTCAATTTACTACCAGCCGGCGGCAGATGAAAGGGCTGACCAATATTGACTGTTATACGGGGGCGGCGCAGTATCCAAGACAAGCCCTTAATCTTCTCGGTGCCGGTGATGCCTACCGGAAGAATAGGGACGCCACTACGCATGGCTATTAGCGCCGAGCCGGGGAAAGCTGGCTGAAGCTGAGCGCTCCTGCTCCTTGATGCCTCAGGGAACATAACCAAAGCCAGACCATCAGTTAACACCTGCTCTGATTGGCGTATTGCCTTCCTATCCAGTTTCCCTCTATGTACCGGGAAGGAACCGAAGCCACGGATGAAGTAAGCCGAGAACCGGGAACGAAATAGCTCCTCTTTAGCCATAAATATCGCTCTTCTGCCCAGGCCAACCCCAAGCAGAGGCGGGTCGGCCAGATTAAGGTGATTGGCGACCACTAGTAGAGGTCCCTGGCGCGGGACATTTTCCTTACCCTTGACCTGACATCGAGTCAGGAGGATAAACAGCATCCTGACTATTACTCTGCCTACATAATAGAACCAAGGCAATATTCTAGCTCCACCAAAGCGTTTACCAATTATACCCTCCAGTAACGGTAAAGACAAACAGCACCTTGATTAAACCTATTTTTTATTCCATAATAGCCAAACGGAAATATGAAATGAAAAACGCTACGATTGCCACCATAACCCTTAATCCCAGCCTTGACCAGCACATTACTGTGGATGGACTGGTGATGGATGGGCCTAACCGTTGGTCCCGGCTGCACCGCTATGCCGGGGGTAAGGGTATAGACGTGTCACGGTCTATCCACAAGATGGGGGGCAGAACCGCAGCCTACGGATTTATCGGTGGCAC
>JAGMCH010000006.1 GCA_023129255.1 Dehalococcoidales bacterium
GCTTTGATGGGATACGGCTTGTGGTCAAGCACGGCATCAGCCAGGTACATCGCTTGACCATAGGGAGATTGCCGCCCCCACAATTGGTAGAAGAGGGGGTGCTCGGCAGCGCCAATGGGTTCTTCTTCAACCTTGATGTGGAGGCTGCCCAGTCGGGGGAAGGGGACGGCAACCCAGCCGCCGGGCTGGTCAATGTTTCCGGTTACCGCCTGAAGGATAGCCAGAGCGCGGTTGGTCTGCAGTCCGTTTATCTGCTGGTCCAGAGCGCAGACGCCCTGAACGATGGAGGCTGATTGGGCGGTGGCAAATATTCGGGCAATCCTCTCAATATCAGCCGCCGGCACCCCGGTTATCCTTTCTACCTTCTCTGGGGGGTATTGCTTGACATGCTCCGCCAGCTTATCAAAGCCAATAGTATGCTTTGCCACAAATTCCTTATCATAAAGGTTCTGGGAGATGATGACATTTAGCATGCCTAGAGCCAGGGCACAGTCGGTTCCCGGTCTTATCGGGATATGCCGACCTCTTTTTGCCAGAGGGGTACGCTTGGGGTTGACGACAATCAGTTCCAGCCCCTTATCCAGGGCTTGATGGATTTGCCGGGCTAATGGTGGCCTTGAGCTATCGGGGTCATGCCCCCACAGGATGACGCACTTTGCTTTTTCCGGCTCTTCCTGGAGGAAGGTGCCGAAGGTCAGCTGGTGAGCCAGGATGCGGGAGCGGTAGCAGTTACTCTCTACCGAGAGGAAGTTTGGCGTGCCGTAAGCACCACGAAAGCGGCGGGCGAAGGCAGCCAGCTCATAGTTTTCCACCCCTATTGAGCCGCAGAAGATAGCCAGTGCTCTAGCGCCATACTTATCCTTAATCTGTTGTAGTTTGGCGGCTATTATCTCCAGCGCCTTGTCCCAGGAGATGCGTTTCCAGTCCCCGTTTACTTTTTTCATCGGGTATTTAAGGCGGTCCGGCGAATAGACATAGTCCACCAGGGCTTTGCCTCTGGGGCACAGGCTACCTTGATTTAGCGGGTGCTCAGCCATGCCTTCTACTTTGACCAGTTTGCCATCTTCAACATAGGCGTTTATGCCACACCCCCAGACACACAGTATGCAATCGGTCTTAATTACTTTGGTGCTCATAGCGAGTTAATTATAGCGTGGGCAGCGTGATATTATCTACCTTCCTCCCTCGAAGAGTCTTCGACCTGCGCCCCCTCGAGGGCGGGCGGGTGGGAAAGAAGACTTTTTCGGGGTGGGGTTTGGAGCGGAATAACCCCGTAAGGGATTTTTATCTACCTCACCCCCTGTGTCCCCCTCTCCTATCAAGGAGAGGGGGAGTAAAATTTAAGAGGGGCAAAGCCCCTCTTTGACTCCGTGTACGATTTGTCCTATTTTATCACCTTCTGTCCCACATAGGGCTGGAGCACTTCGGGGACTAAAATAGAGCCGTCGGCTTGCTGGTAGTTCTCCAGTATGGCGATGAGGACGCGGGGCAGGGCTAACCCTGAGCCGTTGAGGGTGTGGACAAACTGGGGCTTGGCGTCAGACGCTGGGCGGTAACGGATGTCGGCTCGGCGGGCTTGAAAATCTCCGCAGTTGGAGCAGGAGCTTACCTCCAACCACTCCTCGCAGCCGGGAGCCCACATTTCAATATCATAGGCTTTTTGTGCGGCGAAGCCCAAGTCGGCAGTACAAAGCTGCTTAACCCGATAGGGCAGCCCCAGCTTCTGGCAGACCTGCTCGGCATCGCTCACCAGCTTCTCCAGTTCCTCGTCGGAGGCAGTCGGCTCGGTGAATTTATATAGCTCCACCTTATCAAACTGGTGACCTCGTTTTATGCCCCGGGTATCCTTTCCCGCCGACATTTTCTCCCGCCGAAAACAGGCGGTATAAGCGACATAGTAAATGGGCAGGACTCCCGGCGGGATAATTTCATCGCGGTGGAGGTTGGTGATGGGCACCTCAGCCGTAGGCACGAACCAGAGGTCGTCCTCTTCATCATGGTACAGGTTATCGGCGAATTTAGGCAGGTTGCCCGAGCCGACCATGCATTCCCTCTTGACCATGAACGGCGGATATACTTCCTGGTAGCCGTGCTCGGCAGTGTGGAGGTCGAGCATGAAGGAGATGATGGCTCTCTGCAGTTTGGCGCCTAACCCTTTGAGCACATAGAAGCGGGTGCCGGCTAGCTTTACCCCCCGCTTAAAGTCGATGATACCCAGGGATTCCCCCAGCTTCCAGTGGGGAGCAGGCTTAAAGTCAAAGCTCCTTGGCTCCCCCCAGGAGCGGACTATTGGATTATCCCCTTCGTCTTTACCCACGGGCACCGTTGGCTGAGGAATATTGGGCACCTGTAATAGGAGTTCCTCAATTTGCTTATCCAGGCTGCGGACTTCTTCCTCCAGCCCTTTTATCATGGCACGCAGGTCACGCCCTTCCTCGATAGTTTCCCTGTCGGCTTTCCTTTCCCGGGCTGCCTCTTTTCTCTGGTGTCTCAGGCTTTCCAGCTCAAGGAGCTTCTGACGGCGCTCACTATCAAGGTCAAGGATTTCATCCAGAGGGGCAGTATCCTGGCGGTTGGCTACCGCCTGCCTTACTTGGTCTATATTTTCCCGGATAAATTTAAGGTCAAGCATAGACTTTCTTCCTTCGCTTCAATTCTACCCTGATTTGGGTATTCCTATCCATCTTGGAGTCCGATTCATATATTCACGATAGGCATCGCCATACTGGCCGATAAGGAAACGTTCTTCTGTAGGGACAACAATATGGAAGAAGACTATCCATAGCACTGCGCATAGCAGAAGAACCCAGGAAGCACAGGCTATGCCTATGCTCAGGTTAAGCAAGAAGCCGCTAAAGTATATGGGGTGTCTTGAAATCCGGTAAATCCCACTGGTAACTGGCTTATCAACTGGGGTAGTAGCAAAGCTTATAGTGGTCATGAGGCTCATAACCAAAGCTGAGATGAAAATAACAAGACCTATATAAAACCAAGCGGTACCTATTTGCAACGGCAGAAAGATAGAGTAGATAATAGCAATAGGCATAATGACTACATGGGTAGAGTAAGCCAGGACCTTCTCAGTCCTACTGAACGGTACGAATTGGGTCGCCCTTTTCGTTCTTTCTTTTACTTCTTTGTTCATAAAAAAATCAGGAATAATCATTGATAAAAACTGTAATACCCAGAATATCCAGGCGTTCCATATACCTATCTCAAAGGCTGGTATAAGCGACATTTTCCTCCTTATGATTTGGGTATTCCCAGGTATTTTGGTGTTCTATTCATATATTCACGGTAGTCTTTATTATATCTCTCAAGACAGTATCTTTCCTCCACACGCGTCTCCGTTCGCATCCAGAAAATATTGGCTACGCCCAGCAGGAAAAACAGCCATGAAGCGGTAGCGATGCTGGTGCCGATATAAATTATAAACATGGATAAGTAAAGTGGGTGCCGTGAGAAATAATATGCTCCTCGCGTGACTGGTTTCTCCGCCGGCGCGGTGGCGAAGTTTACTGTCGCTATCGCTAGTATCACTAGTCCGATGAGGAAAACGGCCAGACCGATGTAAAACCAGACCGTCCCTAGTTTAAGGGGTAGGAAAATGGAGTAGAGTGTGGCCAAGAGCCAGATTGAGTTGCCTATTATGCCCGCCCGCTTCTCAGCCTGGTTTTTTTTCATATCGGCAGGATGCCCGCTTCTTTGGGCTACGTTTTTCCCGGCAATAATAATAGCCAGCCATTGCAGCAGGAAGCTGCTCATGAAAATCCAGGCGTTCCACACCCCTATCTCAAAAGCTGGTATAAGCGACATGATTTTCCCTCATAAAATTGATTAGCAACCCTCCCCCTTTATCCCCCTCCCTTACAAGGGAGGGGGAATGGGTTTTATAAGAGGGACTTCGTCCCTCTAAAACTCCTAATGTTTTCTCCATTATTATATGATTTCAATAGTAATCTACCCAAAGTGTATTCCGTCTTTAGTTACGCCTGAAGTGTGTATTGTTATCATATTAGAAAGCTCTTTTTGAATAGAATTATCACTAGCAATGTCATCTAGCCAGTTCTCTACGGCATTACAAATGTCTTTATAGAATTCACCAACATTTAATTGCAAAAAAGTGCGACCGTTCACATCACAATAATTGCAGTGAGAGCCTTTGGTTAAAAAGAGAAAGCTGTCTAAAACTTTTCTGCAACGTTGGTGACTTATAACGTCTGATCCTTCATGTAAGAGCGAACAACGAAGAGCATAGCAATCTTCCCCTGACAAAAAAACGTGTTTTTGTCCATCCGCCCCAACTTCATGTATATATTTACAACCTGGGTATTTGTTGAACCACTGAACATATCTTTGTTCTGACTTTAGTTGGGGATATTGAATGTTGCCACATATATCTGGAAGTGCCAATGCCATAAATAACGCTGCATACCAATTTCCCTGTTCTAAAGCCTCTTTCACAGCAGACAGAAGGTTTTTCATTTGAATAACCCTCATGGTTTTTCCTTAAGCTGTGGAAACAGGATAACCTCACGGATTGACTGCTGGCCGGTTAAGAGCATTACCAGGCGGTCGATGCCCACACCCAGCCCGCCGGCGGGGGGCATACCATATTCCAGCGCCAGCAGAAAATCCTGGTCAATGGTCTCTTCTGCCTCGTCTTTTACCTGGCGCTCCTTTTGTTGCCTTACAAAGCGCTCCCTTTGCTCTACGGGGTCATTGAGCTCGGTGAAGGCGTTGGCAATCTCCATTCCGCCGGCAAAGGCTTCAAAGCGCTCCACCAGGCGGTCGTTATCGGGCTTGGTCTTGGCTAGCGGTGACATTTCCACCGGGTAGTCCGCAAGGAAGGTGGGCTGCATTAGGTTTGGCTCGACGAAGGTTGAGATAAGCTCGTCTATCAGCCTGCCCCTGTCCTTTTGCGGGTCAACCTCCATTTTTAGCTTTAGCATCTCCGCCCTTAGCGAATCGGCATCAGGATATTTCTCAAAGTCAATGCCAGCGTATTTTTTAATTGCCTGGCGCAGTTCCAGGCGCTGCCACGGCGGCTTGAGGTTAATAATTTCACCGCCGAACTCGACCTTATCACTGCCCAGGACCTGCTGGCAGACTTCAGACACCATCTCCTCCACCATGCTCATGACATCATTATAGTCAACGTAGGCTTCGTAGCTTTCCAGCATGGTGAACTCGGGGTTGTGCTTGGTGGAGACGCCCTCGTTGCGGAAGATGCGACCCAGCTCATAGACCCTGTCAAAGCCGCCGATGAGCAGTCGCTTGAGATGAAGCTCAGGGGCAATCCTGAGGTAGAAATCCTGGTCAAGGGCATGGTGGTGGGTGGTGAAGGGGCGGGCTAGGGCGCCCCCGGCTGATGGCTGAAGCACCGGCGTCTCTACCTCCAGGAATCCGCGCTGGTTGAGGAAGTCACGGATGGCAGCAATAATCCGGCTGCGGACTTGGAAAGTCTCTTTGGTCTCGGCATTGGCGATGAGGTCAAGGTAGCGCTGGCGGTATCGCTTGTCCACATCAGCCAGCCCGTGCCACTTTTCCGGCAATGGCTGGAGCGACTTAGCCAGCAGGGTAAGGCTTTCCACCTCAAGGGTTGGCTCTCCGCTCTTGGTGCGGAAGAGCTTGCCGCTGACCCCGATAATGTCGCCGATATCTAAGTCCTGAAATAGCTCGAGGCTCTCCTCGCTGAGGCGGTTTTTGTATAAGCATAGCTGAATCTTCCCTGAGCCGTCGCGCAGGTCAAGGAAGGAAATTTTGCCCATCGGCCGGTTAGCCATAATACGTCCGGCAAGGCTGACTGTCGCTCCTTCTTGGCTCCTTTCCTCCTGTGTTTCGAGCAGGGCTAAGGCTTGCTCGGTGGTGTGGCTGCGGTGATAGCCATAGGGATAAGGCTCGATGCCACGACGGCGAATTCGGTCAAGCTTTTGCCGGCGCTGTTGAGCTATTCGGTCTAATCTGGATGCCATTTTATTTTACTTAGTATATAGCAAAAAGCTGAGAGTTCCAACCTCTCAGCGGTATATCATCTGCTTTTTTTATCTTTATTCTATGGTGGAGCGGTTTGGCTAAAGGCTGCTTGCCCTGTTTGTTCTCTGAGGGTATCCAGCCAGGCGGCTGATTTTACTTCTCTTTCCAGGAGGTATCTGAGGTAATTCCTCATCACCATCTCCAGCTGATGGGCTAGTTCTGGGTTTATTTTTAGTTTGCTGGCGGTGTCATAGTCGTTGTTCTGTAATGAGCGCAGCACTTTTTGTGCCTCTGCCGAAAGGGGATAGGTTAGCGGCTGGCTCTGGCTGCAGGTGGGGCAGAGCATGCCACCGGCGCTGGGGCAGAATGAATTGGTGGCGTCTTTTAGTATGGAGTGGCATGAGACGCACTGCTCTAATTGAGGACGGTAGCCTACCTTATCTAGCAAGTGCAGTTCAAAGTAGCGCAAGACCAGTTCGTTATCGCCGCCCTGGCTTAAGCGGTGCAGGGTCTCCAGCAGTAGCTGGAAAACGGGATAGTCTTCCACATCATCGGCGGCGAACTGGTTGACCAGCTCGGTGGCATAGAGGGCGTAGGAAGCAAGCTCCAGGTCGCTTTTTAAGGGCAAGAAGCTATTGATGGTCTGGCTGCCGGTTACGATATCCAGGTTCCGACCACGAGCCAGCGAAATCAGGCTGTGGGTGAGCAGTTCCAGGTGCCCCGACATCTTGCTTCTGGGGCGCCTGACCCCCTTGGCTACCGCCTGAATCTTGCCCAGGTGGGGGGTATAGAGGGTAAGGATTCTATCCGCCTCCCCCAGCTTGGTCTTCTTGATGATTATGGCTTCGGTTTGATAAGTTCGCGGCTTAGACATAAGAAATCACTATTATTGGTATCACAACTCGGGCCATGGAATATCAATAGTTTTAAATCCCGCTTGACTAAAATATTGATTATATTGGGATGTGTAGGTGTCAATGTCGTCCAACAAGCTAACAAAGGTTGAATAATCGTTTGGAACAAGTAATTCGGTTCTGCTTTTAGGTATGGGTAGTTTTGCTCCACCGCCATCAACTACAACGTATAATACCCGGTAAACCAAAGCGTTGTTGAAGAATATATCAGCGTAGTGACTCGATGCTTTAGGGTCAGGGAATTTATTCGCCCAAGGTTCTTTGAAGTCATCATTAGCTGTTAATCCCCAAGCTAGCGTTATTGATAAATCTGGTTTATAAGAGGCGACCATACCATGTGAGACGGAATGCAATACGTTTGGCTGTCCTTCATAATGATAGGAAAATTCAAGTTTATCACGATATGAAGGGCCACTCATAGCTCCCCAACACGCCATACTGTGCCATTCTTCCTTTGATGACGAAACAATTGTGTCAATAAGTTCTGATAAGGTCATTTTTCACCTCCCTTTAGTACTTATAGAAACCTAAAACTCCTGCCTGCCCTCAATAGCTCGGGTGAGGGTAACATCGTCGGCGTATTCCAGTTCGGTGCCGAAGGGCAGTCCCCGGGCGAGGCGGGTAACCTTGATGCCAAGGGGGGAAATCAGCTTGTTTAGATACATGGCGGTCTGCTCCCCCTCTAATGTGGGGTTGGTGGCCAGGATGACCTCAGTTACTGAGCCGTCCTTTAGCCGCTCCATAAGCTCTTTGATTCTTATATCTTCGGTGCCTATTCCCTCGGTGGGGGAAATAGCGCCATGGAGGACATGATACAGCCCGTTATAAATCCTGGTATGCTCCAGAGCCAGAATATCCTGCGGTTGCTCCACGATGCAGATTTTAGTTTGGTCTCGCTGCTGGCTGCGGCAGATGAGGCAGGGGTCAGCTTCAGTGATGTTAAAACAAACGGAGCACAGCCTGGTCTTCTGCTTTACCGACAGTACGGCGTCAGCCAACAACTTGGATTGTTCCTCTGGAGCGCGGAGCAGGTGGTAGGCGAGGCGCTGAGCGCTCTTCGGTCCGATGCCGGGTAGTTTATTTAGTTCCTGTATAAGCTTGGATACCGCATCGGCGGTAGGTATAGGATTTGAGTTCAACCTCTCCCCCCTTTAGATTTTTAAAACCCCGTCCCCCTTAGTTTTTCTTCCCACCCGCCCAAAAGAGGCTTCGCCTTTCTTCAACTCTCCTTCAGCCTCCCCCCTCCTTAAGGGTGGTGGGTGGGAAAAGATATAAAAGGGTTAGGGGAGAGGGGCTACCGCCCCTTCAATCTACCTCTAAATAAACAGCCTCAGTATCAGGTTAGCCCTGGGATTTTAAGGCCGCCGGTTATTTTACCCAGGCGCTGGGCGGCAAGTTCCTGGGCTTTGGCCATGGCTTCAGTTACCGCCGTTAGTACTAAATCCTCCAGCAGTTCGGCATCGTCGGGGTTTATCGCCTCAGGCGATATTTTTACCGACAGTATTTTCAGTTGGCCGGTGATGGTGACCTTAACTGCGCCTCCGCCTGAAGAGGCTTCAATGGTAAGGTCGGCTAGCTCTTGTTGAGCCTTGGCTAACTTTGCCTGAAGCTCCTGGGCTTGGCGTAACATAGACTCGTTCATTTCTCCTCCACGCTGGTAATCTGGGCACCTATCCTTTTTGCTGCCTCCACCAGGTGATTATCTTCTGGCTCATGGATGCAGCGGACACGGCAGGGATGCCCCAGGAAGTTGCTTATGATTTCTGTGACAACCTGTTGATTTTCAGCCGTCTCCAATTTTTCCTTGTGAATGGGATATCTAAAGGCTAAGACCACAGTATCGCCTTCAATTGTCACCGGTTTAACCCCGGCGCTCCTGAGAATAGCAATAGCCGACGTTCTTTTGGAACTCTCCGGCGCTTGCTCAATAACTTGCCTCCAGTTTAGTCTCAAACGCTCAATTTCACTGTGGAGTTCTGGCGGGGTGGTGGGGATATTCTCTGCCTTCGGTGGCTCTGCCTTGGGCTTAGCTGGTTGCTTCTTGGGTGGGGAGACCTCTTTTACCGGTGGGGGAGGTTGATATTCGGGTTGGGTGGTGGGGCTTTCTCTTTCCTCAACCGATGGTTGGGCACAGTCGACCAGGGCTAGCTCCAGGGGTAAGGTGGAGTAGTTATCAAAACCAATCTCAAGCTG
>JAGMCH010000060.1 GCA_023129255.1 Dehalococcoidales bacterium
CCGAAAATCTGCGTGCTGTGATGGATGCTGCCAAAGAGTATGGTACCTACTAAATAGAGCCACAGCTTGCCGTTTTCTGGCATACTAAGCGCCAAACTTATCAGCATCGCTTTCTGTTTAGAGTATTGACAAGCAAAATACTGGTAGTATAATTACAATTAACCCAAATGTAATAGCTTGAAAACTAAAAAGCCTCACTTAAAGAAAGGAGGTAAACAATGATTCAGGTAGGGGTAAAATAGTTTAATGGGGAATTCACAAAGGAGGTATAGTTTAGCAATGAAGAAGTTTTTGTTAATTTCGCTAGTATTGTTGTTAGCTCTCAGCTTGGTTGCGCTTTCTCTCGGCTGTCCGACGGAAGAGGAAGAACCACCACCGGTAGACGAGGAGGAAGAGGAAGAAGAGGAGGAGCCACCAGCAGGACCGGTATACGGCGGCGTCATGAAAGTCATTGGGACTGGCTTTCCAGTGAATATAGGATATACACCGGAATTCATGCCTACTGACAGCATATACGCCCTGCCCAGCCTAGAAAGATTATGCGAGTGGGATGAAGATGGGATTCAAATCCCAGTGTTAGCTACATCCTGGGAAAGCGACCCGGATAACCTGACCATCACCTGGTACCTGAGGGAAGGCGTTACCTTTCATGATGGGACACCCTGGAATGCCGAGGCATGCCGATGGAACTTCCAGCTACAACTGGATGGGGGCAGGCTACCTTATGGTCAATTCATAGAGTCCCTTGAAGTTGTTGATGATTACACTATCACGATGCATCTTACGGCATACACCTGGTACATGATCGTAAACTACGGGTGGGTCATGATGATTTCGCCGACAGCATTTGAAAATGCCGGCGACACTCTTGAAGAGCGTATAGATTGGGCTCGCTCAAACTCAGTAGGGACAGGTGCCTTCGAAGTTGTTGATTTTCAACGAGATGTCGTCCTCAGATACGCCAAGAATGATAACTATTGGCGGGAAGGCATGCCCTATCTTGATGGTATCGAAGCCCGTTACATTCCAGACCCCGTGACCGCCGCAGCCACGATGGAGGCGGGAGAGGCGGATATGTGGATACAGGCATCAGAGGTACAAAGTCTTCTTGACTTAGAGGAAATGGGGCTTACGGTAAACTGGGGGACTGGCCTGGCTGGCATGTTCTGGTCGCTCTTGCCTAATTCCAGCGACCCCGACTCACCACTGGCCAATCAGAAGGTACGCGAGGCAATAGAGTATGCCATTGACCGCGAGGCCATAGCCGAGATGCTGGGATTTGGCAAGTATGAACCCCTTCATCAGATGGCTTCCTCGGATTGGCCGGGTTACGTCCCGGGTTATGACCCCCGACCGTATGATCCGGAGAAGGCCATAGAGTTGCTGGCAGATGCGGGCTACGCCGGTGGCTTCGAGACCACGATACTGGCCACCGATGCGGCACGGGATGCTGTCGCCGCTTTACAGGCCAATCTGGCTGATGTAGGCATCATTGTTGAACCGGATATTGCCGACTTTGGCCGATACATAGTTTCTCTCTTTATGATGGGCTGGGAAGACCTAGCATTAGCTGCGTCCGGAATAAACCCCGACGCTACCGACATATTCGTCCATTTTGGCCCCAACCCGATGACCTTCATGACCGGTAACATCTATAAGTCGCCCGAATACCTAGCTCTATGCGAAGAGGCGCTGGGCCTCGAGTATGCAGATGCATTTGAGGCAATGGATAAAATAAAGGAAGCAGTAGAGCAGGCCGGTGAGGATGCTATGATTATCCCACTTTGGAGAGATGTCAGCGTGGCGGTGATGCAGCTCTATGTTCACAGCGATTATTTCACAATACACGGCGTCATCTGGACCCCGTATGACACTTGGATGGAAGAGCATTAACTAGCCTGAATAAGAAAGCCGGGTGATTCATTCTCATCCCTGGAATGGGGTCGGGGGTGAATCACCTGGCGTCAAAGAAGAAAGTAGTAGTTCTTTTCTAGTAGCTAGACTGCGGATTACTTAGACAAATCTTTGAGGTCTGGACTGAATACAGGTTTGTGCCCGACCAAGAAGATTTCTTAATGCCGACCGGGGTTTAATATGACAACATATATTATCCGGCGACTGATACAGGCGTTGGTCGTTCTTATCCTGGTGACCCTGATTGTTTTCTTTGTCATGCGGTTGCTGCCCGGCGACCCAGTACTGATTTACGTGGCTCAGACTGCGGAGTTTGAAGCTATGCCCCCGGAAACGCTTGATAGACTCCGGGCTGAGTTCGGTCTGGATAAGCATATAATGGTGCAATACGCCAACTGGGTGGCGGGCATCTTCCGGGGAGACTTCGGCACCTCAATATTCTACCGCGAGGATGTGGGCACGCTCATGCTTGAGCGTTTCCCCATAACCATTCACCTGGGCTTTCTCGCCGTGATAATTGGTGCCGTTTTCGGCGCCCTGGCGGGGATGCTCACGGCTGTGAGGCGGGGCAAATGGTTAGATAAAACAGTCACACCTCTAACATATGGCGGTCTAACCATCCCTGTGTTCTTGCTGGGGATATTGCTGATATACGCTTTTGGCGTCAAGCTCGGCTGGCTTCCCATATCGGGCTACACCTCGCCACTGGATGATTTCTGGTTGAGCACCAGGCAGGTGATTATGCCCGTCTTTTGTCTGGCTGTTTTTGGTTTGGCGGCTAACGCGCGCCAGATGCGGTCAAGCATGCTTGAGGTTACCCGGCAGGACTATATTCGCACCGCCTGGGCCAAGGGCCTAGGAGAACGCGTCGTAGTAATGAGGCATATGCTGAAAAACAGCCTCATCCCGGTTATTACCCTGATGGGTGTTGGTGTCAGCATCATCCTTGGCGGTTCGGTGCTCGTTGAGAGGGTGTTTGCCATTCCCGGTGTCGGCAGTTTGTTTGTCAGCAGCATTTTTGGCCAGGACTACGTAGTGGTACAGGCCATTACTTTGGTCTTTGCCGTCATAATCTTAATGGTCAATTTGATTGTTGATATATCCTATGCTTGGCTTGACCCCAGGATACGGTATGGCTAGCGAGTGTAGAACATGGTAGAAAAACATACCAGCGACATAGGTTTCTCAGAAGCTCCAGTCCGCGTCAGCGAGTGGCGGCGCTTTCGGCGGGTATTCTTTGAGCGCAAGCTGGTTACCTTCGGGCTGGGGGTATTAGTGTTGCTGGTGATTGCCGCCTTCTTTGCCCCGTTGCTGGCACCCTACGACCCCTATGAGCTAGGAGACGCGGGTGAGTCGTTGCTTCAACCGAGCGGGGAGCACCTCATGGGCACTGACATTCTTGGTAGAGACACGCTAAGCCGGCTCATCTACGGCGCAAGGACGGCGCTGATGGTTGGCTTTATATCGGTCACGGTTGCTGGCATCATTGGTATTCCGCTGGGGATAATTGCCGGATACTTTGGCGGCGTTCTTAATATGGTCATCATGAGGGCTATGGACGCGCTTATGTGCTTCCCGATGCTTTTACTGGCCCTGTTCCTTGCCGCCGTGCTAAAAGAATACTTTAGCGGCATCTGGGTCGTTATCATCGCCCTGAGCGTCGCCATAATACCTGGATACGCCAGGGTAACACACGGACTGACCTTGAGCATCAAGGAAAATGATTATATCATGGCCCAACGGGCTATGGGCTCCAGCAACTCGCGCGTGATGTTTAGACATATCCTGCCCAATGCCTTTCCGCCGCTGATAGTGCTGGTGACGATGCAGCTGGGGGCTTTAATCCTGGCCGAAGCCGGGCTCAGCTTTCTCGGCATCGGCATCGACCCACCGGGTGCGGCCTGGGGAGCAATGGTTTGGGATGGCTATAGATATTTAGCGAACAATCCGGTGCTTTGGCTGGCGCCTGGTATTGCCATTGCGCTGGTGGTATTTGCCTTCAATATAGTGGGGGATGGCCTGAGGGATGCCCTCGACCCCAGGCTCAGAGGCTTACTCTAGTATAAGGAACAGAGAATGGCGGAATTATTGAAAGTAGAAAACCTGAAGACCCAGTTTAACACCGAGGGCGGTGTGGTCAAGGCTGTCGACGGCATTTCCTACCACATAGACGAGCAAGAAATAATCGGCCTGGTGGGGGAGAGCGGCTGTGGTAAATCAGTCAGCCAGCTATCGGTAATGCAATTAATATCCACGCCGGGTGAAATTGTCGGCGGCGAGGTTATCTTCGAGGGTCAGGACCTGCTCAAGTATAAGGCTCACGGATCGGAAATGCGTTCCATTCGCGGTGCCAAGATAGCCATAATATTCCAGGAGCCAATGACCTCGCTCAACCCGGTATTGACCATTAACCAGCAGCTAACAGAAATGCTGGAGCTACACCTGAAGATGAGCAAGAAGGCGGCTAGGGAAAGGGCAATCGAACTGCTCAGCATGGTGGGTATCCCCAGTGCCAAGAGCCGCATTGATGATTATCCTCACCAGTTCAGTGGCGGCATGCGGCAGAGGGTGATGATTGCCATGGCGCTTTCTTGCAGCCCAAAGATAATCATCGCCGATGAGCCGACCACGGCTGTGGATGTAACCACCCAGGCACAGCTATTAGAGCTGATGAAAGATATGGTTGAGCGATTTAAGACCTCGCTGGTTATCGTGACCCACAACCTGGGTGTCGTGGCTCGGTATGCGCAGAGGATATATATTATGTATGCCGGGCGCATCGTCGAGGAAGGCACTACCAAGGATATATTCGGCAAGCCGCGCCATCCATATACTATAGGACTGCTCAAATGCATACCCAGGCTGGATGAGGAGGAGGGCAGGAAACTGGTCCCTATTGAGGGCCTACCGCCTAATCTGATTAACATGCCACCCACCTGCGCCTTTCTACCCCGGTGCTCTTACAAGGTCGGAAGGTGTTTTCAAGAGTCCTGGCCTCCGCTCAAACATCTGCATGGCCAACACTACATCAGTTGCTATGCTAATACTGAGGAGAGGACAAGTGAGCCCGCAGCAAGATGACGCTATTTTGGACGTCAAAGACCTGAAGATGTACTTCCCGGTTACCAGGGGCATCTTAAGGAGAAAAGTAGCTGATGTAAAAGCCGTTGACGGCGTCACCTTCACATTGAAGAGAGGTGAAACCCTAGGTCTGGTGGGGGAGAGCGGCTGTGGCAAAACCACCACTGGTCGCTGTGTTCTCCGACTGTATCAACCCACCGCGGGACAGATTTTGTTTGAAGGAGAGGATATTTCGTCGCTTTCGGAGTCAAAGATGAGACACATCCGCAGCAATATGGCGCTCATCTTTCAGGACCCTTACAGTTCGCTAGACCCCCGCCAGAGCGCCGGCAGTATCGTCGGCGAGCCGCTAAAGATTCACAACTGGGTTGGCAGCCAGTCTGAATATAAGGATAGGGTGGAGCAGCTTTTTCGCCTGGTCAGCCTGGACCCCAGCATGATAGACCGATTCCCCCATGAGTTCAGTGGTGGCCAAAGGCAACGCATTGGTGTGGCGCGTGCCCTGGCTTGTGAACCTTCTTTAATAATCTGCGACGAGCCCATTTCAGCTTTGGATGTTTCCATACAAGCCCAGATAATCAACCTGCTAGAGGAATTACAGGAAGGGATAAAGGGGCTGACCTATCTCTTCATCGCCCATGACCTTTCGGTGGTGAGACATATAAGCGATCGGGTGGCGGTGATGTATCTGGGCCGCATAGTGGAAATCACTAAATCAAGAACGCTATACGAGAACCCCTTGCATCCGTACACTAAAGCGCTGCTTTCCGCAGTGCCCATAGCTGACCCCTTTGTGGAGGAAAAGCGTGAGCGCATTATCCTGAAGGGAGAGGTGCCCACCCCGTTAAACCCGCCGTCCGGCTGTAGTTTCCATCCTCGCTGCTTCATGGCCGTGCCGGAATGCAGCCAGGTGATACCACCGCTCCGCAACGTTGGTGATGGTCACCAAGTAGCCTGCATCAGGGTTTAAAGTACACTTAAAAAAAGTGACCAACCGGTTATAGACTGGGGCTAATTAACCTGAGTTTTTAATAAGGAGGACACACAAATGAGTACATGGCATGATTATTTTAAGGAACAAGGTCACGCACCAGATTGGCCGTATCCTATCCGCTACGACCAGGAGCAAGAAATCGATGCCGATGTCCTGGTGCTTGGAGGCGGTATCGCCGGTTGCTGGGCGGCCATCAGCGCTGCCAGGCAAGGATTAAACGTGGTTCTGGTGGAAAAGGGTGATACTGTCAGGAGTGGTGCCGGAGGTCCGGGATGTGACCACTGGTGTAATGTTCCCGCGAATCCTGTATCCAATGTAGACACGGATGAGTGGGCAGAGCACATGGCCGACCGTCCTTACTGCAACGGCATCGGCATCCAGATCCAGTGCCGCGAGGACTATGATTGTTTGCTTGAACTGGAACAGATGGGCGGTAAAATCAGAGACACCGGCGATGAATACGTGGGCGCCCAAGGCCGGGATGAGAAGACCAAATTCATGATTTCCCCGCGCTATACTCGGATACATAGCTATTTCCCTGTGCCTGAGACAGAAGCCGAGAAAGAAAAATTCAGAAAATCGGAACATAAACTGAGCAACGTGGTAATACGGGTCTGGGGGTCCACTTTTAAACCGGCATTAAAGAAGGAGTGTAAGCGCTTGGGGGTCAGAATCTTTGATCGCGTGGTGGTGACCAGCCTGCTGACCGAGAACGGAGTCCAGGGCGCCCGGGTAGTCGGGGCCACTGGCCTCAACAGCCGTACCGGTGAATTCATGATTTTTAAATCTAAAGCGGCCATTCTCGCCACCGCCGGATCCGGGTCGATGTGGCTGATAAGTACTGAATTAGGCGGGTATTGCAACATGATGCCCCGAACCGTTAGCGGCGACGGCACCGCCATGGCCTGGAGAGCCGGGGCTGAACTGACCACGATGGAAAATAACGGAATCTTGCGTATTGCTACCGGCTATAAGCATAAGTGGTATACCGGGGCAGGTGACGCCAGTTATGAGAATGTCCCAATCGTAGATGCCAACGGCAAAGTGCTGCCGTATCCGATACAGGGCTGGGTTGATTGGGGGGCCATGGTCCCGTTTCCCGAAGTTGAGGAAGCTGTCCGGGAGAAGATACTTAAAGGTGAATACGCGCTACCATTCTACGGTGATTTCCCGGCCATGCCGGAGGTAGAAAGAAATGCTACCTGGAATCTGATGTTGGGGGAAGAATCTACCACCAAAGTTATTATCAAAACTTTCAGCAATGCTGGCTATGACCCGAGCCGGGACTTACTCCAGAGTTATAGGTTTATTGAGGGCAACAGTTTACCGCAATGGCGGGAGGCCAGCCACAGTGGTGGTCTGTTAGTCGACTGGGACTTGAAAACCACTCTAGACGGGCTGTATGCCGCCGGAATGCAGATGTTCGCCCCCGAGGACCATAGCTATGCGGCGGCTACCGGCAGGTATGCCGGCCGAAAAGCCGCAGCCTATGCCCGGCAGGTCGGTGAACCCAAAATATCAGGCGAACAGGTCGCCCTTGAGAAAGCCCGGGTTTATGCCCCGGTTAAGCGCAGCAGCGGCATGGAGTGGAAAGAGCTGCATGCCGGTATTGCCAGAGCCATGCAATATTATTGCAGTGAATTTAAAACCGAGTCTCTTCTGAAAATGGGTCTAGGTACCCTGCGAAGAATTGAAGAGGAATCGGTGCCTTTGCTGTTTGCTCTGGACCCGCATAAGCTGATGCGCAGCCTGGAAGACCTCAGTCTTTTAACTCACGCTCAAATCATCATCCACGCTTCGCTGGCGCGTAAGGCCAGTAGCACCCCGCTGAATTTCCACAGGATAGACTACCCGGCTCTGGACCCGCCGGAGTGGAGGAAGTATCTTACGATTAAACTGGAAAACGGCAAGGTCAAAATCGGGGAATTGCCGCTGGCTTTTTGGGGTAACATGAAAAAACAGTATGAAGCCCGTAATAAAGATTATACCGGCGTATATAAGGGGAAATGATGGTTTCAAAATCGAAACTATATCTTTTAAACGAGCCGGTTTTTGGAGGAAAAGATGACTCAGGAAAAAGTAAGTGCTATGCCTAATGTTGTTACACCGAGTGCTCCGGTGATTTTTAATCCTGATATCTGCGATGGGTGTAACACCTGTGTAGAAGTCTGCCAGATAGATGTTTTCATGCCCAATCCAGTGAAAGGCAAACCACCTATCATATTGCACCCTGATGAATGCTGGTATGGCGGCTGCTGTGTTATTGATTGTCCCCGTCCCGGGGCTATCACATTCAACTGGCCGCTGCAACAGCGAGGATACTGGAAGAACAAGGCCACCGGGGAAGTCCATCAAATCTAGCCGCCTAGAATTCGGATGTCCTTATTCTTGGTGGTGAGGCTGGATGCCGTGCCGCCATCGGGATAACAGCCAGATAGCCGGGGGTTTTAATATCGCTACAGGACTTAACGAGGAGAGGAGGAGGTGAAATTTGATGGTCTGGACTACGTGCTCTATCACTATCCTTCCGTCGGACCCGAGCTAAGAAAGGCGCTACAGAATGCAGAGAGTTCCCTGTTCAACTGCAAGGCGGAGCTTATCTTTGCAGTGGACAAGCTGACTTACGGAGAGCGACCCAAGGTGGTCTATAAGGGCAGAGAGATAGAATTGCACTCCATATTTGGAATGCTCGTCCCTGAGGGTCCCGGGCATTTCTACACAGAGAGAGTGTAGAGACAACTTCTATACATTCCGTCAAAATGTTCAAAGTCTAGATTGCTGAATAAATCTTTCTACGAGGCATACTGAATCGAATAGAATCAACAAGGCGGAGCCGTTGTGCTCCGCCTTACTTTCAATAATCCGCTTGTGGGTACTGGTAGGTGACTATGTGGTCGTGAAGGTGGTATGAGGAACTTCCGATACTTCGCTCACTATCTCCCGTAGTTCTGAGATGGCTTCCAACTCAGCAGTTTCAACCTCAAATGATTGGGTGTCAAGCTCTTCAGTTTCAGATTGAAGGCGATTTAGTTCTTCAAAAATAATGTTATATCGACCTTTTTCTTTCATGAGAGCCGACCTCCTTATTAAACTATATTCTTCTTACTCTGTGCCTCAATCTGGTTGCGAAGATCAACCAAATTGCTTTGTGTGCCACAGTTGGGACAGACGAAAACATTATCTTTAGGAAAGGGCACAGCTCCTTTCTGCAATGGCTGTGATTTAGAAAGATTTGCTTGTATCCTTGACCTATTTTGACATTTTGGACATTGAAAATCAACCATAGCTAGTTCGCCAGCTGGCTTTGCCTGTGGTAGTGGTGCTGGGGGTGAGAGAAAGCGATAAATCTGAGAAGTTGGAGTCTCAAAAAGTTTATAGATGTTGGTGTCGAATGTCATACGCAGTAGCGTATAGTATCGTTTTATTGCGTCGAATAAATCTGGATCCCTTCCATAGTCGACTACTTTAAGTCTCATCTGATCAAAGTCCTCAATCTTGATTGACCTATTGTGTGTTAACCAATACCCGTGGTCACAGAGGTGATCAGCGATTTCCTTAGCACGAGACTGTTTTTCTTCATCAGTAACTGGCTCGCCTGAGCTTGAGTGCGTTGTCCAAGGCTTGAACTTGAAATTGGTGAGCCAGTTGGTTACGAGTGTACTGGAAAACTTCTGTGCGTTCTCACAACTCTGAATCTCTCCAGGTGAGATACCTTGCAGGATGGGAATGTAAGCTCTATTTAGTTGCCCTGTTTCATCTACTTCGCGTTTAATCTTCTCAAGCCCTTCAAGAAAGGCATCAGCAGAGAACACTTTACCTTGATGTAAAACCTGCGCGTCGATTGGCCCAAGTGAGGAAGTAGGTCCCATGAGTATCTCATCGCCCGCCATAGCCATTATAGTACCGGCACTCTTAGCGGTCCCCGGAACGATAACCCCAACTTTGGAGAACCTATTTCGTAAAAGTTTCATAATGTCTTCTGCGATCTCTGCTGAACCGCCAGGTGTTTCCAGAATTATATCTACCTCATCCCCAGACAAATTATCAATTTGATCGGCAATTGGCAAAATGTCTGAGTAGTCTATTAAAATAGGCCCGCGTTTTTGAAGATCGCTTGCAAATGTGAGGATACTAGGACGCTTTCGAATAGAAGCAATACGAGCCAGCTGTTTCTTCCTTTCAGCCGTGATTTCCTGAGGTCCCTTAAGATTGTCTAGATATTCGGAATAAACGCCCATCAGCTACCCCCTAGGTAAGTACATTATATTATACCATATAGTTTGCTGCACAATATTTATTCATCATAGAGAACAGGGAATCATTGTAGTTAATGAACAAAAAGCCATTTTGTTTATAGTCGCAGGTGGGGCAAAGGCAATCCTGATAAGGAAGCGCCACGCCTCACCTAGGGCTTTTCAAGAACTGGTCAACTGCATTCAGCAAGTCCCGAGGGGTAAATGGCTTGGTTATATATCCATTAGCGCCTATCTCCTGACTAAGCTTCACGTTGAGTTCGTGGTCTACGGCGCTAAGCATGACTACGGGAATCGCCCTGGTAATCGGGTCTTTCTTGATTTTGTTGCAGGCAGTATAGCCATCCATCTTTGGCATCAAAATATCCATCAGGATGAGGTCTGGTTGCTGGCTGCGAGCCATGTCTACCGCTTCTCTCCCGTCACTCGCTCCGAGAACGACATAGTCTTTGCCCAGCATGCTGCTTACCAGTAATCTGATATTCTCTTCGTCATCGGTTATAAGTATTTTCTTCCTACTCATTTAGCTCCCCCTTTTATTCTTTTATCTTTCATCTTGCGCCTCCTCTGCTTTCCTGCGCGCGGCTTGGGACAATTCCAATTCAGCAATTCGTTTGCGTATTTCTGCTAACTCATTCATCATCCGTTCTTTTGTCTTGTCACGGTCTCACATCTCTCTAGCTTTGCCAAATTAAAAAGGGCGCCAGCCACCGCATATCACAGCGGTTCCAGCGCCCTTGCTTCATTACTTGATCTTGTGAGCCTCTTCTCCGATTCTCTTGATGTCAGCCTCCATGAACAGCCTCCATCCTCGTCTGTCCCTGTGAGGTACATCGTCAAGGATACCAGCCTTAAGCCATCGAAACAGGGTAGACCTGCCTATGCCCACCACTCGACAGACCTCTGAGGTTCTATAATAGGTCTCTCCTTTGATTATGACTGGCATGACCTAAGCCTCCTTCGAACTGCTACGGACCGATTGACATATCTCACATCTACTCAGCCTCCACGCCGGAATGAAAAGAAAATTTAGAAACTCAACCTGCTCAACTACACCAAGAAGACGAGGGAGCGGGAGGGAGCCTTCACCCTGCCAGAGATATGAGTAGCTCAATCCCTGATTCGCCTGGCATCTTGATATCCAGAATCACCGGTACAACCGAGCTGTTTCGTATCCTATCTAGAGCTAGAGTCGTATCGCCTGCTTGCTGGCATTGGTAACCCTAGCTCGACAGCTTCTGACAAAGATGCCTCCTTATTCCTTTCTTGTCATCAACAACCAGTATTCCTTCTTGTTTGGCAGTCATCTCGCTATTTGCCTTAAGGTTTCTCGGACTATGCTCTTTAACTCATCAGGTGTAAATGGTTTAGGCAAAAACGGTCTGCCAGCTGCCTCCAAAAAGTGCTTGGTATATCCATCGGCCATATCCCCAGTGGTGAATATCACACCCCCGACTAGCTTTTCATGTTTCCCAACGATAACTTGATAGAGCTGTTCACCGTTCATTACTGGTGTCTTAACGTCAATGAGGCAAAGCTCGTAGTCCTTTTCCTCTAACATATCTTGAGCTAGCTTGCCATCGACAGCAATATCTATCTCAAATCCTTCAGTGGTAAGGACTCTCCGGCAGAGTTCACAGATGGCTGGCTCATCTTCAACTACCAGGATTCTCTTTATTTTATAGCTCCTTCCCTATCATTCCTGACTGATAAGTAGCTCCACAAAAAGGTGGTGTCTTTGCCTAACTCACTCTCAGCGGACCCCTTACCGGTCCCTCAGGTTTTCCATTACTTCATTAATTACATATACTATCGAGCAGGAAATGGAACATCCGTCAGCCAAAGACTAGACGTTTTACCGGACTTTGGTGACGCTCAGCATTATATAGGACACTTCGCTGCCTCCGTCTGCGCATCATTATAAATAGGCACAGTGCTATTGCCTAACTGTCCTGACTTTCTCACCTCACTCGCCTGCCGCTGGCATAACAAGTTGTGACATCGCTTGACAAGGTTAGGGGCGAAGGCAGGAGCTATGTCCTCCTACCTGCGGTCCTTCTCCTTCGCTGGTAGACTATGGTATCGAGCCAACGGGACCTGCTACCACAGCTGTTACCGGTATGAAAGTAAGTATTGCTATAGCTGCTATGACAGCGAGTATAAACAGGGCTCTTAGTACGACGTTATGTCGCTCAGCTACGTGGAAAAGTCGTCTCATGTGTGTCACCCCCTTTCCTCGGCCTTTAGAGACCGCAAAATGTGAACACAAATATGATAAGGGAGAAGTTCTTACCAATCTCTTACCGAGGTGGGGGGAGAGCACGAAGAAAACAGTAACGGGGCTTGCTTAATCGCAAACCCCGTTCATGTCAAGACCAAGTTTGAATCTCGATTTGGCTTCAGGTAATTTCTTTCCCCACTAGGATGCGATCACGTAGTGCCTGGATGCGGGCTGGGGGAGCGTTCTCAGTGTCTCGAGCTGCGGTATCGACGTAACGCTTGTATGTTCGTAACGCCGCAGGTTGTTCTCCTAGCGCCAGATGCCACTCCATTATTTGACAGTATATCTCGTCCTGATAAGGGTCAATAGTGATGAACTTTTCGAGGAGAGTGATGGCTTTTTGGTATTGTCTCTTGTCCGCGTAGAAACCGGCCAACAATGAAAGAGTCCTCAGATACTTGTCCTCAAGATAACGGCGACGCATTTCGACCCAGTCACCATAAAATCCCTCCATGAAGCCTCCCCTGTACAGTTGGATAGCCTGTTCTAGGTTGGCCATCCTAGCTTCGCTCTCAGGTGGCAGATTCTCTGCCCGCGACGACAAGTCTTCGAACTCTGCTACATCAAACCAAATATCTAGGTCAGGGTTGAGCTTGTATCTCCCATGTTCAAGAGTGAATATTCCAGGAAATACTGCTCTCCGTGCCCGGTACAAATTGATATGGAAGTTGCTAGTGCCCTTGGCTGGGGAAAGGTCAGGCCACACCTCAGCCATTATCTGTTCCTTTGTTTGTCCCTCACCACAAAGAAGTAAATAAAAGAATATTTCCTTGGCCCTGTTGCTTCTCCATTCGCCCTCACTGATTGGTCGACCACTAATAGTAACTAAAGTTTCTCCAAAAGCGCGAGCTTCAATCACAGGCTTAGCTATCACCCGAGGGAGAGCCGAAACCTCAGAAATTCTTAGTCGGCTATTGACGTTATCGTGCCTCCTAATTTTCTCCATGATGCGTGCGAAGCGGTCGCCTCCTACCTGTTTAGAGGCGGCGTATTGAATAAGGAGAACTGAGTTTCTACCTTCAATTGCTAAGAAGTCTTCGTAGCCCAGCTCATCGGCTAACTGGGATACCCTTTCAAGCCAGTTAATAGCTAAGTCATATTTCTTAGACAGAAACGATACCTGAGCCAGATGAAAATACGCTTTGACCAAGCCGTCTTTGTCTCCTGTGTCCCTGAGACGTTCAGAGACACCGAGGAGAATATCCATTGCATTCTCATACCGACCCCGCTCGTACTCGATAATTCCAATCTGCATGGCAAACAGCGCCGCTTCGTAGGTCTGTCCCTGTTCCTTAGCCTGGGAGACGGCTTCCTTAAGGAGTACCTCTGCCTTGTCATGAGCACCAAGCAGCCGATATGTTTCTCCTATTCCAGCAGTAGCATGCGCCACATAATATGTTTCCATGACCTGTCTTGCCAGTTCAAGTCCTTCGCGATATGCTGTCAGCGCCTCATCATATAGTTCTAAGTTGCGTAGTACCTCAGCCTTGTTGATAAGAATCAAAGCCTCAGCTCGTCTATATCCGGTTTCTCTAGCTTTGTCCAAGCCGCTATGAAAGATATCCAGCGCCAAGTCATATTGTCCCCGGAGGCGATAGACTATTCCTATATTATTTAGAGTTATAGCCATATCCCCGTAATTCTTTACCTTTTGCCACCCTTCTCTAGCACGCTCGAAGTGCAAGCTGGCCCCTGTCAGGTCACCAACATGTTCATAGATGTTGCCCAGCTCGTTGTGTACCGCGGCGATCATTCCCACATCAAGGATGGCAGAGTACTGCTTTAACGCACGGCGCTGGTACCTGAGAGCTACGCGCAGATGGCCCTGGTCCGTATAAATGTTTCCTAGCCGTCTGTAGGCGTCGCCGAGAACATTTGCCGGGCCGTTATGTTGCTCAAGAAGCTGAATGGCAGCCCGTATGTCGCGCTTCGCTTCGGTAAAATGCCCGGTGAGGCGAAAAGCGGCACTCCGCCAACTAAGTGCCTTTGCCCGATAGAGCCAATTTTCATCGACTTCGCCCCGCCCCAGGATTTCCGTTAAAAGGCATACCCCCTTGTCTACTTGGCCGACATGAATCAAGCTTTGAGCCTGAAGTAGCACCAATTCGGGGTCAGACACTAGCATGTCCCTTGGGAGTGTTTCAACCCATTTTGAAACGGTGGCCCATTTCCCCGACTTGATAAAGTCTTCACCAGCAATCTTAATAACTCTTAAAGCTGCCCCATATTCTTTTGCGGCCAAAAAGTGATTGATTGCCTCGTTCCACCTCTCTTCTTGTTCAAACAGTAGGGCAGCTTTGTGGTGTAAAAGCGCATATTCTTCGGGATTTTCCTCTAATAGCTTTGTCTGAAGAAATTCGCGAAACAGGTGATGGTAACGATACCAGGGTTTTTCGCCTATGCGACTAGTGAAGAGGTTCTGCCTTTCGATGTCCTGGAGGAGCTTTCCTGAGTTCGTGATTCCCAATAGCCGCTGACAAATCTCCGATTCCATTTCATTCAAGGTGCTAGACGCAAGTAGGAATCTCTTCACGTCGGGCAATTGTTTCCCATAGACTTCCGTGGCTAAATAGCGAAAAATATCCTCTCGCGATAATGTGAGCCTAGCTTTGCTTGGCTGACTTATGCCCTCGCCATAAGTGCTAAGCAATATCCCGGCTATCCAGCCCTCGGTCTCCGTACTTAACTTTTCTGCCTGCTCGTTGGACACCTGAAGCCCTTGTGTGGCAAACAACTCCCTTACCTCTGTGGCGGTGAACGACAAATCCGACGCACTGAGGCTCGTTGCAGAACGTTGGAACTTTAGCGAAGTTATAGATGGCAATTCAACTGGCGTTCGGCTAGAGATTATGACGTGGCAATTCTCTGGAATACGGCTCACAAAGAGGTCCAGGATTCGCTTTGCCGGGTCGCTATCTTGAACGCAGTGATAGTCTTCAAGTACGAGGACGAAATAGTCGGGAATGCCCTCGTAGATTTCTCCAGTAAGCGTACTAACCAGGTGTGATGCGCTGATACCTACATCCTCCGTCAGTAGTAAGCGGGATTCTGTTAGCTGGCCGAATCCGGGAAAACGAAACCGGATAGATGCCAAAATGCCTTCGAGAAGTAGTCGGGGGTCTTGGTCATAGGTATCCAGTGAGTACCAGCAAGCCGGAATATCCAAATCGTTGGCAAAGTCTACTAGCAAAGTAGTCTTCCCGTAGCCAGCTGGTGCCGACACAACTTCGAGACGGAGATGAATATATTCGTGGAGGAAATCAAGCAATCTTTGGCGGCGTATAATGTCCTGCCGTCGTCGGGGAACCAAAACCTTGGTCGTGAATTCGGTACTAGCGACTGTCATACATATCACACTATAGTTTTCTCCACAGCTTTCGATTGACATGAGGTAGTCGGATGGCTGCAGAACTAATCCCGTTATGAGATATTATAACTTCTTCTGATGGAGTGTGACAAGTAGCGAGAGGGCAATAATGCCTAGACTATGGTAGCCGGGCAGTAAAGGTACGGGGTTTGAACTGCACTTTTCATCTTATTGTAAAGCGGCCAAAAGCCATTTTGTTTGCACCTTGCTCCCATCATGGACTTTTGCTCCAAAGGTCATTAGAATAAGAATAATACTATGAAAATACTTTTGGTATATCCACAGTACCCGGATACTTTCTGGAGTTTTAAGCACGCCTTAAAATTCGTCTCCAAAAAGGCGGCTTTCCCGCCGCTGGGCTTATTAACTGTGGCAGCAATGCTCCCCAGTGAGTGGGAGAAAAAGCTGGTGGATATAAATGTAGCCAGCCTGACTGATAAGGACATCAGGTGGGCTGATTATGTGTTTATCAGCGCTATGGTGGTGCAAAGGGATTCGGTGAAGGAAGTTATTGCCCGATGTAAGAAATTCAACACCAAGGTGGTTGCCGGCGGTCCCCTGTTCACAACTGGGTATAAAGAGTTTGACGGGGTAGACCATTTTGTGCTTAATGAGGCTGAAATTACCCTTCCGCCCTTTTTAGAGGATTTAGAGAGAGGATGCGCCCAACATCTTTATACATCTGATGAACGACCAGACATAAGCAAAACGCCTATCCCCCTATGGTCGCTTATCAACATGAAAAAATACGCCACCATGAATATTCAGTACTCTCGGGGCTGCCCGTTCAACTGTGAATTCTGCGATATTATCATATTAAACGGGCATAAGCCACGAACCAAGGATAAAGTTCAGATGCTAGCAGAACTGGATGCATTATATAATCATGGCTGGCGGGGTGGGGTATTCATTGTTGATGATAACTTCATAGGCAATAAGAGGAAACTAAAGACGGAAATTCTGCCGGCAATAATCGAGTGGATGAAAGGGGAAAGGTATCCCTTTGCCTTTTCTACGGAAGCATCTATAAATCTTGCTGATGATGAAGAGCTAATGCAATTGATGATCAAGGCAGGGGTTAACACCGTATTTGTTGGCATTGAAACCCCTAATGAAGAAAGCCTGGTTGAATGCAACAAGTTTCAAAATCAAAATCGTGATTTAGTGGCTTCGGTTAAGAAGATTCAAAACCGCGGCTTTGAGGTGACGGGAGGATTTATTGTTGGCTTTGATAATGACCCAATTTCCATCTTTAAGAACCAGATCAGTTTCATTCAGAGGAGTGGAATTGTTACCGCGATGGTCGGTTTACTTAATGCTCCCCGCGGCACCAGATTATATCAGCGTTTGAAAAAGGAGGATCGCTTATTAAAGGATAGTTCTGGCGACAATACCGACTGTTCCATCAACTTTATACCTAAAATGAACTATGAAACACTCATCAATGGCTATAAGCATATCCTAAATACAATTTATTCACCCAAGCAGTATTACGAGCGTATCAAAATATTTCTAAAAGAGTATAAACCTCAAAGAAAAAGGGCACCTCAACTTCACCTTCATAATCTCTGGCCATTCATTAAATCTATGTGGCTTTTGGGTATCAAGGAAAAAGGAAGAGGGTATTACTGGAAGCTTTTTGTCTCAACCTTGCTAAAGCAACCGCGGAAATTTCCCCTTTCGATGAGCCTTAGCGTCTACGGATATCATTTCCGCAAAGTTGTTGAGAAGTATATTAGTCTACCGGTTGAACATCCTGATAGTTCCGGTAACTAAGGAATCAGGTGGAGTGGATAGAACAGTCAGCTGAAGTCACCCCGCTGATAAACTCCTGTCAGTGCGGTTACTATGGTGCCTTTTAGTAGTTTTTCTATCCGGTCGTCTTGCATTTAACATTTCATCGGTATGTGTGATTAACTTAGAAGCAAAGGCCTGCAGACGGCGTTATTTTCCTGTTCAGACTCTGTCAGAAACAGAGATAGGTCTCCCAGCCATCTTAATGTACCGAGTCATATGGGTCTCTCAAAAGTACGGTCAGTTGACTGTTCAGATCAGCAGGACGTCACTTCACTGGACTACTGAAAAACAATTACTTCCTCATTCTCCTATGCTGCCTATCCTCACAATTCCACCATAGGCAAGGCTCTAGGAATAAAGCCCGACTCCCTCAAGCCTTGTGGTCAAGGGAACTCTCCCGAAAGAGCGGGATTTTCCTCATTAGTTAGATGCTAATCTACGCAGTCCGTGTAATCCGGTGCCGGAGAAATACTGAACATCTGACTGACTGAACGACTGAACAACGAGGTGAACGTTTGCCTGAACTCTTTTTGGCCTGCATCAGTTAGCGGATTGTCTGGTGTGCTCTTTCCAATCTTTTCTCAATATTCCGTCAGCGATTCGCCTAGCTCCTTTTATCAAGTCTTCCCTTGGCCTCCTCGTATATCTTCCTAATGACCCTGGGGGCTAAGGTCGGGTCTGGGAGCGTTTCATTTATCACATCCCAGCAGAAGAGCACACTACTTGGTAGTGGTGGTAATGGAGGCGGAGAAGACTCTAATGATGCTGCTACAGCATCGACTGCCCGGTCATATATGTCCTTCTTAACCGTTTGCCTGCTTCCACAATGCGGACACTTCCGTCTCTTCCAATCCCGGTAGCCCTGAACCCTGCCTTTCCAAGGTTGAAGGCACTTCAAGCACAAGTAATCTTCCATCGCACACAAAGTATACTTCAACATCCACCCTTCTACAACCTTAGGAGGCAACGGATTGGCAGTTGACTTTTTCCATGACATGGAATAGAATGATTGAAAGACAAAACCCGAGAAGTTTGCATGGGCGTAGCCAAAAGAACAATACGCTATATCAAGGCTACGAATTAGCTTCAAACTCGGCTTAATAGGGAGTTCCTTTCAAGCCCTGAGTAAGTTGTGCAGGATAAGGAGTCATTCAGAATGGTTAAAGAGGAAGTGAACGATGAGGTCAGCATTCTATCGCAGAGTCTCACTTGATGAGCAAGTAACAGGCACGTCACTTGAGAATCAGAAGGCAAAACTGGGAGTCTTTTGTGGTGGTGATGAGACAATCTTGGATTATTGTGACGCTGGCTGCAGCGGTAAGGACGACAGACGTCCTGACCTACAGAGACTGCTAACAGACGCCAAACTACGACGCTTTGACCGTCTCGTATGCACTACGCTCGACAGACTTGCGCGCAATTTGCGATTACTACTCGAGCTTGATGAGGAACTACGCAAGCACAGCATCTACCTAGTCTTCATTGACCAAGGGGTCGACACTTCCAAGCCAATGGGGAAGTTTGTCTTCCAAATTCTCGGCATTATCGCTGAGTGGGAGAGAGAGACTATTATTGAACGAACCAAATCTGGTCGCTATGCTCGTTATCAGGAAGGCAAATGGGGGCCAGGGCAACCACTGTATGGCTATGCTTATAACAGGGAAACCAAAAAGCTGGAGATTAGAGAGGATGAGATGGCAGTAGTTAAACGCATTTATAGTCTCTACGTGTTTGACAGGCTGGGGATGGAGCAAATCGCAAGGCTGCTAAATATCGACCATGTGAAACCACGCCAGCAAGGCAGGTTATGGCATAAGGCAGCAGTTCGGGACATCCTCATACACCCCGCCTATAAGGGCGAACATCCTACCGGTGTCGAAACACCTACCATTATCGAACCTTGGTTGTGGGAATCAGCCCAGAAAAGACGCCATGAGAATCCACACCTACATCGTCGTAAAGGTTTGCGTTGGCTATTGCAGGGCATGATTCATTGCGGGCTTTGCGGTCGCATACTGAGTTGCTCATACTCGCATGGCACTAAAGGTCGCCGAGTTTACTCATGCCCTGGTAGACGACTTGAAACTAAAGCTGCAGATGAGCAGAGGTGCCAGCTACCAACCCTTGACGCCGAATGGTTGGAACAGAAGGTCTATGATCACTTCACTGATGCCATGAGCAACCCAGAGGCAATGTCAAAAACGCTAAGAGACGCTATCACTAGCCTCACAGTGAGGAAAACTCAACTAGAGGAAGAAATAAAACCAGTTGATGATAAGCTAGCCGAGATAGGGGAGAAATTAGAGAGATTGGCTGAGGACTGGGTTGTGAAACGTTTAAACCCAGAGAAGGCAGATTTAATGCGACATAAGCTAGAAGCTGAAGAGGTGAGGCTAACAGGCGTAAAACAGAACTTAGATCCGGAACAGCTAGCCGAGCTTGAAGATATGGACTTTAGGCTTGAGCTGTACCAAGGCCAACTCAACTGCATTGCAAGGGGAGATACTGAAGGCTTTCCTTTCCTGATAATGGATCTACCTGAGACAAAGGACGAGGCTGAGCTTCAGACTGTCGCAAGAAGAGCCTCCCTCGACTACGTTCAGGCAGAGCTTTGGGCATACCCAGACCGTACCGAGGTCAAGGCACAAATTCCCGTAACAAGTGTTGAATCGCAACAGTTGGAACCTGGTTATAGGTCAGGACGTTACCCACAATCTCGATGAAGGGCATCTGCTGAAGGATGGGCGAGTCCTTGACTATAGTCTCCACTACTCCTTGAAGTAGCATATCATTTGACAGCTTGGCTGCCTCATCTAATGTTAAAGCCATTTTCTATCTCCTTTCTCCTATTGCGTATTGAATCTTCTCCTGTGGGGATAGGGCTGAGAGGTCTACCGGCGTCCTCTGTGGAGCCCCAGCCGGCACCCTAGCCCCGGCTATCTCGGCCTCCAGTTCCTTCCTCACCCTGTCGATGAGGGTCTGGGCATCTTCCACCGACTTATCAATAGCCTCAATGCTGTCCCCGGCTATCAGCTCTTCGGGCATACCGGGGTTTGATTTGACCGCCAGAGCCCGGTAGCTTGATACTACCTGAGATAGACTATTCTCCAGGTCAGTCAACTTCTGCTCTAGCTCAGCCATAGATTGCTTGAGGGCAGCAATTTGGTTATCCTTGCTGGCTATGGCTTGCTCAAGTTCAGAGAGGCGCAAGTCCTTGGCCGCCAGCTGCTCATCCTTCTCGGCTATCAGCCCCTCAAGCTCGGTAGTTCTGGAAGTCTCCGGCTCTTCCCCGCTGGGATTTTGGTTTTGTTTATTATCTGGCAATTTTCGACCTCCTTATGAGGAAGATTCCTCAACGCCTTCGGTCTCCGTGGCTGAAACTCTCCCTCTCTCTCCGCCTCGCGTTGACCTGGCGTTAAGCTCTTTATTCATCCTGAGGATAGCCTCCCTCTCCTCCAACCACCGCTCGAACTCATCCTCTGAGTCTTTAACCCCTATTTCATCCATAGCCCTACGCCTGGAGTGGATACCGGTCTGAACCAGCGTCTGTTCGTTGGCAACCAGCCTGGTTAAATCCTGAGGCAGTATCGGACTCCATATTACCCGCAGGCGGTTATTATCGCCAAACTCCGTTCCCTGGTACCTCTCCAGGAGCTTGAGAATGAGCCTGTTTCTACGGTTATAGACCGCAGTCCTGATAATCCGCTTTCGCCTTACCTTCTGAAGTAGTGGGTTAAGCTCAATCTCAAGGGCTACCCCCGATAAGTCCCTCTCGGTGCCGCCAAAGGCAGCCCGAGGAGATTCCGATATGTCATGCAGGGTCCTGTATAGTAGATTTATATAATCTATGTGCAGCCTGACCCCCCCACCCTGCAAGAGGTCAAGCAGATAGGCTTTAGCATCCTCGGGGATATTCCACACCGCCCCGGGTTTGACCGTAATATCCTCAGATTCCTCCACGTTCTCCAGCACGGCAATGGGGTTGCCCGATAGCTCTAATATCCGGGATAGCTGTGACATCGCCCGATTAAGCTCCTGCTGCGACTCTATAATCTGTGACAAATCAGATATGCCCCAGAACCTCTTTGGCTCCCTGAGGTTAGGGTAGATGATAAACGGGATAAAGCCGTAGGGATTGGGCTTACTTTCAATCAGGTTATCATCTAGGTAAAGCTCAAATTCCCCGTCGGTCCACAGCTCAACAACGGTCGCCTTCTTAGCCTTGGGCTTCACCTGATACAGGAACTCGGTTTCCTCGGCACTCAGGCTGTATTTAGAGGCTACCCTCCATATTCTTGAGGTATCATCCCCCAGCCACCAGGCATAGATGCCCTGGACATCGGGGGCGGTAATCCTCACCCTCTTTGCCTCCCCGTCCCAGATAACCTTATAGCTGGCATCGCCCAGGATAGCGCAATCAATCTCGGTCTCAAGGTCGAGCTGCTCCAGATTATTATCCTCGTAAACCTGGTGCAGGGTGGCCTCGGCTCTCTGGGCTCTGGCTTTATCCTCCTCCGAGCCCCCCGCCGCTTCCACAGCAAAGTTAATGCCCGACATTAGATATGAAGTAACCTTGTCTATGAATACCTTGGTATAGTTGAAGGTCAGGCGTTTCTCCCCTCGCCTTTCCCTACCTTCCCACTGCCGACCATGGTAGAAATCAAGTAGCCCTCTATACTCTCTGAGCCGGTCTATATCATGGCGGTTTAACTGGGCGATAATAGAAGTTTTATTCATTGGTGCCCCCTAAAATCTTGATTTTTGGGGTAGATTCCTCTCTGGCTCTCTTTAATATCCGCTGAATGGTGCGCTGACTAACGCCGAACATCAATGCCAGCTCCTTTATTCCTTTACCCTGGGCGGTGAATAGCCTTAACACCTCTTTGTCTCTCAACCTCTTCAGCCACCGCTGCCTGCCCCCAGGCTGGGCATAAATACATTCTGGAAACGGGCAGTTGAGGCAGGAGCTAGCAAATTCGCATCCATCATCCTGGTAGCGGCAATACTCCGGCAACAAATCCAAATCGCTCTCATCCAAACACATAGCGTCTCTTTCAAAACGAACCGGTACGATGCTTATATTAGCACACTTGTTCTATATGGTCAATGATGTTTTGTCGTATTTTGGCAGGCATTGACAGAGCATAAAGCCATCGTTTATCATTAGATAGGTTTTGCAATCTGGCAAAAATGATGGAGGTAAAAGGTGAAGTATAATAGGTTTTTACGCACTCTGGCTGTAGCCGTTATCCTTTCCCTGCTGATGATAGCCATACCGGCTACACCAGCCCTGGCTGCAGAGACACTCGCGGCCTACCCCAGCAGTGGTGAAGTCGGTGATAATGTTAACGTTTTCGGTGATTTTTTCCTGCTTACGGCCCCAGTGTATATCTACTTCTCCAGCCAGTGGGCGAAGGCGGGTGATTTCATGGATGTTGATGTTACTGCCTATGAAAAGATGGTAACAAAAACACCCGACGCGGAAGGTTATTTTAATACCGATTTCGAAGTTCCTGATGAACTCACTGACGGTGACGATGAGGAGGATGTCCATAGCGGCTACTACTATATCTATACCGCCTATTCCGATGACGAGATACTTACCGTTACCGAATTCACTGTAAGAGGCGTTGAGCTGGACCCGAGTGAAGGTCCGGTAGGCACTGAGGTTGAGATTGATGGCATCGGCTTTAAGGAAGACAGGGGTGTTATCATCGAATACGATGGCACTAATGTGGATATAGTTAGTGGTGATGAAGAAACTGATAGCTATGGTGAATTTAGCTCAACAACTATTATTATCCCCGAGAGCACTGCCGGTGACCACACCATAAGAGTTAAGGCTTATTATATTGTTGAGATTAAGTTTAGCGTGGAGCCGACGCTGGCTATTAGCCAAACTTCGGGCGTAGTCGGTGATGAGGTAACGGCTAACGGCACCGGCTTCGGCTATAAGAAGAGTGTTACCATCACCTTTAGTGGTATTGAGGTGGCGACTGACGTGACCAATGAAGATGGCAGCTTTGAGACTGTCTTTGAAGTGCCCGAAGTGGGACCGGGAACCTATGAGGTTGAAGCTAGGGATAAGAGTAATAACGAAGCTAGTACTGCCTTCACCATCACTACCAACCTCGCTATCAGCCCGGTTACCACTGCGGATTCACCCGGCTATGTCGGCGAAAGCGTAACCGTTAGTGGCACCGGCTTTAAGCCTAGCTGGCAGATAACCATCACCTACGCTTCTACGCCAGTTGTGTTTACCACTACCAGTGAAGAAGACGGCAGCTTTTCCTATACCTTTGAGGTGCCTCCCAGTGCAGCCGGGGCTCACACCATAACTGCCACTGACGGCACAGGCAACGCAATGCAGGTCATCTTTTTCATGGAGTCAACGCCACCTGGAATACCGTTACCAATGCTGCCATACATGGATGAAAAGGCGGCTTCAGAGGCATACTTTGACTGGGCTGATGTTACCAAGGATGCTAATGGTGCTGTCGAGCTGAGCACGCCAGTAACCTATGACTTCCAGGTAGCTACTGATGCCGATTTCGCCAATATATTAGTGGAGAAGACAGGGCTGACCATATCGGAATATACCCTCACTGAGGAGGAGAAGCTGGAGTCAACCAGTAAGGAAGAACCTTACTACTGGAGGGTGAGAGCTGTAGATGCTGCCTCCAATGTCAGCGATTGGTCAGGCGCCGGCACTTTCTATGTTGGCTTTTCCTTTAAAATGCAGGGCTGGCTGCTATATACCCTGATAGGAATCGGAGCGATTGGGGTCTTTTTCCTCGGCTTCTGGCTGGGCAGGAGGACCATCCCCGAAGATTATTATTACTAGATTTAGGGTAACCTCTCCCCCTGACCCCCTCCCCTTATCAAGGGGAGGGGGAACTTTTTATGGAAAAGGGAGCTTCAGCGCTGTATAATTAGGTCAGAGAGAACCGTCGGCAAATCCTATAAGGAGAAGATTATGGAAAATAGGGTAGCAATCTTCATAGATGGTAGCAATCTATATCACGCTCTACGAGGTAACTTTAAACGCCAAGACATCAACTTCGCTGATTTTACCAGCAAGCTATGTGGGTCCAGGAGCTTGTTCCGGACATACTACTACAACGTCTTACAGGACCCAATGCAATGGCCTGAGGGCTATCGAGAACAACAGGAATTCCTTGATATCCTGCGCAAGACACCATATCTGGAGGTTCGGCTAGGGAGTACCAAGGTGGCACAGGGTGTCGCTGTTGAGAAGGGTATAGATATTATGCTGGCTACAGACCTGCTATATTTTGCTTGGAATGACTTCTACGACGTGGCAATGCTTGTGAGCGGTGATTCTGATTTCGCTTATGCTCTTCAAGCTGTAAAGAACATGGGTAAGCATGTTGAGGTAGCCTACTTCGAGAGAGGGATATCCAAGGACCTTTTGAGTGTAGCCGATGACCGCTATCTACTGAACCGGAGCTTCTTCAAGGGTTTGTGGGTAGGTAGACGTCGTATCAAACACAGAAAGGTCAGCGGAGAAGACTAAATTTATAGGTAATCCCACCCCCTGACCCCCTCCCCTTGATAAGGGGAGGGGGAATTTTTTAATAAAAAAGGGGGCTTACGCCCCCTCTTGGACTCTCTTCTTCCCCCCGATTTATGCAGGGAGTTTGATATGATGTTTCGCTAACAATCGCTCTATTTCCCCGCGATGGGGCAGGTCGTTTGGAATCACGCCCTCGCTGACACAAAGCAATTCTATACCCATTGGGTTTCCGGCTGCATCATAATCAATGCGCCTTTCATCATCTAAGTCAACTCCATAAGCATACGGTGCATCGCTAAGATATATATATATAGCATCAGCTTCTCTGTCATATTCTAATCTCACTTGCCACCTCCTTATCTTAATCCCCAACCGTGATTATCTTATCTGGATTATCTTTTGCCACCACGACTTTGATGCGCCGATCATTTGGGGTTGTTGACCTATAAACAGGGTTGCCTTTCTTGTCCGTATGAGATACGTCGTAATTATTGAGGCAATACTCTATTTCCGCTTTAGTTATTGAGCGTTCTCGCATCCTTTTGCGGGCGTGATTAGTGTATTGTAACATAACATAGCCGACCTCCTTTCGCCAGCCGAATGCCAGCTTCTCGCGCTATCTCCTGCAAACAATCGCCCACAAGTACATACTAATTGTATAACATTTGACTAGACACTTGTCAACTTTTTGCCCCCCATTGACACCCCTTACTTTAGTAGTATAATCCGCCCCCTCTTAAACTCTCTTCCATTTAATCTCAACTAATTATCCATTTTGTCCTCAATTTGCCCCAAGTTTAGCCAGTTCATTAATTGATTTACGTCCATTCCATCTTTATACTTACCCCGTTCCTTCAATTCAGCAAAGTAATGTAGTGAAGCTTTCCTTACGTCATCCATGTCCATATCCATGCCCTTCTTAAAATGCTTGGCCCATATCCTTAAATCCTCTACCGTTTCTTCTTCATCGCTCTTCAGAAGTTTAGCTGTTTCTAGCGTTATCTCCGCTAATTCTTCATTCATAAATTTAGATGGTTCAGACCATCTAATTTCTCCTATGCAATCTGTATACAAGCAAAACTGCTTCAGTTGCTCTATCATATAAGCGTGTTTCCCTGTGGAAAAAAGATGTTTTAAATCATCGAACTTCCATTTGCCCATAGCAATAAAATGTGGAAGTAACCACATCATATTTTTCTTAGTATGTTTTCTATAATCTCTCCAGTGGTCAATAATATCCTTATTTTTAGTTAATACGGACATTCCTCGAAGTAGCGATTTCTTACCAGACTCTTCGATAGACAATATTGCTAGAGCTGCGGCTGACGCGTATCTTTTATTCTTTAGTAGTAATTCCGCGTCCTCAATTAAGCTAATAGCATTTCTATTTGCAGCATTAATACCATTAGCTATCTGCTTAAAGTTAAGTTTTCCCTTGTATTGAGGTGTACCCTTTGTTACATCATCTATTGACATCAGCATTCACCTCCATTTGCAGAATACCTAAATCGTTCGCCTTGATTCTTGTTTATTATACTACAGTCCACTCCTTCAGGGAGACAACCTAAATATATAAAATTACTCCCCCCTCACCCTCCCCACGGCTGTTTTCGGCTCATACTGGTTGGCGGCTTCCACCACCAGTGCCAGGCTCATGAGGAAGTCGTCGTGCCCCTCAGCCGGGCTGACATAGAAATTTACGGTCTGTGACGGGCGGAACTGACTCTTTGCCCTCTCCATCTCATTCCAGAACTCCCTATGCTCATCTGAGCCGTCTCCAGCGTAAACCTTCAGCCTGCCCGAGTTAATAGCGGCTAAAAGATTGAAGCCCAGCTCCGACTTCGCCCGCGCTGTGAAGGTAAAGGCTGAGACCTTTGAGCCGAGCGCTTTCCTTAAAAACGAGCTTACCGGCTGGCCGATGCCGGTGGCATCAACCACCACCTTGCGGCAGTGCCACACATTTTTGAGGATATCAACCAGCCGGGGGTAGAGCCGGGTGTGCTTCTCGCCTGTCCACCAGTAGTGCTCAACCACGCATACCCTTGGCTGCTTCTGGATGTCGTCGCAGATAGAGAAGTCCAGCTCCCCGATGGTAACCACCGTGGAGTCCTGGTGCGGCTTGAGACTGCTCAAATATACTCCCTCCTCCACCTCAGCCTCCCCCGCCAGGTCGATGCCGGCAACATAGACCTTGCCCCGCTCGGACGAGTGCTTTCTCATATGCTCCCCGTTTAGCTGAGCCAACTGCTGCCGACTCAAAAAACCACCGCCGCCATGGATGGGTAAAAGCCGATACTGGGTCAAAAACAGGGGGTGATTTTCGCCCAGACGCTCTCTTTCTGCCTCAACATAGGCTAGGTAATCAGGGTTATAGCTGGCTATCTCCTGCCAGTCATATCGGAAGTGGCGCTTAACACCGTCCTTCCTCTCCAGTTCAAGGTTGGTCTGCTTCACCTCCTCCAGCAGGGTAGAATCGTCCCAGGTAGTGCCGTAGTGGACGGTGGTAACATTGGTCGTTGCCCCCATCGGCTTGAACTCCTTGGTGTATTTCTCCCGGCTCACATCCTGCGACTCGTCTATTTCCAGCAAAATGTGGGCGGTGTTGCCCACCACATTGGCTGAGACATCGGCAGAGAGAAATATTGCCCTGGCATTCCCCAGCCTGATGATATAGCCCAGCTCAGCCATCCAGATGCCGCTGAATCCAGCGTCATTCAACCTATCCTTGAGCCGCATCATGGAGATGACTGTCTGCGGCTTGAAGGTGGGCGAGCACTTCACCAGGTTCTGGGGCTGGGTCATATACAGGGTTAACAGCAGAAGCTCAAGCTGGGCTGATAGCTCATTCTTACCTCCCTGACGAGCCATTTCCACCGAGAAGGTAAGCCCCTTCTTGCCGAAAACACTGCTCAATATAGCCGAAGCCACCTCCCGCTGGTATGGTCTCAGCCTATTAATACTGTTCATTGACATAATATTGTTACTCCCCCGTTTTTAACCTGTGTCTTGCTTCCCACCCTCCCACCCAATAGAGGCTCCGCCTCTCTTCAATTCTCTTAATTTTTCTTCCCCCCGCCCTCATAAGCTGCGCTTCTAAAACTTTCTGCCCTGCCCCCCGTTTTAATTGGGGAGTTTAAGAGGGGCGAAGCCCCTCTTTTTAATAATCCTCCCCCTCCCTTGATAAGGGAGGGGGATACAGGGGGAGGGTTCCCTAAATTCACTATTTAGTGACGGTTTGTCCGATGCCGATGCCGAGCGGGATGGCGATATCCTTGAGGACATTGCCTATAGCCTCCTTCAGCCCCTTCCTCTGCTCTTTGCTGATGTTGTATCTGGTCCTGACCAGTCTCTCCAGGGCATTGGTCATCTGCAGAATGAGCTGGATATTCTCCGGGTCATTCTGCAGCAGAGACTTTATCTTAACCCGAAGTAGGGCAATCTCATCATCAAAGCCCTCAACGCCAGAGGCTAGTTCAAAATCTAGCTGTTCCGCTTCGTCCAGCACTTTAGAGTAGAAGCCGTGTTTACGAGCGTTCTGATTGCCCTTTGGGGCGCCTCTTTTTCGCTTTACCTTTTCCGCCATCCGGTCTATCTCCATTCTTCAGTAGCCTGGCAGTAGCCAAGACGATGGTATGGGCGGCCAGGTCCCACCGTTTAGTCTCCACGGCCAGTCGCAGCAGTCTCATCGCCTCCCCCTTTCTGCGTATTTATAATAGCACATATGTTCTAATATGACCATAAGCAGTTGTCATGTTTTACCGGGGGTGAGCTGGTTCAGATTGCACCCCACCCCACAGCTACTTTAGGTTTTTCTTCCCACCCTCCCACCCTATAGGGGCTTTGCCCTTAACCCCCTGCTTTCAGGGGTGTTTCAGAGGGACATAGTCCTTTCTAAAATCTTTTCCCTCTTGAGGGAGACAAACATGAAAATGGAGTTTAAGAGGGGCTGACGCCCCTCTTTTTAAATATCCTCCCCCTTCCCCTTGTCAAGGGGAAGGGGGATACAGGGGGATAGGGTTCCCAAATGAATTGATATTATGGTATAGCCGTTATAGAATAGGCTGGAAGTGAGAAATGGGTGTTGCCAAGCAGCTTTATCAGCTTCAGGAGGTCGACTTAGAGATTGAGTCCAGTGAGCGGGCGCTAACCCGTGTTACCAGCCAGCTGGGGGAGAGTCAGGCGGTGGCTAGAACCCAGAACCAGCTTGAGTTGGAGCAGCAGCGCCTGGGGGAATCAAGGCATAAACAGCGCTCTGCGGAGTGGGAGATAGATGACATCGTGACCAAGCTCACTGCTGCCGAAGAGACGCTATTCAGCGGCAGGATAAAGAACCCCAAGGAGCTGACCAATCTCCAGCATGAGGTTGATGCGCTGAAAGCCAGGCGCAACCAACTGGAGGATAAAGCACTGGAGATAATGGACAAGGTTGAGCAATCTGAGACCAGGGTAGCTACGATAAGTGATAAGCTGGAAAATCTGAAGGCTGAGTGGCAGCGCCAGCAACAGCAGCTATCCGATGAAGCGGAGAAGCTCAAAGTCAAACTCTCTGACCTCGGGCATAAGCGGCAGCTACTGGCCGGCGAGATTGACCCACCGGCAATCGAGTTCTATCAGGAACTGAGAAAAGAAAAGGGGACAGCGGTAGCCAGGGTGGAGCAGGGGATATGCCGTGGCTGTCGGATATCACTGCCCACCACTGAGTTACAGCAGGCGAGAAGTGGCAACCTGGTGCAGTGCAGTAGCTGCGGGCGTATCCTGTTCTTAGCCTGAAGTAGTAGAAAGATGAAAGCGAAAAGAGTGGTAATATGCACCGATGGTGCCTCGCTGGGTAATCCGGGGCTAGCAGCTATAGGGGCTACGGTAAAAGACGAGCAGGGTAGGCTGATTGCCCGTATTTCCCGGCGCATTGGACGGACCACCAATAACCAGGCAGAATACAAGGCTATCATTGCCGCCCTGGAAGAAGCAATCAGGTTGGGTGCCAGCCAAGTTGAACTAAGCTCAGATTCAGAGCTGGTGGTGAAACAAATTAACGGCAGCTACCGGGTAAAGAAGGCAGCTCTTAAACCGTTATATCAGCGGGTGAAGCAACTGGTCGGCTCACTGGAAGCTTTCACCATAACCCACATTCCCCGTAAGCAAAATACTGAGGCTGATAATCTGGCTCACCTGGCATTAAGGTAGCTCCTGCTGCCTTCGGTTGACTAATAACACCCCTCATACTACACTATAGATAGGTCAAGTAAACCGGGTGACCGCTGTGGTAGCTTGCTATTACAGAGGAAAGTCCGAGCTCCACCGGGCAGGATGCTGGGTAACGCCCAGGAGGGGTGACCCTACGGAAAGTGCCACAGAAACACACCGCCCTTCAGCCGAAGGGTAAGGGTGAAATGGTGAGGTAAGAGCTCACCAGCGGCTGGATGACTGGTCGGCTGGGTAAACCCCATCCGGAGCAAGACCAAATAGAGGGACATAGGGACGCCCGGCCTGTCCCCGGGTTGGTCGCTTGATCCTTCCGGTAACGGAAGGGCTAGATAGATGGTCACCGCCCTTCACTTGTGAAGGATACAGAACTCGGCTTACAGGTTTACTTGACCTTTTCACCACAATTTCTTCCTCTCCCAGCTTGGAGTTGAGGAAAGGGGAGTAACCGGCGGCTTTTAAGCATAATTAGGGCTAAAAATATAATGCCAACAGCCCTCAGTGAGTTTGTCAGCCAAGCCGGTTGGGCATATAGTAGAGTGTCAGAGGGTCAATCTCCGGAAATAGCCAGTATGGAAACAGTCGATCCAGTAGTTCGTGATTTTATCCTCTTCTGCGTTCAGCGTCAGGGGAAAGAGTGGCCAGCCCTCTATGATGAGATGTGTTGGGTAACTGGGCGTCGGCTGTTCCGGGGGCTGGGCTATACCGATTTAAGAAAGCTGGGGCTATCCTTAAGTCTCACCAGCATAGAAGATACCATTAGGATGGTAGACACCGTCGCTGCTGCAAAGTAGCCTGGCTACCACATTTCACCTTTCTTTTCTTCCCCCTCTTTGATAAGATAACCTCGCTTGCTTAATTGAAGCGCTTTAAGGGAGAGTGAGTCCGATGTCAAAAACGATAAAAATTATAACAATAAGCCTGTTATTGGCGGCTATTGTTGCCCTATCTTTCGGTGCTGGCTGTGTTCTAGGTAGCAGAAACTCCACGGAGCCAGAGCCGGGTCTGGAGGTTGTGGAGCAGGCGTGGGACATAATCTTCCAGGATTATGTGGATAAGGACAAGCTTGACACTGGCACATTGGCTCAGGGGGCTATCAGGGGTATGGTGGAGGCGCTGGATGACCCCTATACCTCCTACCTGGATGCTGAAACCTACCAGCTGAGTTTGAGGAGCCTGGAAGGGAAATTTGAGGGCATTGGCGCCTATGTAGCAATTAAGGATGAACAGCTAATAATTATTGCCCCCATTGCTGATTCACCGGCGGATAGGGCGGGCATCAGGGCTGGTGATATAATTCTGGAAATCGATGGCAGGTCTACTTCAGGCATGAGCCTGGCTGAGGCTGTGCTCAATGTTCAAGGTCCCGCGGGGACGACTGTCACCCTCCTTGTCCTTCATGAGGGCGAGACCGAACCAGAGGTGATTGAGATAGTTAGAGCTGAGATTGAGCTGCCCAGCGTACACTTTGAGATGAGGGAGGAAATCGCTTACATCAATATCACCTATTTTTCTGAGCGCACTGCTCAAGAGCTAGCACCGGTGGTGGAGAGTATAAACCAGCAAGCGGCTACTGGCATCATCCTTGACCTGCGCGGCAATCCCGGTGGCTTACTGGAGGCAGTGATTGATGTCGCTGGCTTCTTTCTGAATGAGGGGGTGGTGCTGGATGTGGTGGATAATGAAGGAAGGCATGATTCTTACTCGGTCAAGCCTGGCGAAATAGCCACCGACCTGCCTCTGGTGGTTCTGGTAGATGGCTATAGTGCTAGCGGCAGTGAGGTGCTGGCTGGAGCCCTGCAAGATTACGGTCGCGCCACCATTGCTGGCACCAAAACCTTTGGCAAGGGCAGTGTCAATATCCTGTGCCAGCTTACGGATGGCTCGGGGTTATATATCACCAACGCTCGCTGGCTCACTCCCCATGGTCGTCTGATAGAGGGTGAAGGGTTATACCCCGACTATGAACTTGAGCTTGAGGGCGAGGATGCCATACAATGGGCTATAGACTACCTGAGGGGCAATGAATGATATGAAAAGCTTATCTCTCAGGATATGCTTGATAGCCAGTGTGACCTTCGCTACTAGTGCTGCCATTATCCGCTTGGTATGGGCGCTCACCAAACCCATGCCGGTGGTCAGTCTGGTGATTTTAATCCTGCTCACATTTGCTGCTCTTGGCATCTATGCTCTTATCCTCTATCTCACTATCAAGCCCAGCCTGAAGAAGCTTATCAGTCTGCCGGTGGCAATATCGGTTACAATAGTATTTACTGGCGCTCTGGCTGGTGCCACCATTCACTATATTCGTTTTGTTCCCTCGCCTGAGGTGGCTTCACCCCTTAGTGTAGTAATGGCCAGCCTGCTCCTGGCCGCTGGTATTAGTGCCTATCTGCTGGTGCTATGGGGCATCTGGAAGGCTCGGAAGACCAAGGGGAAGTGATAGAGATAAGGCTATGGACAGAGGAAAATTTGAGTGGCTGGTGGCAAGGGTAGTTGATAGCTTACCTGATGAGTTTCGCACCAGGCTGGAAAACATTGATGTGGTGGTGGAGGATTGGCCGACTCAAAGTCAACTGGCTGAGGTTGGGCTGGGGGGCGGCCAAACCCTGCTTGGTCTTTACCAGGGTGTGCCCCTAACCAAGCGAGGCAAACATTATGGGCTGGTGCCGCCGGATAAAATAACTATTTTTCAGAAGCCGATTGAGGCTAAATGCAGAGGTGACGCCAGGATTGCGGCTGAGATACAGAGGGTAGTCCGACATGAAATAGCCCATCACTTTGGCATCGGGGATGCCAGACTGAGACAACTGGAAAGGGGTGAAGCCCCTTAGACATATCGCCTATGAGCTTAAATCCCTGACCATATAGTCTCCCTGTAAGCTATAGCCAAATTCAGTGCGGTAGTATTCTCTGGCGCCAACGCCACTTAAGATTATCATTCTCGGCGCCTGAAATTCCTCACCGGCAATTCGCTCCGCCTCCCGGAGCAAGGCTTTACCCAGACCCTTATGCTGAGCTACCCCTTCTTTCTTCTCACTGAGGGGAACCTCAGGTCCGTAAACATGTAGTTCCCGTATCAAAGCCGAATTTCCATTGGTCTCTGGCTTGGATTGAATCCTCATCCGCAGCAAGCCAAACAGGGTTTCAGCTTCATCCTCAAAGGATAGAAAGATTTCCCTGCCCCCTGAGGCTTCATAATCCATCCTCACCATCCGGGGCTCGCCTATTTCCCAGCCATCTCGTGCCCGATGACCATACTCCCGACAGCGGATGCACTTACATTCAATCGCTCTCTGCTTCATTTGCTGCTTAATCACCCCACGCAGCGAGTCCTTGCAACCGGCGGTGATGAACTTGGCTGGAATATCACGCAACACCCGCGATATCCTGACATACTTGGGCACAATGGACTTAATATCAATCATCAGGTTGACCATAGTGCTGACCTCGTATGGCTGGTAGCGGTCTTCCCGATACCATCTCTCCAGCTCGGTGCCCTCGACCACCATGGTGGGATATAGCTTCAAGCCATCCGGTCTAAAGCGGTCATCATCAAACAGCTTTCTGGATAGCTCTAAATCATGCTCCGGGGTAGAGCCGGGAAGTCCTGGCATCCAGTGGTAGTGCACCTTAAAGCCATGCTCCCGGAGCAAAGCGGTAGCCTTGACCACATCCTCCACCTTATGCCCTCGCCTCGTCAGGCGGTAGATTTCATCATCTAAGATTTGAACCCCCAATTCCACCCTGGTGGTGCCAAACTGGAGCATCCTGTCTATTTCCTCCTGCTGGCACCAATCTGGTCTGGTCTCTATGCACAGCCCGGTGCAGCGGTGTTTGGCCGTTTCGTTGAGTCGCTTTGCCTCTTCCAGGTCTACCGACTCCTCGTTATTTAAGGCATCAAAGCAGTCCTTGATAAACTGGTATTGATAATCCTTGGGGTAAGCCAGGAAGGTGCCCCCCATCACTATCAGTTCAACCTTATCTGTTGGGTGCCCCATTTCGGACAGAACTTTTAGCCTTAGCTTAATCTGCTTCTTGGCATCAAAGCCGCACTTTATAGCTCGTAGCACTGCCGGCGACTCCGGGGTATAGCTCTGGGGAATAGCTGAGTAGGTGGGGCAATATATGCATTGTCCTGGGCATTTGAGGGGCAGGGTCATCACCGCCACCGGGGTAACCCCAGATATAGTCCTTGCAAATTTCTTCATCTTATGCCATAAACAGTTTAGCAGATTAAAGCTGATGGCAACAACTAAAGTCATCTTTCAATTTATATCTTTCCCCACCCGCCGCCCTTAAGGAGGGGGGATAAAAGGAAGAGATTAAGAGGGACGAAGTCCCCCAGAAATAGCCTGCCTTGGAAATGGGGAGTTTAAGAGGGGGCGAAGCCCCTCTTCTAAAAAAACCTTCCCCCTTCCCCTTGAGGGGAAGGGGGATACAGGGGGATGGGGTGAATAATAATAAAAATGTCTTCGACCAGATAGCCCCGAGCTGGTATAACTTCAGGCACTGGTCTATATTCCGCAGCGAGCTGGAAGCGCTGGCTCGTCGCTGGCAAAAAGGCAAACTGCTAAACATTGGCTGTGCCCATGGACCTGACTTCTTGCCTTTCAGGCAGGGCTTTGAGCTATATGGGGTGGACTTCTCGGCTGAGATGCTGAAGTTCGCTGAAAAATACTCCCAAAAATTTGGCTTTGTTGTCAATCTGACGCTGGCTGATGTCTGCCACCTTCCCTATCCCGACCAGACCTTTGACTGGGCAATATCGGTGGCTACCTATCACCATCTCAGGGGTGGGGAGCAGCCAGCGGCACTAAGTGAGCTCAAGCGGGTATTAAAGCCGGGCGGTGAAGCCTTTATCACGGTGTGGAATCGGTGGCAGCCCAGGTTCTGGCTCAAACCGAAGGAGGTAGCTGTCCCTTGGCGAAAAAGGGGCAAGACCCTCTATCGCTACTACTACCTATTTTCTTACCCCGAGCTGGGGAAGCTGGTGAAGAGGGCAGGCTTTGAGGTGCTTAAATCATTCCCCGAAAGCGCCTACCGCTTCCCGCTAAAGTTTTTTTCCCGAAATATTTGCCTGCTGGCGAAAAAGAGTGCTTAGGAGCTAGTTTATTCCATTTTGTTCCTTATCAGCATGACGACTACTGCCAAGAAGACCATACCCGCGGCAAGTGCGAAAGCAACGGCGTCGTTTAGTCCCAGCGCCTCACTACTAAATAGTACGTCGCGGAAGCTCATAGCAATTAAGGTTATGATCGCCATCGCCAGCCCACAAATCCACAGTATCCAGGCAGTTATTGAGGCTAGAGCTTTGAATATATCTGGCACTTTTCCCTCCTTTTGGCCTTATTCTATACCAGTATTATAACACTCTTGTCAAGTAATTGGCTTCTAGATTTTATTTTGTCAACCTCACCTCCTTAATCCCCCTCTCCTTACCAAGGAGAGGGGGAGAAATAAAAAAGAGGGGGCGAAACCCCCTCTTAAAACTACTTCCCCCTTCCCCACTTGAGTCGGCTTAGCTTTTGGAGGTCCTGGTGTAGATGACAAGCTCGCTGCGGTGGAAGCCTAGCCTCTGGAAATAGTTCTGCAGTTCCCAGTGACGCTCGTCAATGACGGCGCGCACCGTGTTAACCCCCCTGGCGTGGCAGCGCTCGGCTAGGGCGTTGACTAATCTGCCGGCAATACCCTGCCGTTGGTAGTCGGGGTCAACAATTATCATGTGGATGATGCCCACTTCATCAACTGGTATGCCGGCGAAGGCTAACCGGCCCCAGATAAAGCCAATGACCTGCCCATCGGCTTCAGCGACAAAACTCAAGTCGAGCGGACCTCCGGGGTTAGTCGAGGCTACCTCTTCGTAGGTCATGGTGCCTCTATAGCTAAGACGGCTCCGCTTGGTGCCGGGTATCTTTTCCTCCCTGATTTTGTCGTAAATAGCTAAAACGGCACTAATATCTCTACTCTCCATGGGTCTGATATTTACCTCGCCTTTCTCTACATTCACCATAATAATCACCCCCACTTTATGTTTATCGGGACAAACTAACTACTTTCCAGAATAGGCTGCATTATAATAACAGCTTCCCCACTTTTGTTCAATGTTCTTCTTGATTTTTCTTATAGACATGACGGCAGGTTTATGGTTTAATTAAATTTTGGAGTTAGAGGTAAGGAGAGACCGGTGGGTTTTGACTGGGAAGAAATAGGTAAATTTTTCTCCTACCTGATACCAGTAATTGTCCTTGTATTGGTCAATGTTTTCTTCCGCAAGCAGCAGGAACAGAAGAGGCGGCTGACCGTGGTTAAAAGCCTGCTATCTGAGATAGACCATAACCAGAAGCTTATGGAAGCCTTCCTCTTTCAGTGGCAAACCAAGAAGTTTAAGACCGGTGGCTGGAAGAGAAATAGGGATAAAATGGATTATATAGACCGGGGTTTGCACGCTACTCTGGCTGGCGCCTATGAAATTGCTGAAGAGTTCAATAAGGAGATAGATACGGCTAAGAAGCATAGGTCGGCGAGCTACCTGGCAGGTATCCGGGTGGATAGATTGAGAGAGCCACTGGCTAAGAGTAAACAGGGGCTTGAGGAATGGCTTGAGCTAAATAAGGGGAGGAAAAAGCCAGCCGAAGAGGGCAGTGATTCGACTTCATAAGGTCTTGGTGTAGTCTATAAGCTGTCCCCGTTTAAAGCCCATATGGGCGAAGAACGGCTGTAGCTGGCTATCACGTTCGGTAATCATTATCCGCACTGTGTTAAGCTTCTTGGCCTGGCAGGCGTCCAACAGGGCATTGACCAGTTTGGTGGCAATACCCTGGTGCCAGTAATCGGGGTCAACGCCCAGAATTTGAATCAATCCCACCTCAGCCACCGGTTCCCCAACATACACCCGCCGAGCCAAGATAAAGCCGGCTATCTGACCATCGACCTCGGCGATAAAACTGAGGTCAAGCACCCCTCCCAGGTCTCCGGTAATCAAATCTGTATAGGTAACAGCCCTCCGCACCCCGCTGATTTTCCTGTCGATAGCTAAAACATTGTCAATATCCTCAGGTTCCATGGGTCGGATTCTTACTTTACTTTCCTTTCTTTCTATGGCCGTCACGGTGAACGCCTCCTTCCTCCAATTAAGGGGTGCGTTTTTATGTATGCATCGTATTATCCGCTTTTTTTTACTTTTGTCAATAGGTTATTGATTTAATCCTTGACCTATTTTGGGGGTCAAGTTATTATCACCACTGAGGCTTTATGAAAAGGACGGGAATATTTTTTGCCTATTTCCTGGGGGAGAGGCTGAGGGATTTCCCTCAGGCATTGGAGGGCATCCTGGATAAGGAAAATATATCATATTATGACGCCGTTTATGACTCTGGCGATGGACTTTGCTATGTAGCACCGGCGCCTGAGGAATTGCTGCTCAAGGTGCATTCCCCAGCTATGGTGCAGAGGGTAAGGCTGACCGGCGACTATGAATCGGCTTTATACTCAGCCGGGGGTACAGTTCAGGCAGCCGACAAAATCTATCACGGGAAAATAGATAGCGCCTTTGTTTTTACCAGCTTTGGTGACCACCATGCCGGCAGAAATTTTTATGGCGGGATGTGTTATTTCAATGGTGTTGCCTTAGCTATAGCCGCTCTCAGGGAGAAGGGGGTGGGGCGGTTCGCTATCGTGGATACCGATAGCCATCACGGCGATGGCACCAGGGACATCTTTGCCGCTGACGATGATGTGCTTCATGTATGCCTTTGTTCTCAGGATTACCTTGATGAACATAACAATGTGGATGTCATGATTCCATATAACACCTCAGACGAGGAGTATCTTGCCCGGATGAGGCAGGAATTTGTTCCCAGAGCCATAGCCTTTAAGCCAGAGTATATTTTCTGGGAATTTGGCTATGATGCTACCCAGGGGGAGTATGGAGACAAGGGTTTGACCGGGGATTGCCACCTTGAGCTGGCAAGGCTCATCAAGGGGGTGGCGGATGAGGTCTGTCACGGCAGACTAGTTGCTATCCTGTGCGGTGGCTCAGGACGAGCTCTGGCTACATACACTATACCCAGGATTATTGATTGTCTGGCTGAGCTGGGGAGGTTCTAGCCGCTATCGGGCAAGGCGGTAGTCGGCTATTCCCCATTTTTGAGAGTGAGCCTGCTTCAACCGCTGGAGGTTTGCCTGAACCGGGGCTGAGGTGATATTTCCAGGGACATCAAAACCCCATCCTCTCTGTTATCAGTGTAGTAGCCATGGCGCACACCTACTTGGGTGAAGCCATACTTAGAATAGAGGCTCTGGGCAGCGGTGTTGGAGGCACGTACCTCCAGGGTAATAAAACGGACGTCTAACTCTGTGGCTAGGTCTATAAGGGCTATGAGCAGCGATTCTCCTATCCCCTGGCGGCGGTGTTTCTCCCATACGGCAAGGTTGGTTATGTGAGCTTCCCCAGTCATCATCCAGAAACCAGTGAAACCGAAAATGTATTGCCTTCCAGGTGAGGGAAGTTCATTGCCGAAGAACCGCCTTAGCCTGGATACCAAGCCAGGGAAGCCTTTCTTTGGGATGGCTTTCGGCTCCGGCGGCTCAACCCTTTCCTCCTCATCGCAGGCTACAATATAATGGGCTAGCCGGTTTTGTAGCTCACGCTGGTAGTTAGCCGGCGGCCACAGGGTGGGGAAGGCTTCACGGTCAATCTCAGTGACCTGGGGGATGTCCTCTTTACGCATCAAGCGCAGATACACGCCGAATTCTTATCCTTGGAAAAGTTATGATATTAAAATCATTGTAGCATATTCCCGTTCTTGATGGCATCTAAGACCTGTGGATTCTTTGAGCCCCCCCGTTCCCAACGTAACCTTTTCTTCCCTCCCCCCCGCCCTAGACTGGTAGCGTTTTTAAACAACCTCAACCTATCTTTTCACTGCTTCCTTCGTTATACTATATGCACAGGATAACGCCATAATTGCCGTAAAGCGGTAGGGGGTTGTCAGGTGCAAAGTGAAGAGAGCCTGGTTCGGCGGGCGCAGAATCGTGACCAGGAGGCTTTTGCTCAGTTATATGAAGAGCATTTCGATAAGATTTATCGGTATATAGCTCTCAGGATAGGAAATGAGGCGGAGGCGGAGGATATGACTCAACAGGTCTTTCTAAACGCACTCCAGTCCATCTCTTCCTTCAGGTGGAAGGGTGTACCCTTCTCCGCCTGGCTATTCCGCATTGCTCACAATCAGGCGGTCGACTATTTGAGGAGGAAAAAGCATACCGCTGTGCCCCTGGATGAGTCGGTGGCAAGCAACGATAATACCCCCCAGTTGGTAGCTGAGCAGAAGCTGGATATTGAGCGGCTGCTCTTGGCTACCCAAAAGCTAACCGATGCCCAGCGCGAGGTGATTTCACTCCGCTTTACCAGCGAGCTGTCAATCGCTCAGGTAGCCAAGATTATGGGCAAGAGTCAGGGGGCGGTAAAGGCATTGCAGCACAGTGCCATAGTAGCTCTGCGTCGGGCACTACCGGTGACGGAAAATGAAGAAAAGTAAAGAATTCGATAATGTCTTAAACGAATGTCTGGAGCGACTGCTGGTCAGGGGCGAGACCATAGAGCAGTGTCTTCAGCGCTATCCTGAGCAGGCAGCGGAACTCAAGCCATTGCTTGAGACGGCTCTGGTTGCCAAGAAGGCGTCAGCCATTCAGCCCCGAGCCGAGTTTAAAGCCAGAGCCAGATACCAGTTCCGCTCGGCGCTCCAGGAGACGGCCTCCCGGAGAGGTCGCCCCTTCTTTGGCTGGCTGCCTCGATGGGCAACGGTGGTGACTATAGTTCTCATCCTGCTGCTGGCTGGTGGAGGCACAGTGGCGGCGGCTAGCAACAGTATGCCCGATAGCCCTCTCTACCCGGTGAAGCTGGCCACAGAGCAGGTGCAGTTAATGCTGACCCCCTCTCAGATGGGTAAGATAAGGCTGTGTGCTAGGTTGGCGGATAGGAGAGTGGCAGAAATAATCTATATGGCAGACAAAGGTGATGTCCATCAGGTGGAGTTAATCACCCAGCGCTTGGATAAGCGTCTGGCAATGCTAGTGGTTCTAGCCTTAGCTCTGGAAGCGGAGGAGGAGTCGCCGATGTTGCTGGCACCATCTGCTGAGGAGGCTGAGGGTGACAGAGGTGTCTCTACCTGGGCTAATAACCGGGCTCAACTCAGGATGCTCCTTGAGCGTTATGCGGTTAATCACCCAGCGGCTCTACGCGCTATACTGGAAAAAGTGCCGGAGGCGGCGAAGCCTGCCCTGCTTCGAGCAATTGTGGTATCGGAAGCCGGCTATCGGGAAGCCCTTGAGGCTTTAGATTAGACAATCTTTTTCTTTAAAATCGCTCAAGTCGCCACTAACCAAACGGCGACTTTTTCGTTATATATTACTGGAAAGAGTTTTTTGAGAGGAGGTGAATAGTGAAACGGAATTTTCTGGTGGCTACAGGTATGGCGGCTATAGGTCTGGCCCTGGTGCTATCTCTGGTCGGTTTTTCCGCTTGCACTGCTGGACCCACCACCATAGGAACGGTAGACTTAAATAGCCAGCAGGAGGGGATTTGGGTCACCGGTGAAGGAAAGGTCACCGTCACCCCTGACATCGCCACCCTGTGGTTGGGCATTGAGGCTCAAGCGGCAACTGTGGCTGAGGCTCAGTCTCAGGCGGCTGAAGCCATGAATGAGGTAATGACTGCCCTGACTGACAATGGCGTGGATGAGGATGACATTCAAACCCAGTATTTCAGCATTGACCAGGTAACCAGGTGGGATGATTTCGAGGACGAAGTGGTTGTGGTTGGCTACCGGGTAACCAATATGGTGACTGCCAAGATAAGGGAGATAGATAAAGTCGGCTCTATTATTGATGCTGTTGCTGCCGCCGGTGGAGACTACACCCGCATCAATAGCATAGGCTTTTCTGTGGACGACCCCTCAGCCTATTACGAGGAGGCACGGCAGGAGGCAATGGCTGATGCCAGAGCCAAAGCCGAGCAACTGGCTGATTTAGCCGGCGTTGAACTGGGTAAACCAACCTATATCTCCGAGGGCGTCATATATCCTCCCGTTATATATAGAGACGCAGGGATGGAAGAAGCAGCACCCTCAGCACCAATCAGCCCCGGGGAGATAGAGCTCACCCTTACTGTTCAGGTAGCTTATGCTATCGATTAGAGAAAAATCTTTAAACAGGAGGCTGGAAATGAACAAGCTGTTGACCATTCTTTGGCTAATCTTAACCGCCGGAAGAGAGCCTAAATTACAGGAGGTAAGGGTGGAATGTCAAAGGTTTTAATCATAGCTGGAGTCTCGATACTAGCCCTCGGTTTGATTCTGGGGCTAGCCCTTCCCGCTCTGGCCGCCCCAGGTGAAGCACCGCCTTGGGCTGGCGATTCTCAGACTAGAGTGGTGAGAGGCAAGGTGCTCAGTGTTGGTGGCCAGGAATTTGTTATCCAGTCCGGGGAAGAGGAAGTCACCATAAAAGTAGATGAGAATACCAAGTACTTCAAACTGTGTGTGCCGGGGCGGATTATGGCTTTGGCTCGGCATCAGATAGAGTTGAGGGCTCAGGACCAGCTACCCCCGCCGGAAGATGTAGGCATACCTAGGCTCCAGCGAGCCAGGCTGAAGTTGCTCCATCACTTTGGCGAAAAGGCTGAATTCGGAGATATTGCTGTTGGCGATAGGGTGGCGGTGTGGTTAGCCCCTGAAGAGAATAACCTGGCACAGAGGGTGCTGATTATAAAGCCGACCACCTACGCTCATGTCAGCGGCACTATTAGTGTTTCCCTAGCGGGTGAAGCCATCACCATAACTCCTGCTGATGGTGAGCCAGTTACCCTGTCCTATAATGGGAGCACGGAGTTTGTCCTCAACGGGTTTATCGCCGTGGAGGAAGGACAATATGCCCATGCCATCTATAATAGTGATAATATGGTAGCCAAGAGGGTGGCGGTGTATCAAGAGGTGCCTTAGCCAGCCCGGTAAATGCCTGATTCTAGGGGGAGCCCTTCAAAGAAGGGCTCCCCCTATTTTATGGTTATATTGGCATAGCGTTCCCACTCACTATAGACGCAGCCGCAGTATTGCTGGCGGTGGAGATTCAATGGCTTGGTCATCCGGCGGCTATCTGAGTAGCGCTTCCTGAGGTCGGCATAGAGGAAATCTATGCCCCTTTCCCCAGCCAGCTCATTGCCAATCTCCTGGAGAAGGTCATGCTTCTGGTGGGGGCTGATGAGCAGGGTGGTGGTGAAAGCGTCAAAGCCCATCGCTTTAGCGGTTTCAGCCGTTTTTGACAGCCGTAGCCGGAAGCAGTACCGACAGCGCTCGGATTCATGCCCCACTACTTGGCGAAAGTAATCAATGATGTCATAGCCGCTAGTGGTTATTAAGGGCAGGCTCATTTCTTGAGCCAGCGTCTGCATTGCCTCCAGGCGGTGCTGGTGCTCCATATAGGGGTGGATATTGGGATTATACCACAGGGCGCTGACCTCGTACCCCTGCTGGCGCCAGTGGCTAACGGTATAGGCGGCGCAGTGGGCGCAGCAGCTATGAAGTAGCACTTTTTTCATTTTTTACCACTGTATTTCCGGCTATAGTAGGTATATAGAATATTATAGAGTATCAGTATGGTGCATACCGAATAGGCCAGCGTAAGGCCGGCCGGTTCTAGATCGGGCGAACCACCTTGGCTCATAGCTATTAAGGTGGCTCCGGAAATGGCCATAAAGATGACAACGATTTCAACGGTGCGCCTCGATGCTTGGTTGACTATACTACGCGCTCTCTCATCTTCAGTAAACGCTTTTACCCGTCTCTGGCATAGGTATAGTATGATGGCTCCAGCAAGAAATGTTGGTATCGGTACCAGTACATTGCCGGTTGTTACCGACCAGCCCACCAGGGCAGCAACAATCATGGTAATTACTACCATCCACAGCCTGTATGTTTTAATACTCATCGCTTTCCTCCCTTAATCCTCGTATTGAAAGACCTCTTCCAGAGGTACGCCGAAAGCTCGGGCAATCTTGAAAGCCAGCTCGATAGACGGCACGTATTTCCCCTGCTCCAGAGCGATTATAGTCTGCCGGGTGCAGCCGGCGCGGCTGGCCAGCTCTTCCTGTGTCATTTCATCGTGGTCGAAGCGCAGCCTCCGGATGCGGTTGTTTATCCTGGCGTTAGCCATATCTCCCCGTATCTAAGTAATCTGAACAATACATATTGTAATATATGTAAAACAAAATGTCAAGCGATTTTTACATTATTTGTTAAAAATTTTTCTTCTCCCCCAACCCCCCCCCGCTGTTTTAAAAAATCTCTTTTCCCCCACCCACCCGCCCTCGGGAGCTTTGCCCTTAATACCTTTTGCTATTGGGGTGTCTGGAAGGGCAAAGTCCCCAAATATATTACGGGGAGTCTTAGAGGGGCGAAGCCCCTCTTATACAACTAATCCCCCCTCCCTTGTAAGGGAGGGGGATAAAGGGGGAGGGTTGCTAAGTGAATGTTTAAAGGGGGTGAGGTAGATAAATTATCCCTCCCACAGGGTTGGCTGAGGAGGTTTTTCTTTGTTATAGGGCAGACCCAGGTGCTGATAGGCTAGCTGGGTGGCTAATCTACCACGAGGGGTGCGCTCCAGAAAGCCAAGTTGAAGCAGGTAAGGCTCATAGACATCCATGATAGTATCTGCCTCCTCGCTGATAGAGGCAGCGATGGTATCCAGTCCCACCGGTCCCCCGTTAAACTTGTCAATGATGGTATGTAACACCTTGTGGTCTATCTCATCCAGACCTATATGGTCGACTTCAAGCTTGGATAGTGCCTCAACGGCTACCGGTTGGGTGGCTACACCCTCTGCCTTCACCTGAGCATAGTCCCTGACCCGCTTGAGCAGTCGGTTAGCCACCCGGGGTGTACCCCTGGCCCGGCGGGCTATCTCCTTTAGCCCTCCCCCTTCCGCTTTTACCTGGAGAATTTTGGCTGAGCGAATGAGGATTGTCTCTATAGCTGCCTGGTCATAGAAATCGAGGCGGTAAACGGCGCCGAATCGGTCTCTTAGGGGTGGGCTGAGCAGGGCAAAGCGGGTGGTGGCACCAATCAGGGTAAAGGCAGGCAGGTTTAGCCGCAGGCTTCGGGCACCGGGACCCTTGCCGATAATGATATCCAGGGCGAAATCCTCCATAGCCGGGTATAGCACCTCTTCTACCGCCCGATTTAAGCGGTGGATTTCATCAATAAACAGTATATCGAGGTTGCGCAAATTGGTTAGGATAGCTGCCAGGTCTCCGGTGCGCTCCACCGCCGGACCTGAGGTAATCCTGATGTTGACCCCCATCTCAGCGGCAATGATATAAGCCAGGGTGGTTTTGCCCAGGCCGGGGGGACCGTAGAGCAGGACATGGTCCAATGCCTCTTCCCTGCCTTTAGCCGCAGTGATAGCTATCTTCAGGTTTTCCTTAATCTTGTCCTGCCCGATGAAGTCATCAAAGCATCGGGGTCGGAGGCTAGTATCAAGGGTTACATCCTCGGCTCCGGGCTTACCTGAAATAATGCGGTCTATTTCAATCCCTCCCTGCTGGTCACCATATTATAACATATCTGAGGCGGGGTAAAACAAAGAGCCGCCTCTCTGCTTTGGGCGGCTCTTAATCTTAAAGCCATCGGTGGTGCCATACTTAGCTGGTTGTCTCTTCCTCTTTATTCTCTTCACCGGCGCTCAAGCTCGGCGTCTCCTCGGCTACCAGGCTTGGCGGTTCCTCGGAGACCGGGCTGTAAGCTGGAATCAGCTTACCGATGATTACATTTTCCTTAAGCCCAACCAGCCTATCAATCTCGCCTTTGATCGCAGCTTCGGTGAGCACCCTGGTGGTCTCCTGGAAGGAAGCTGCTGCCAGCCAGCTCTCAGTATTCAGCGAGGCTCTGGTTATGCCCATAAGCACCGAGTGGGCGGTGGCTGGCTCACCTCCTTCAGCCAGTACCTTGGCGTTAATATCCTCGTAACGGAATATGCCTAGCAGCTCCCCGGGCACCAGCTCGGTGTCACCCGAGGAGTCAATGCGGACCTTAGACAGCATGCGATGGACGATAACTTCAATGTGTTTATCGTTGATATTCACTCCCTGGGAGCGGTATACCTTTTGCACCTCATCTACCAGGTATTGCTGGGCTACCTCCTTACCTAGAATATGCAGGATATCCTGTGGGTTGATAGAACCCTCGGTAAGTCGCTGTCCTGCCTTTATGTGCTCTCCACTTTGAACACGAATATGGGCACTAGCCGGAACCGCGTATTCCTGCTGCTGCTCCTCCATGTAACTGATAACTAGCTGGACACCTTTAATAGTTACCTCCCCAGCGACACGTGCCAGGATAGGTTTGGTTTCAGTAGTTAGGGCTTTTGACTTTTTTGACGAAGCTTTAGCCTTAGGTGGGCTGGCTAACTCGGCGCCTATATCCACCCATTGACCGTCCTTCACCATAACCTGCCACTTTGGTGGCAGCGGATACTCATCATGGTACACCTCAGAGCTGGTAACCTTTATCACCTTCCCCTCCTCATCCTGAACCACCTCAGCCACCCCGTCTATTTCTGAGATAATGGCTTGACCCTTGGGTGGTCTGGCCTCAAAGAGTTCTTCCACTCTGGGCAGACCGCTGGTGATGTCAAGCCCTACCACGCCGCCGGTGTGGAAGGTACGTAGAGTTAACTGCGTACCTGGCTCACCGATGCTCTGGGCGGCAATTATGCCTACGGCGGTGTTGGGGTCAACCAGATGCCCCCGGGCAAGGTCTCGGCCATAGCACTGCTGGCAGGCACCGTGCCTGGAGTGGCAGCTAAGGGGAGAGCGGACATGAACCTTGGTTAACCCGGCAGCAATAATTTCCTTTGCCTTCTGCTCGTCAATCTCCTCATTTCGGTCAACGATGACTTTCTTGGTCTTGGGTTTAACTATTTTGCTGGCCGCCAACCGACCGATTATTCGCTCAGCCAGTGGTGGTAGCAGTTCCCCTTCTTGCGGTTTAGATATCCATGTGCCATCGGTAGTGCCGCAGTCCTCTTCGCGAGTGATAACATCCTGGGCAACATCAATGAGGCGTCGGGTGAGATAGCCGCTATCCGATGTCCTCAGGGCGGTATCGGCTAGTCCCTTTCTGGCACCATGGGTGGAGATAAAGTATTCCAGAACGCTCAAGCCTTCACGCAGACCTGACTTGATAGGGAAGTCTATTATTTTGCCCGAGGGGTCAGTCATCAACCCCCGCATACCTGCCATCTGTCTGATCTGGGAAATATTACCCTTTGCCCCCGATGTTGCCATCATGTAAATGCCACCATAGCGGTCAAGAGTCTGGGAGATGATATCAGTAATCTTGTCGGTAGTTTCCATCCATACCCCTATGGTGTTATTATACTTTTCGTCCTCGGTGATTAAGCCACGGTTATACTGGTTTTCAATAATGGACACCCTCTCCCCGGCCTCTTCCAGTAGCTTGGGCTTGCTCTGAGGAACTTGAATATCGCTCATAGCAATGGTAGTTCCCGATTTAGTGGCATAGCGGAAGCCTAGCTGCTTGATGTTGTCCACTACTTTAGCGGTATCCTCGTTACTTAGCAGCTTATAGCAATCGGTTACTATTTGCTTTAAGCTTGACTTATCAATGGCTTTATTGTAGAAGCCCAGCTCGGGGGGCAAAATATCATTAAAGATGATACGACCCACGCTGGTCTTAATCTTCTGCCCGTTTTCTTGTTGCTTTCTGACCTCAATCTCGGCTCTGAGGTCAATATATCCCAGTTCATAGATGAGCTTTGCCTCTTCAAAGCTACCGAAGATTGTGCCCTCACCCTTGGCTCCGGGTATGATAGTAGTCAGGTAATAGCAGCCAAGAACCATGTCCAGGGTTGGGGTTATTATTGGCTCACCGGAGCTTGGCAGCAGCATATTGTGGGTGCTGAGCATGATTTCCCTGGCTCCCTTAACCGCAGCTTTAGACAGGGGAACATGAACTGCCATCTGGTCACCATCAAAATCGGCATTGAAAGCAGCACATACTAGGGGATGTATCTGGATGGCACTGCCACCAATGAGCACTGGCTCAAAGGCTTGGATGCTAAGCCGATGCAGGGTGGGAGCCCGGTTAAGCAACACCGGCTGCTCCTTGACTACCTCCTCAAGTATGTCATATACCTCTGGCTTATTTCTCTCCACCAGCCGGCGGGCACTCTTGATGTTGTGGGTAAGCCCTTGCTCCATCAGACGGCGCATAATAAAGGGCTTAAATAGCTCCACCGCCATCCGTCTTGGTAGTCCGCACTGGTGAAGCTTAAGCTCGGGGCCAACCACGATAACCGAGCGTCCACTATAGTCAACCCGCTTGCCCAGCAGGTTCTGGCGAAAGCGCCCTTGTTTGCCCCGCAGCATGTCTGAGAGTGACTTAAGTTTATGATTACCGCTAATCGAGATGGCTCGTCCTCGCCTGCCATTATCGATAAGGGAATCGACCGCTTCCTGGAGCATTCTTTTCTCGTTGCGGATGATAACCGCTGGCGCCTCTATCTCCAGCAGGTGACGCAACCGGTTATTGCGGTTAATGACTCGCCGATAGAGGTCATTGAGGTCACTGGTGGCGAATCTACCTCCGTCTAGCTGAACCATAGGTCTAAGGTCGGGAGGTAGGACAGGCAGCACAGTTACAACCATCCACTCTGGCTTATTGCCGCTGCGGCGAAAAGCCTCCACTACCTGTAGCTGCTTAGCCGCCTTTCGGCGGCGTTGACCTGAAGCAGAGCGGGTTTCTCGGAGTAGCTCATTACGCATTTCGTTAAGGTTGACGTCCTTAAGTAACTGCAGAATAGCCTCAGCCCCCATCTCGGCGCTGAAAACCTGACCATATCTTTGTTTCAGCTCATAATATTGACTCTCGGTGAGCAGGGCACATTTCCGCAGGTCCTTTAGCTGTTCCACATTGGCAGAAAGCTTCTCCTTAAGCTGCGTTTCTTCCTCGGAGAAGTCTTGCCGCATTCGGTTTATCTCCTCTACTTTTGCCCCCTCCTTCTCCTTCTCGGTAACTTTAGCCTCCAGCTCGCTCTGTTTTTCCTCTATTTGCTGCAGGCAGTTCTCCTCCAGTTGCTTGATTGCTTCCTGGCACGCCTCCTCGTCTATGGAGGTGATGATGTAATGAGAGAAGTAGAGGACACGCTCCAGGCTCCGCGGTGATAGGTCAAGCAGCAGTCCCAAGCGGCTGGGTATCCCCTTGGCAAACCAGATATGGCTCACCGGGCAGGCCAGCTCAATGTGCCCCATGCGCTCTCTTCTCACCTTGGCCCGGGCGACCTCAACGCCACACTTATCGCAGATGACCCCCTTGTAGCGTATCCTCTTGTACTTACCACAATAACATTCGAAGTCCTTGGTGGGACCAAAGATTCTCTCACAGAAAAGCCCGTCTCTTTCTGGCTTCAGGGTGCGGTAGTTAACCGTCTCTGGCTTGGTTACCTCGCCGTAGGACCAGCTCCTAATCTGCTCCGGTGAAGCCAGTGAGATACGAATAGCATCAAAATCGTTGACTTCAAGCATTTTTCTCTTCTACCTTTTCCTCTGGTTCAGTTTGACTCTCGGCAGCCTCAGGCTCTGATTCCAGTTTAGGGGTTTCAGTAACCTCCTTGGTAGCCTCAGGCTTTGCTTCCAGTTTAGAGGTTTCAGCAACCTCCTTGGCAGCCTCAGGCTCTGCTTCTAGTTTAGGGGTTTCAGCAACCTCCTTGGCAGCCTCAGGCTCTGCTTCCAGTTTAGGAGTTTCAGCAGTTTCCTTGGCAGCCTCAGGCTCTGCTTCCAGTTTAGAGGTTTCAGCAACCTCCTTGGCAGCTTCAGGCTCTGCTTCCAGTTTAGGGGTTTCAGCAACCTCCTTGGTAGCCTCAGGCTCTGCCTCTAGTTTAGAGGTTTCAGCAACCTCCTCGGCGGTTGCTCTTTCCTCTTCGTTAATTACCTCAATAGCCAGCCCCAGGCTTTGCAGTTCCTTGACCAGAACCTTGAATGATTCTGGCACGCCGGGTTGGAGAATATCTTCATTCTTAACTATAGCCTCATAGGTTTTGGCTCTGCCGGTGACGTCGTCTGACTTAATGGTCAGGATTTCTTGAAGGTTATGGGCGGCGCCGTAGGCTTCCAGTGCCCATACCTCCATCTCACCAAAGCGTTGACCACCAAATTGAGCCTTACCGCCCAGGGGCTGCTGGGTAATCAGGGAGTAGGGTCCGGTGGAGCGGGCGTGAACCTTATCCTCAACCAGGTGGATTAACTTCATCATATAGATGTTGCCCACCGTTACCGGCTGGTCAAAGGGTTGGCCGCTTCGCCCGTCGCGGAGAACAACCTTGCCTATGATAGGTGGGGGCAGGTTCCGCTCCGTTTTTACCCTCTCCACTGCTTCCTCTAGTTGCTGTTGGTCAAGGTCTCGGCTGTCTATGCCCAGGTCTTCAAGCCACAGGCGCAGGCAAACATCCTTCGCCTCCCCCGGGCAGTCATCACTGAACACCCTATCCCCATTGTAGCCATGACTTTCAAGCCACTCATTAGCCTTCTCCATTTTAAGGGTGGGGTGCTCATTAGAGGGGCTAAGGTCAACGGCGCCACTTCTTTGAGCTATCCAGGCTCTGGCTAGAGCATCCTCAATGGCAGCATCACTGGCACCATCAAAAACAGGGGTGAGCACCTTGAACCCCAGCATCTGGGCAGCCCATCCCAGGTGGGTTTCCAGAACTTGGCCCAGATTCATCCGTGATGGGACACCTATGGGGTTGAGGATAATATCTACTGGTGTACCATCGGGAAGGAAGGGCATATCCTCAGCCGGCGCTATCAGGGAGATGACCCCCTTATTGCCATGCCGCCCGGCTAACTTATCCCCCACCGAGATTCTTCGCTTCTGGGCAATCCAGGCCTGAACCCACTGGTTAACCCCAGCCGGCAGGTCATCACCACTATCACGGGAGAAGACCCTGACATTAATCACCTTGCCCCACTCACCATGAGGCACCCGCAGGGAGGTATCCTTCACCTCCCGGGCTTTCTCACCGAAGATAGCCCTAAGCAGTTTCTCCTCAGCCGATAGCTCGGTCTCCCCCTTGGGGGTGATCTTACCCACCAGTATATCGTCCGGACCCACCTCAGCGCCAATGCGAACAATGCCAGTTTCATCAAGCTCGCGCAGGCTTTCCTCACCGACATTGGGTATATCCCGGGTAATCTCTTCCGGTCCCAGCTTGGTATCGCGGGCTTCTACCTCATGCTTCTCAATGTGAATGGAGGCGAACTTGTCCTGCTCCACCAGACGGTTACCGATGATAATAGCATCCTCAAAGTTATAGCCTTCCCAGCTCATAAAGGCACAGGTTACATTCTGTCCCAGAGCCAGCTCCCCGTATTCGGTAGATGAGCTATCGGCTAGAACCTGCCCCGGCTCCACCCGGTTGCCCTTGCCTACTATAGGCTGCTGGCTGATACACGTCCCCTGATTGGTGCGGACAAATTTCATTAGTGGGTATACGTCCTTATCGCCGTTATCCCTGGTGACCACAATATGGGAGCTGGTAACCGAGTTGACTACCCCGGCGTTTTGGGCAAAGATGACCTGCCCGCTGTACTTGGCGACTTCTATTTCCATGCCGGTAGCTACCACCGGCGCCTCAGGGCGGAGCAGGGGTACCGCTTGCCGCTGCATATTAGACCCCATCAGGGCACGATTGGCATCATTATGCTCAAGGAAGGGAATCAGGGCGGTGGCAACGCTAACTATCTGCTTGGGTGATACGTCAATGAACTCTATTCTGTCACGCCCTTCCAGTAGATAGCGGTCACCTAATCTGGCCTCAACCCTTTCGTCAACAAATTGGTTCTTCTCATCAAGGCGGGCATTAGCCTGGGCAATAATATATTCATCCTCTTTATCTGCCGTCATATAGACGACCTCATCAGAGACAAAGGGCACCACCTTTATCTTTCTGGGCGGTAATTTAGATAGCTTGGTGGCAAGCTTGGGGGTAATGGTAGTCCTGGCTTTGGCTACGGCATTACCCTTGTCATTAAGCACTGCCTTCTGGATTGTCCTGCCCTCCAGCTCGTCAGAGGTATTGTTCACCTCAGCGATAACTCTGCGGTATGGTGTCTCAATGAAGCCATATGGGTTAATCTGTCCATAGGTAGCTAGAGAGCCGATAAGACCAATGTTAGGTCCCTCTGGTGTCTCAATGGGGCAGATTCTACCGTAGTGGGAGAAGTGGACATCGCGGACCTCAAACCCAGCCCGCTCTCGTGATAGCCCCCCCGGCCCCATTGCCGATAGGCGGCGCTTATGGGTTAGCTCAGCCAGTGGGTTGGTCTGGTCCATAAATTGTGATAGCTGTGAGCCGCCGAAGAACTCCCTGACCGCAGCCACTACCGGGCGAATGTTGACCAGAACACTGGGGGTAACGACATCAGCACTGATAATACTCATCCGCTCCCTGACCACTCGCTGCAGGCGCAGTAACCCAATGCGAAACTGGTTTTGAATTAGCTCACCAACGGTGCGCACTCGCCGATTTCCCAGATGGTCTATATCATCGGGGATATCGTTCCTATTATTAATCATAATGATGTGTCTTACTATCTCGACAATATCTTCCTTGGTTAGAGCCCGTTTGCTTTCCAAAATATCAAGCCGCAGTCGCTTGTTAAGCTTATAGCGACCTACCTCCCCCAGGTCATAGCGCAGGGGGTCAAAGAACAGATTCTTTATTAGTTTTTTGGCATTTTCAATATTAGGTGGGTCGCCGGGGCGCAACTTTCTATAGATATCGAGCAGAGCTTCAGGCTCATCCTTGACCAAAGGCTCGCGCTCCATAGTTGACCTGATAAATTGGTGCTCCGGGGAGTTATCCGCACCGGAGAATAGCTCCAGCAGTTGCTTCTCACCACTATAACCGATAGCCCGCATCAGTGTGGTGATGGGAATCTTGCGTTTGCCGTTTATCTTGGCTGAGATTACATCCCGATTGCTGGTCTCAAACTCTAGCCAAGCCCCGCGGGCGGGGATTAGCTTAGCATGGCACAATTCACGGCCACTAGTGGCATCTTCTTCAAGGGTGAAATAGACACCTGGAGAACGGAGTAACTGGCTTACTGTTACCCGTTCGGCACCACTGGTAATGAAGGTGCCTTTAGCCGTCATCAGTGGAATGTCACCGAAAAACAGGTCTTGTTCCTTGATTTCCCCGGTTTCCTTAACCAGAAGTTGTGTCCTGACATAGAGGGGGGCGGAGTAGGTGAGGTCTTTTTGGCGGCACTCCTGCTCGGTGTAATGAGGCTCGCGGAATTCATAGTCTATGAAGCTGAGCGCCAGTCGGTTGCCGGTGAAGTCCTCAATAGGAGATATCTCCCCCAGCAACTGCCTTAGCCCCTTCTCCTGGAACCAGCGGAATGAATCGGTTTGAACCTTAATCAGATTTGGCACCTCTAATATCTGGGGCAACCTGGCGTAAGATTTCCTGGGTGCGAGAGGCACCTTCTGTTCAATGTTTGTTGGCAACATAAAACTCGTCTCTTGCTCTACCTATAAAAAAGTGGGCAAAATTTTACATAAATGCAGCACTAGTCCCAAATGAAACCAGTGGTCAATAAAGGGGTATAATAAGGTGAAAAGGTTAGTGGCATAATTACAACCCTATATGTTATCACGAATTCTAAATTTTGTCAATACCCTTTTGCCCTATTTTTGATTAAAAATGGATTAATTGCCCTCAATTCATGGATGTAGTGGGATGAGGCAAATGAAACGAAGCACCTCGCCGCCGGTATTGACAAAGCAATGTTGCTCATTGGGGGCAATAAAGACGACACTACCCGTGCCTATTGGGGTCTCTCCCTGTTCGCCTACCACCACCCCCTCGCCGGAAAGGATAAATACCTCATGTTCCCACTGGTGGGAATGGTTGGGGGTGGAGCTACCCGGCTCAACCTCAAACACCCTCATATAGAAATTCGGTGCCCCGTCTTCGGCGGTAATAACCTCGCGCTTAAGTACTCCGGGCAATTCTTCAGTGGGCTGGGTATCAACATAATTACTTACTTTCATAGCTGTCCTTTGCCTCATTTGCTGGCGAGAAACTCCTGCTTTAGTTCCTCGGCTACTTCCTGAAATCGCCGGTTGTGCGCATCTCTACCCTCAAGGTAATCGGAAGGGACCCACTCCATCTCCTTTAAATTTTCCACCATCATGGGCAGCTGGTCGTAGGGGATGGATATAATTACCAGGCCTTTCGGCAGTACCTGTCTTGAGTTCCAGCCCGAACTAAAATTGGTGACGGTAAAATTCAATTCGCCGCTCAAGTAGGGATAAATGAACAGCCAGGCGCAGCCGATTACTGTTGTCCCTTTAGCCGTCCACATTTTGCCGGTGGTATAGCTATAGGCTCTGAGTAAGATTTCGGCTTGGGTCGGGTCGGCAGTAAACACTAATACGTCGGGCTCGAACGTCATTTTGTCCATGGGGGAGAAAACGATATATCTAGCGGTACCCTGGGCCAGTCTGGGAACGGGCGGATAGATTCTTTGGTTGGCGCGGGCTTCCTTAAAGAGCCCCAACTTGGGTCCCATCTGCCCGCTCTCGAAAATTGGGTCAGGCTCCTCCATGCCCAATATTAGTGGTCCTACGCACTCGAAATCTTCTTTGGTGGCGTAAAAAGGGCTTCCTTGGTGGGCTTCTGGAAGCATCTCGCAGAAAGCTAAGGTCTTATCCAGTTTCTTGATTCCAGACGGTTTATTGAGTAGGAACTTAATGCCTACCGGCGGTCGGTCGAAGTTAAACTTTTTAAATATGGATAAGTCGCTCATCTTGCCCTCCTTTTAACTGGGGAAGGGGGGATTTGAACCCCCACGCCTTGCGGCACATGATCCTAAATCATGCTCGTCTGCCAATTCCGACACTTCCCCTTGCAAAAAGCTGCTTAATATTTTAGCATATTACTTAACAATATTGTAGCTGCTTGACACCCGTTACTTATGGGTATATCTTGATACTGTTGAGGAGGAAGATATGTGGAAGAAGTTGACCGCAAAATGGAAACCGTTAGCTATAGGCTTGGGTCCAGTGGTGTTCCTTTTACTTGTTTTCTCGTTTGTGCCTATCATGCGGGTCTCTTATGTGGTTGAAGAGACGTATCAGGCTACGGAGACCTATTATGTCAGGGAAAGCTATACCGCGATGGAACCTTATACAGTCATGGAGCCCTATATAGAAATCGAAATCTACTGTGACGGGGAGCCCTGCGAGAAATTTATTCCAATTGACTATTCAGTAATTGGTGGAGAGGGTTATAACTATATTGATGGTTCAGGGTGTCATATTGAATTATATATCAAGAACACAGACGTAATAGGTGGCACTTTTACCGTGGAATTCCTTATAATATTACAAACAGGCGGAACCACCACAATAGCTGGGTCAAAATATATAGAGGCAGGTAGCATTGGAACGGTCTCAGCATCCTACGAAGGTGCACCTTTGAAAACCCGGCATTCTTATACATATTCTGTTGATGCTCCAAAAAAGCTCAATCCGGCATATGAAGAGGTAGAGGTTATTAGGTATCGACCAGTAACAGAGTATAGGGAGACTATCAAGTACAGATTTGTCCCTGAAGAGGTGACTGTATTAAAGACGCGAATCGTAACACGCTATAAAAGGGTTTCCTCGCTGGAGTATTTAACAAGCTACTAAGCCCTTCTCGTTAGCTATGAATCTCTTAGACCCCTTGACGTTGTCTATCACCATATCTCACCGGGCTATACTTCTACCACTCCCAGGTCGGTTAGCCTGATTTCAGGAATTACTGGCAGAGCCAGGAAGGAGAGAGTGGCGAAGGGTGAAGATAGCTTCGTGCCCAGTTCAGCGGCTATTTTCTCCAGTCTCTCCAATTTACTGACTACCACCTCCAGCGGCTCATTAGATAATAGTCCGGCAACAGGTAGAGCTAAGCTGGCTAATACCTTGCCCCCGGCAGCCGCCACCAGACCACCCTGCAAGCGTTCAATCTCCTCGATGGCGGTGAATACATCCTCATCATTGGTGCCGACGGCAATGATGTTATGAGAATCGTGGGCAATAGATGAGGCCAGAGCCCCTTTCTTTAAGCCAAAGCCGGCGACCAGCCCCAGACCGATGTTTCCTGTAGCCTTATGCCTCTCCACTACCGCCAGCTTCAGAATATCCCTCCCGGTATCAGGCATAATAGTCCCGCGGGTAGCCTTGATTTTCTCCATCTTCTTCCTGGTGATTATCTGACCGGGGACAATCTCAATAATCGGCTCGGCTTCCCCTGAAGGTGAGAGCTTTAGTGCCTCTATAGTGAAGGGCTTAATATTCACGGTATTGGTCAGCCCTCTGCCGGTGGCTTTAGGCGTGGGGAATAGTGGCTCCCCTTCTTTAGCTACCAGGCGACCCCGATAGAAGACCATGTCTATTTGCAACCGGGATAAATCACTGAGCACAATTAAATCAGCCATAAAGCCGGGGGCTACCGCCCCCAGCCCGTCCCGCCGGAAATAATCTGCCGGATTGATAGTAGCTAGCTGAATAGCCCGCACCGGGTCAAGCCCGAGACGGATTGCCTTTCGCACTACCCCGTCAATATCACCGTCCTTGAGCAGGTCAACACAACTGCGGTCATCAACGACAAACAGGCACCTTTTGTAGGTTTTATCAGTGACCAGTGGCAGCAGGGCATCCAGGTTTTTCTCCGAGGAGCCCTCCCTAATCATGATAAACATGCCCTGCCTCAGCTTTTCTTTAGCCTCATCCAGAGAAACAGACTCATGGTCGGAATAAATACCGGCGACAATATAGGCGCTTAAGTTCTTCCCGGCGAGGCCGGGGGCATGACCATCAATAATCTTCCGCCGGCCAAGGCTGATTTTCTTGAGCACTTCCTCATCACCACCGATAACGCCGGGGAAATTCATTACCTCACCCAACCCGATGCAGTCCTTCCAGCCTAGAACCTGGCGGATATCTTCAGCACCGAGGCTGGCGCCCGAGGTTTCCAGGCGAGTGGCTGGCACACAGGAAGGAGCCATCAGGAACAGGTTAAAAGGCAAACGGCGGGCGCAGTTCAACACATACCTTATGCCCTCCAGACCACAGACGTTAGCTATTTCATGGAGGTCGGTGACCAGGGTGGTGGTGCCGTGGGGCACCACTGCCCGGGCATATTGACCGATATCAAGCATAGAGCTTTCGGGATGAATGTGCCCGTTGATAAGACCGGGGGCAATATATCTTCTCCCCAAGTCCAGCACCTGCTTCCCCTCCTGGTAGTCCCCCACCCCGGCTATCCTCTCCCCACAGATAGCTACATTGCCAGGTTCAATCTCACCGGTAAAGACATTAACTACCTCGGCGTTAGCCAGGAGCAGGTCGGCGGGGAGCTCCCCCTTGGCTACCGAGATTAAGCGAGCCAATGTGGTTGGCATTACCCCTTATCCTCCACGACATATATATCGGGAAGATGGCGAAACCTCTCATCCCAATCCAAGCCATAGCCGACGATAAACTTGTCAGGGACAGTTAATCCACGGTAATCAATATTAACCGGGGTCTTTCGCCGGGCGGGCTTATCGGTCAGAACGCAGAGCTTCAGTGAGGCTGGCTTTTTCTGGCGCAGATAATCCAGAAGAAAATCGGCGGTGAGCCCGGTATCTATGATATCCTCAATGACCAGAACGTGCCTGCCTCTAACTTCAGACTGAAGACCCTGCACCACCTTAATTTTCCCTGAACTCTCCCTGCCGCCGCCGTAGCTGGAAAGCCGGATAAACTCCACCTCCAGCGGGAAATCAAGAAGCCGAATAAGGTCTGCCAGGAACATAAAGGAGCCCTTGAGAACGGCTATCAAGACGGGGTTTTTGCTGAGGTAATCCTGCCTGATTTCAGCCGCCAGCTTGTTAACGGTGGCTGCTATCTCATCCCTGGTGAAAAGGACGCTGAGTTTGACTTCAGAACCCATAGCTACCTGAGATTATAGTCCTTACCCCTAATCCTGTCCATCTATCCCCATTTTGAAGTTTTGTTTTTCTTCCCATACCCTCCCGCCCTCAAAGGCATAGCCTTTAAAAATCTCTTTCCCCACTCCCCAGAGGAGAGAGATTAGCCACCTTATCCCCCATAAAGGAGGGTAAAGAGGTCAGACCTTTGTAGGGTGGGAAAAACAACACCCGCTTATTTTTGGTGATTAGCACTCCCCTTGGGCATAATCACTATGTGGGGGGTGCCGGTTAGGGGGTGCTGCTCCACTCTAACCAATGCCGAAAAGACCTCGCTTATTCTAGCCTCGGTTAAAACCTGATTCGGAGTTCCATCAGCCCAAACCCTGCCCTCTTTGAGCAAGATTAAGCGGTCAAAGTAGAGCGATGCCAGGTTAAGGTCGTGCATGGCGGCAATGATAGTAAGCCCCTGCCCCGTATTGAGCTCTCTCACCAGCTCCAGGATTTCCATCTGGTGGGCGATATCCAGATGCACTGTGGGCTCATCAAGGAGCAGCAGCTTGGGCTGCTGAGCTAGTGCCATAGCCAGGATAACCTTCTGCCGTTCCCCTCCGCTCAGCTCATTAAAACGACGCTCCGCCAGCTCGCTGATGCCAACTAGCTCTAAAGCATTATTGACCAATCGCCTATCAGCTTCACTTTCCTCAGCCAGGGCTCTGAGGAAGGGGGTTCTGCCTAGCATAACTATCTCGCCGGTGGTAAAGGCAAAGGGTATATGAAATTGTTGTGGCACCACGGCTACCTTGCGGGCGATATACTTTCGGCTCAACTGGCTTATGCTATATCCATCAAGCCTTATTTCCCCTTGAGCGGGCTTCAAAATGCCGCTGGCCAGCTTGAGCAGGGTGGTCTTGCCCGAGCCATTGGGACCAAGCAAGCCCACTATCTCACCAGCCTTAACTGAAAGGTCGATTTTATGCAAAACCAGCCCATCAAGGTAAGAGAAGTCAACCTGGCTAATCTGCAAGCTAATCATCAGAAAGCGTACTCCTTTCTGGTGCGCCTTAGCAGGTAAAGGAAAAATGGAGCCCCGATAATGGCGGTGATAATCCCCACCGGAATTTCTGTCGGAGCCATGATGGTACGAGCCAGAAGGTCGGCGATAATTACAAAGGCACCTCCGCCCAGTGCCGCCGCTGGCAGGAGAAATCGATGGTCAGGCCCAAAGCTCAACCGCATGGCATGGGGCACTACCAGCCCAACAAAACCAATCAAACCACTAATGGAAACGGCGGCTGCGGTGAGCAGAGAGCCCAAAGACAGGATAAGTATTTTATCCCTCTCCACCTCAACCCCTAGATAGGCAGCCCCCTCCTCCCCTAGGGAAAGAGCATTCAGATGGAAGGCAAAAAATCGGGCGCCGATAATACCACCGATGACCAGTGGGGCAATAACCGCTATCTGCTCCCAGCCGGTTACTGAGATATGACCCAGAAGGAAGGAATAAACTGACTGGAGATTTAGCTGTAGGCGGTCGCTTAAAGATATCAAAAGTGCCATAATGGCTGCCATTAAGGAGCTAACCACCACCCCGGCTAAGAGCATACTTATGATAGGCGTCTTGCCCCCCACCCTAGCCAGATTATAGACCAGGAACACTGTAGCCAGGGCGCCACCAAAGGCGGCTATCGGCACCAGGCCAAAGCCGAGGAAAGCCAGATTTATCGGCAGTAACATGGCTATGGTAGCTCCCAGAGCAGCTCCGGCTGAGGTGCCTATGATGTAAGGGTCAGCCATGGGATTGCGCAGTAAGCCTTGAAACAGTACTCCCGCCGTAGCCAGAGCCATTCCCACCAGTGCCCCGCCGATTACCCTGGGCAGCCTAATCTGGAAGATTATCGTTTCCTCTGCCGCCCTCCACGTCGATGGAAAATCAAAAATAGCCACCTTATTAAGCGCCATCTTTACTATATCAGGCAAAGAGATAGATACTGCTCCAAAGGCGCTAGCCAGAAATAGGGCGGCTATCAGGCTGACTCCCAGCAGGGACAAAACCAGGATTAGCTTATTACGGCGTCTCAATTCAATAAACCCCCAAGTAGCTATTTGATATAAAAATCCCCTCGTCTGCAGAACAAGGGGATTCCCATCATCTATAATCTGCCCCCCTTCTCCGCGGAGGCGACACCAATTAGGGGCTAGTGTTCTGACTTATGAGGTCTAAAACCTCAATCACAGCAGGCGGGACTGTGGCGGATTTGCACCGCACTTGCCTTCCATTTAAGCCCTCGCTCGTGCAAGGGCACCCCTGTAGCTCTATTCAGTTTTACTAGAGCATATCAAAAAGGCGAGCCAAAGTCAACTTAACTGGTTTGATTTAATCAGGCTTATCGCTGGCGGTAAAGAATGTTTTGGTCAACTGCCCGGTTTTCATCTTCTTCACTTTAACTTGGGGCAGCAGTTTTTCCACATCAGCCTTGCGGGCTAGTTCCGTGCCCGGGGTTAACACGGCGGCAGTCCCCATAGCTACCGCTAATCGGCAGGCTTCGGCTAATGGCTCTTCATTGGCCAGCTTCAGGGCAAGACCAGCAATAGCGCAATCGCCGGCTCCCACCGCACTTCGTACCTTTACCGGGGGTGGAACTGCCTTCAGGAGCTCTTTCTTGGTGGCGGCAATGATGCCATCTTTACCTCTGGAGATAACCACTATTTCAATGTCCATGTCAACTAGGTCAAGTGCTGCCTTGATGATTGCCTCTTCGGTGTGGAGCTCCCGGTTGAGCAGTCCCTCAGATTCCCGGACATTGGGCTTGATGAGGTAGGGCTTAGCTTTTATACCCTCCGCTAGCCATTGGGTATCAGCGTCCAGAATAGTTTTTACCCCAAAGGCTTTAGCTTCTATAGTTATGGTGTAATAAACATCGCCGGGGATGCCCGGGGGCACACTGCCGCCAGCCACGATTAAATCGGGACGGGGGCGAATCCGCAGCATTTTCATGCGGAACCTCTCAAACTCTCCCTTAGAAATATGGGGACCGGGAGCATCAATTCTGGTCTGCTGGGAGCTTTTGCTATCGGTGATGATGAAGTTAGTCCGTGTCTCCCGCTGGATAGGGGTGAAGCTGAAGGGCACCCCTTCTTCATCAAGCAATATTTCCACCGCCCGACCTATGGTGCCACCGATAAATCCGTAGGCTG
>JAGMCH010000061.1 GCA_023129255.1 Dehalococcoidales bacterium
CGTATACCTTAGTCCTTTGCCCACGAACACTGGTGAAGATACTATCAAGCCTGCCACTGCTAGCCAGATAAACCATAACCGAAAAGACAGGCAATATACTGACAGCGATTAAAATCAGCGACCATTTGAGGGCATCGGCTATGCTGGACGCCGACTCAAAGGAAAGCAAAAGGATTACTACCAGACTCACCGCGAAGGGATTCAGGATATGAGAGGTCAGGTTAGCTATCCGCTTTCTGGTCTCAATTTGCATTTGCCAAAGGCTCTACCATTAAACTTGCTTGACTAATCTGATGCATAATTATATCCTTATTGACGGCTATGGTAAAGAGGGGACCTACCGCACCAGCGGTTGAGGTAGATAAGGCTTCGTTCAGCTACAATAATATAAAGGCAATTGATGAGCTATCGCTACAGGTGCCCAGCGGTATAAGCTTTGGATTACTTGGACCAAATGGTGCCGGAAAAACCACCCTCATTCGGCTGCTGGTCGGTCTCTTAAAGCCAAAATCGGGCAGCGTCCGGATATTAGGAAAAACCCCCTCCCGCAAGACTGCCCACCTTATTGGCTATATGCCACAACTCCACTCCCTCTACACTGAGCTGTCGGTTATCCAGAATGTAGACTTCTTTGCCCGGGTTTATCAGCTAAGCGATAAGCACCAGCGAGCCCAGCGGGTAGAAGAAGCTATCAGATTGGTTGACATGTGGCAGCGCCGTAAAGACTCGGTGCTAAGATTAAGCGGCGGAATGAGACAGAGGGTTAGCCTGGCTTGCGCTATAGTTCATAACCCGCCTCTGCTTTTCCTTGACGAGCCTACTGTTGGCCTTGACCCCGAGCTAAGGGTTACCTTCTGGGAGCATTTTGCTACTCTGACCAAACAGGGCATTACCCTTGTTATTTCCAGTCATACTATGGATGATGCTGCCCACTGTGACCGCCTTGCCTTTATGCGTGATGGCAAGGTCATTGCCCGGGGCACTCCCAGTGAGCTACAGCAAGCTACCGGCAAACCCGGCGCCACTCTGGAAGACGCCTTTCTCTATTTTATCCATCGTGAGGATAGAAGTGATTCCTAGCCAAGCTTTTACCATTGCCACCAGGATTATAAACCAGCTAATACGAGACCGCAGAACCATGGTTCTGATTGTAGTGGTGCCGCTGGTGGTAATGACCCTCATCGGTTTAAGCTTCCCCGAAGGCACTGTCCTGGATTATATCGCCCCGGCACTGCTGGCAACAATGGCGCTATTCTTCAGTTTCCTGCTTACCGGGATTAGCTTCCTCAGAGAACGCTCTCAGGGCACCATGGAGCGCCTGATGGCATCGCCAGTGTCACGCCTGGATATAGTGGTTGGCTATCTATTTGGCTTTTTTATCTTCGCTTTGCTCCAGACGCTAATTGTAGTCCTGTTCACCATTTATGCGTTGGATGTTACCTATCAGGGGGATTTATGGCAGATTTTCATATTTCAAATCGTGATAATAACCGCAGCCGTTAATCTGGGCATATTTATATCAACCTTTGCCCGAAACGAATTCCAGATGGTCCAGTTTATCCCGTTAATCATCTTTCCCCAGATATTCCTCTGCGGGGTTATCTGGCCGGTGGAGCAAATGCCCAATTACCTGCAGTGGCTATCCAAAATACTGCCACTGACCTACGGCGTGGATGGGCTGCGGGATATTATGCTCGCTGGCAAGAGCTTGCTCGATGTCGGCTTTGAGCTAGCAGTCCTGGTCGGCTTTGCCGTCGTCATATCAATCATAGCCGCTTTTACCCTGAGGAGAGGTGCTGCCGGCTAGCCCCAGATAAAGGTTTATTATGGGAATTAGAGAGAATGTTCAACAACTGCTAAAAGAGCTGCCCGGCGGGGTGGAACTGGTAGTCGCCACCAAAGCCAGGACAGCTGAAGAAGTGCTTCAAGCAGTGGACTCCGGTATAAAGATTGTGGGGGAAAATTATGTCCAGGAAGCAGAAAGAATTTACCCGGTAGTAGGCAATAAAGCGAAGTGGCACATGATTGGACACCTCCAAAAAAATAAGGTGAAAAAAGCGGTAAGACTGTTTGATATGATAGAAACCGTCGATTCGGTTGACATCGCCAGAGAGATTGATAAGCGATGCGCTCAAATCGGTAAAGTAATGCCGGTATTAGTCGAGATAAATAGTGGCCGGGAGAAGCAGAAATCAGGCGTACTGCCCGAAAACGCCGAACAGCTAATAAAAGAGATTTCAAGCTTGCCTAATATAAAAGTAATGGGGTTGATGACTATGGGGCCTCGCTTTGGCAACCCTGAGGATTCAAGACCCTATTTTATAACCACCAGAAAAATATTCGACCGGATTAAAGCGCTTGAGCTACCTAATATAGAGATGAGATATCTTTCCATGGGAATGACCAACTCCTACCCCATTGCCCTGGAGGAAGGGGCAAACATGGTAAGAATAGGGACTAAGATATTTGGAGAAAGAACCTAGCTTTAAGAACAGGAGGAGAAATTCTATGGCGACTGAAGAGCAAGTAAGGGAGAGTTTGGAAAAGGTAATAGTTCCCGGGGTTATGCGTAGCCTGAATGGGCTGAATCTGGTGCGCCAGGTCACCACCTCTGACCAGGAAGTCAAAATCACTCTGTCTTCTTCAGCCCTGAATGCCGAGACTCAGGAATTGATTAGTTCCAAGACCAAAGCCGTGGTGGAGAAGCTGCCCGGGGTAAAAAGGGTAGAGATAGAGTTTATTGCGGCTAAGCCCACCGAGCTAAATCAAATTGGACATATCATCGCCGTAATGAGTGGTAAAGGGGGGGTAGGCAAATCGCTGGTAGCCAGCCTGACAGCCATTGCCCTCAAACGCCAAGGCTATGAAGTGGGCATACTGGACGCTGACCTGACCGGTCCCAGCATCCCCAAGATGTTTGGCATCACCGCCCGCCCCACCGGCAGCGATACCGGAATTATGCCCGTGCTCTCAAGGGCAGGGATTGAACTCATGTCCATTAACCTGCTACTGCCTCAAGAGGATGACGCCGTTATCTGGCGTGGACCTCTCATCAGCAACACCATCAAGCAATTCTGGGAGGGTGTGCTCTGGGGTAAGCTAGACTATCTAGTAATAGACCTGCCCCCGGGCACCGCCGATGCCCCCCTTACCGTAATGCAATCATTTCCCATCTCCGGGGTTATCATCGTCTTCACCCCTCAGGCCTTAACCACCATGATAGTTAGAAAAGCGGTAAACATGGCTCAAAAAATGGATAAGCCCGTCCTGGGCGTGGTTGAGAATATGAGCTACCTATACATACCCGAAATAGACAAACGGATTGAACTCTTCGGCAGAAGCCGGGGAGATGAAATGGCACAAGCAGCCAGGGCGCCTTTACTGGGGCAATTGCCCCTGGACCCGGAGCTAGCCAAGCTTTGTGACCAAGGCAACATCGAGCGCTACGACTCCGAGATTATGAAAAGCCTTGGTCAATCTCTTCCTCAAGCCATATCGGCTAAGGCGTCACAGAAACCGCCCCTTGACGAAGTAAAGCCTTAGACTTACTCTATTAGGGGGGACAAATGGTTGAAGAAAGGGAAAGAGAAAGACTGGCTCAGGAAGAGCTAGTTAGAAAAAGAATTGATGAAAAGGGAAATAAGTGGCGAAAGGTCTATTTCGGTGGTGGAGCACACTTCCGAAACTGGCTTAAGCAATGTCGGGAATTGGGCGAGGTTGAGGTGGAGGAAATAGACTCCACCGGGTTTAAGTGCTTTGAGGAGGCTGGCGAAAAATTATACCGAATCTGGATGAAGGAAGAAGACGAAGGCAAGCAGAAATGAGAAAAATGCGTTACCCCAGCGGCAATCTGAGGAGGTGAATAAAAAGGTGCATTGAATAGGGATAAATGGTAAAATAAGCATAATCAGAGTCAGGAGGATAGTTAAAGAAATGGCATACAAGATTACTGAAGAGTGCATTAGCTGCGGAGCCTGTGAACCAGAGTGCGCTAATGAGGCCATCTCCGAAGGAGAGGAAATCTACGTGATTGACCCCAATAAGTGCACCGAGTGCGTGGGCAACTATGAAGCACCCAAGTGCGTCGAGGTCTGTCCCGTGGATTGCTGTATACCCGACCCCGCCCATAAGGAAAGTCGGGAGCAACTGCTTGAGAAGTGGAAGAAGCTACACCCGGGTGAAACTCCGGCATCTACCTAACACCTTTTAGCCTTAACGCTGCTTGGCTTTGGCAGAGGCAATAATGATAAGTATGCCTTCTCCCTGCGTTCCCCGATAGCTCAATGGTAGAGCGGGCGGCTGTTAACCGCTAGGTTGTAGGTTCGAGTCCTACTCGGGGAGCCAGTTATTCTTTCTTTTTTTAAATTTCCCCACCCCCCCTTAAAGTATGTTTTGCTTCCCATACCCACCCGCCCAAAAGAGGTTTCGCCCTTAAATTCCCGCTTGTTATATCCCCCCCCCTCTACAGAAGACCAGCTTAAGAGGGTGCTTTAAGAGGGGCACCAGCCCCTATAGGGCGGGAGGGTGGGGAAAAAGACAAAGAAAGCTGGGGGTGGGAGGGGGAGAGCAAAGCCCCCAATGGGGGGTGGGAACAGTAAGCATCAGTAAACAATCGAGGAACAACACCCCAAATTTGAGCCCTCGTTACGCCTATGTTATAATTTCTTTGTAGGAATAAATCGCTATGTGGGAAAGATTAGAGCAAATAGAGAAGCGTTACCAGGAGCTAGAGCGGCAAATAGCTAACCCTGAGGTAGCCACTGACCTGAAAAAATTACAGGCATTGTCTCAGGAGAAGGCCGGTATTGAGGGCCTGGTAACCAAATATAGACAATATAAGGCAACCGCCAAGCAGCTAGAGGACACGAAAGCAATGCTCGCCGGCGGGCTGGATGAAGGCATGAGCGCCCTGGCCAAGCAGGAGATAGAAAGCCTGGAGACAAAGCTAGACCGCCAACTTAATGAGCTAAAGCTCGCCCTCCTGCCCAAGGATGCCAATGACGACCGAGACATCATTATGGAAATCCGGGCCGGAGCCGGCGGCGATGAAGCCGGTCTATTTGCCGCCGACCTCTTCCGCATGTATTCCCGCTATGCTCAAGCCAAAGGCTGGGAAGCGGATGTTATTGATAGTAATGAGAGCGGCATCGGCGGCTTTAAGGAAATTATATTTGAGATAAAGGGTAAAGGCGCCTTCAGCCGTCTGAAGTATGAGCGAGGGGTACATCGGGTGCAGCGGGTGCCGGTTACCGAATCTTCAGGCAGAATTCATACCTCAACGGCTACCGTGGCTGTTCTCCCTCAAGCCGATGAGGTAGAGGTAGCCATCAATCCTAACGACCTTAAAATTGACTTCTACCACAGTCGGGGGGCGGGGGGACAAAATGTAAATAAGGTAGCCACTGCCGTCCGTATCACTCACCTCACCACTGGGATAGTAAGCACCTGCCAGGATGAACGCTCACAGCTAAGAAACAGGACAAAGGCGATGGCGGTGCTCCGAGCCCGACTCCTGGATTCGGAGCAGCGCAAACAGGAGGAGGAGATAACCAAACAGCGCCGTTCCCAGGTGGGCACCGGCGACCGCGCCGAAAAGATAAGGACCTACAACTTCCCTCAAGACCGCGTTTCCGACCACCGCATTGGCCTAACCCTGCGCAACCTGCCCCGTATCCTGGAGGGGGAGCTTGACGAGCTCATCGACGCTCTAGCCACCAGTGACCAAGCCAAATGGCTGGAGAGGCAACTGGCGTGACCTTAAAACAGGCTCTAAGCCGCGCCAGGGGCATTCTGGCTGGAAATAATATTGAGGATGCCCCTCTGGAAGCTGAGCTTCTGCTGAAGTATGCCTTAAAAATAAGCCGAACCCAGTTATATCTAGACCTGGACCATGAATTAAGCCCCCAGCAAGAGCAAACCTTCTGGCGACTGGTCGAACGCCGCTTAAGTGGTGAGCCCACTGCCTATACAACCACACATCGCGAATTCTACGGGCTCGATTTCTATGTTGACCCCCGCGTTCTCATCCCCCGACCGGAAAGCGAGCTACTGGTTGAGGTAGCCCTCGGTCTGGCTCAAAATCACCCATTATCTACCATCGCTGACATTGGCACCGGCTGTGGGGCTATTGCCATCAGCCTGGCGCTTGAGCTGCCAAAGACCAGGATTTACGCCACCGATATATCAGCCCCCGCCCTTGAGGTCGCCATACTCAACTGCCAAAAACATGGGGTGATAGATAGAGTCCATCTCCTCCACGGCGATATGCTTGACCCCCTCCTTGAGCCAGTTGACCTTATAATAGCCAACTTACCTTATGTCAAGGAATCGGAAATAGCCGGGGTAAAATTTGAGCCGCGGCTGGCGCTTGATGGAGGCTCAGACGGAACGGAGAGAGTACGCCAGCTATGCCGACAGGCGGGCGGCAAACTATCAGCCGGCGGCTCTTTGCTTCTGGAAATTGGACGGGGACAGAGAGGGGCTGTAACCGCCCTACTTAATACCCTCTTCCCCAATGGCGGAATAGAAGTCGTGCCTGACTTGAGCGGCATAGACCGGGTGATAAGCCTCAGCCTCACCGCCAGCAAACACAAGGTGGCTAGATAATGAAGACCAGATCTACCATGGTCTCGGCAATACTCCTGGCTGCCGGCGAAGCCAAACGCATGGGCAAGCTCAAGCAACTGATGCCCCTGGGCAACACCACTATTGTGGAACAAACCATTGATAACTTCTCAAGTTCCAGGGTAAGCGAGGTCATCGTAGTGCTGGGGCATAGAGCCGAAGAGATAATGAAGAGAATAGCCACTAGACCTATCAAGATGGTAGTAAATCCGCTCTACCGCCAGGGTATGAGCACCTCCATAGCCGCCGGGCTAACATTCATTGATAGCCAAGCCCAGGCAGTTATGCTCGCCCTGGCTGACCAGCCCTTTGTTGATAGCCAGACTCTCAATAGGCTGATAGCGGAATTTGAGGCTCATGATAAGGGTATTGCCATCCCCACCTATAAGGGCAAAAGAGGACACCCTCTTATCTTCTCCATAAAATATAAAGCTCAGCTATCCGGGTTAAAGGGCGATATCGGGGGCAGAGAGATAATCAAGCGTCACCCCGAGGACATCCTTGAGGTAGCCGTTGACTGCGAAGGCATCGTTATCGACGTCGACACTATGCCCCAAGGTTCAGCTTGACACACAATCGCCCCGATGTTAAATTAATCAATTGGGTTCTTTACTCAAGGTAAGCAGGAGGAATGAGCATTATGAATATGATTGTCTGCATCAAGCAAGTGATTGACCCTGAGGCACCCCCCGCCAGCTTCAAGATTGACCCCTCCAGCAATAAGGTGGTGCCGCCAGCGGGGGTATCGCCGATAATTGACCCCTACGCTGAATATGCGGTAGAGGCAGCACTCAAGCTTAAGGATGCCCTGGGAGGTAAAATCACTGCCATAAGCCTGGGCACAAACCAGCTCAGAGATATAGCAAAAAAACCGCTAGCCATGGGGGCTGATGAGCTCATCTTATTGGAGGATGAGTCCTTTGATGAGGGCGATAGTTGGTCAACAGCCTATGCACTGGCGATGAGCATCAAAAAGCTCGGCGACTATGATATCATCTTCTGTGGCCGGGAGGCTTCTGACTGGAATGCAGGACAGGTAGGCTCAGGCATTGCCGAACTCCTGGGGCTACCCAGTGTAACCCTAGCCAAGAAGATAGACATCACCGATGGTAAGGCAAGGGTAGAGCGGGTAACTGATGAAGGCTATGAGGTGATTGAGCTGTCCCTACCCGCCTTGATTACAGTAAGCAATGAGATTGGTGAGCCCCGTTACCCCACTATAAAAGGGATTATGGCCGCCAAAAAGAAGGAGGCGGTTATCTGGAAACCAGCCGATATCGGGGTTGAGGTCTCCCAGCTCGGGGCTGCTGGTAGGCACACCAAGCTGCTAAAATTATTCCAACCAGTCCGCGAAGGGAAATGTGAGATTGTTGAAGGGGAAAGTCCTGAGGAGGCGGCAGCTAATCTAGCCCTTAAATTAAGAGAGGCTAAAATACTATAGGAATTATCTCTGGCTATGACCTAAGGAGGCGAATCTATGGCTGAATATAAAGGTGTTATGATTTTTGGCGAGGCTACGGAAGGAAAACTGGCGTCAATCGCCACCGAGCTACTGGGTTGCGGTAGAAAGCTGGCTGATGACCTGGGACAGGAGTTATCCGCCGTATTAGTTGGCAGCGGCATAAGCAACCTGGCTCAGGAAGCAATTGCCTTTGGCGCCGATAAAGCATATGTCGTCGATGACCCCCTGCTCAAGGATTATCAAACCGATTCCTACGTCTCAGTCATGGAAAAGGTAGTGGGGCAGGTGATGCCCCAGGTTCTCCTTCTGGGGCAGACCTCTATCGGTCGTGACCTGGCACCCAGACTAGCTTTCAAGCTGAATACGGCTGCCTCTCTGGGCTGCCTGGAGCTGGCTATTGACCCCGAGTCAAAGCTATTGCTGCAGACCAAGCCCGTCTACGGAGGGAACGCTCAAGCCGTTTTCGTCTGTGCGTCCTACCCGCAAATAGCTACCGTTAGAGCCAAGGCAATGGCACCCTTGGAGCCAGACAAATCAAGAAAAGGGGAAGTAATCACTATTGACGCTGGTCTAGACCCCTCGGCAATAAGAACCAAAGTGCTGGAGAAGGTGGCAGAAAAGGTGGAGGGGATAAGGCTTGAGGACGCTGAGGTGATAGTAAGCGGCGGTAGAGGCATTGGCAGTGTTGAAGGTTTCCAGCAGCTAGAGGAACTGGCTAGGATGCTGAAGGGGGCAGTAGGCGCTACCAGACCCCCCTGTGATAATGAGTGGGTGCCAGCCGGGGCGCAGATAGGGCTTACCGGTAAAATTGTCGCCCCCGACCTCTACATAGCCGTAGCTCTGTCTGGTTCCAGCCAACATATGTCCGGTTGTTCTGGCTCCAAGACCATAGTCGCCATAAATAAAGACCCTGAGGCAAATATCTTCAGGGAAGCTCGCTTCGGCGTAGTGGGCGACTGGAAAAAAGCTCTACCCACCTTCACCGAGAAGCTCAAGGAACTGCTCGCTGGGTAAAAAATGTTTGATTTTGACCCGTAGCTTTGCTATGATACCGAAATAATTTATGCAAGGGGGCAAAGTAATGAAAATAGGAAGAGCAATATGTCTCTGTTTCTTGCTCGCCAGCTTACTGACTTTTCTTTCGTTAAGCCCCGTTTTAGCTCAAGACGAGGAGGCAAAGATTGAACTGACCACCTCCTACTATAAGCTGGAGATAATCTCCGGTGAAAGCGCTAGTTTTATTGTTGAGCTGAACTACCAAGGGGCCGAGGCTCGGATCTTTGACCTGGAGGCTACCGGACCCACGGACTGGGTGACATATATTACCCCGGCCTATTCCACAGGCACACAGATACTGGACATCAGGATTGAGCCGCCGCTGCCCGACGAAACTTACAGTACCGAGAGGATAGCGGTTAACACCGCCCCCGGCTACGGGCTTATGCCTGAGCCCGGGGAATACCAGATAACCGTGGAGGCAACCTCAGGGGAGATTAAGGGCACCATTCAGCTCACGGTAGTAGTAACGGCCAGGTACGAGATGTATCTAACCACACCCGATGGGCTCCTTAGTACCACGGCTACCGCGGGCAAGGACAATTACTTCGCAGTAGCAGTAGTAAACGTAGGCTCAGCGGCTATTGATGACATCACCTTCTCCACCAAGAAACCGAGGGGGTGGACAGTTGAATTCTCCCAAGACAAGATAAGCTCGCTGGAGGCTGGTGAGTTTCAAACAATAGACTTGAATATTAAGCCGCCAGCCGACACCATAGCCGGGGATTATGAAATCATCCTCAGAGCCTCAGGAAATCAGGCCTCAGATAGTATTGATTATATTAGGGTTACAGTGAAGACATCTGCCATCTGGGGGTGGGTTGGGGTTGGCATCATAGTCCTGGTCATCGCTGGCCTGGCCTTTATCTTTATGCGATTTAGCAGGCGGTGAGGGGATGGGCAAAAAGATAGTAGTTGAGACCCAAGAGCTAACTAAAAGGTATGACGGCACCACTGTGGTCGACCACCTCAATCTACACGTGGCTGAGAATGAGGTATTCGGCTTACTCGGGCCCAATGGCGCCGGCAAAACCACCACCATCCTCATGCTACTGGGACTGACTGAGCCGGCATCAGGCACCGCCCGAGTATATGGCTTTGACTCCACCAGGGAGCCGCTTAAGGTAAAGCGCCTGACTGGATACCTGCCGGAAAAGGTGGGATTCTATGACAACCTCACCGCCAGGGAAAACCTGAGGTTCATTGCCCAGCTAAATAACATCGGCGATGCCGAATCTCAACACCAGATTGAACAAATATTAGAGGCGGTAGGCATTGCTGAGATGGCTGACATGGCGGTGGGCAAGTTTTCCCGGGGCATGAAGCAGCGCTTAGGGATGGCCGACGTGCTGGTCAAAAAGCCAAAGGTAGCCTTTCTTGATGAGCCCACTGCTGGGCTTGACCCGGAAGGGATTAACCAAATCCTCGACCTGATAGCCAACCTGTCTAAAACGGGGACGACGGTAGTCCTTTCTTCCCACCGGCTCTATGAAGTGCAAAGGGTATGCCATAGCATAGGCATATTATCTAAGGGCAAAATGGTGGTTGAGGGCTCTCTAGACGAGCTGAGCAGAGAAGCTTTCGCCGAAGGTCGCTACAGAATAGAGGTAGAAACCGCCGAGCCAAGTCCGCAACTAGTAGAGGTTCTCAACAAAATCACCGGCGTAAGAAAGGTAGAAGCCAAAGCCAACCAGCTGCAAATAACCACTGATTCCGACCTGCGGGCTGAAATCTCCAAAGTGGTGGTACAAAGCGGCGTGCCACTAATTCAGGTGAAAATCCAGGCGTTTTCCCTGGATGATATCTACATGAGGTATTTCCACGAAGGTTAACTTAAGAAATGACAACCATCCTCAGAAAAGAACTGGCTGATTATTTTACCAGCATAAGGTGTTTCATATTATTCCTCTTGGTATTTGTTGCCAGCGCATTTGCGATTTATGCTGCTCGCCAGGGAATTTTTGAGGCAAGCCTTGACCCCGGGCCTATTTTCATAAAATTGTTTACCACCGGGGAAGACATACCTTCGCTGGCTGAATTTATTGCCCTCCTCATCCCCGTAATAGGGATAGCTCTTAGCTTTGATGCCATAAACAGTGAGCGCTCCAGCGGCACTCTAAATCGAATCCTGTCCCAGCCCGTTTACCGGGATAGTGTCATTAACGGAAAATTCCTGGCTGGCGTGGTTATCCTGTCTATCATGGTAGGGGTTACCATACTGCTGGTTGGAGGCTACGGTCTGAGGATGATTGGCGTGCCACCAACCGCCGAGGAAATCATCAGGCTCTTTATCTACTTCATCTCTGCCGTTATCTACGGAGCCTTCTGGATGGGTTTAGCCATCCTTTTCTCGGTTCTATTCCGCAACCTGGCTGTTTCTCTGCTATGCCCACTCGCCATCTGGATATTGCTCGGCATCCCCGCCTCCGTTTTTAACCCCTATATTAGTTTTATAGTGCCCGCCATAACCGACTCTATAGGGACGGCTCTAATGTTAGCCCGCCTTTCCCCCTATTTCTTGTTTCAAGAGGCTACTATGGTGCTCCTCATCCCGGCGTGGAGAGGGTGGGGACTATTAACCACCAGCACAACAAGCTCAATGCTGCTCAATCCCCTCTCTTTGGACCAGAGCCTGCTCATCATCTGGCCCCAGCTCACCGTTCTGATAGCACTAACTGCTATCTGCTTCGCCATCAGCTACGTGGTCTTTATGAGGCAGGAGATAAGGTCTACCTAAAGAGCTAGGCTTGAGGCTAACAATTCCTAAATAGGGGTAAAATCAGCCCTTTTCGGCTTGTCGGGCGGCGATAATCTTTTCGGCGATGTGAGCCGGCACCTCTTCGTAGTGGCTAAACTCCGCCTTATAGCTACCCCTGCCCTGGGTTATTGATTTCAGGTCTATGGCATAGCGCAGAATCTCAGCCAGTGGCACCTGAGCCTCAATAGCGTTAACCCCACCCCCGGGGTTCATCCCCTGCACCCGCGCCCGCTTGGTATTAAGGTCGCCAATAATATCACCGGTGAAGTCCTCAGGGATGGTAACCTCGATATTCATTATTGGCTCAAGCAGGATAGGTTGCCCCTCGGCTAATCCTTTCTTGAGCGCCCCCGCCCCAGCAATCTTGAAGCATATATCCGAGGAATCGACCGGGTGAAAGCTGCCGTCATAGACCGTTGTCTTTATGTCAATAACCGGGTAGCGAGCTAAAACCCCTTCCTGGATGGCTTCATTAACCCCCTTTTCCACCGATGGAATATAATTCTTTGGTATACGGCCACCTACCACCTTATCAGCAAACTCACGACCGCTGCCACGGGATAAGGGCTCAAGCTCCAAGAGGACATGCCCATATTGACCATGCCCTCCCGTCTGCTTCTTATGCTTATACTCAGCCTTGGCGGGCGCGGTAATCGTCTCTTTATAGGGAACCTTGGGCGTTTCCAGCCTCACCCCGACGCCGAATTTACGCCGCATCTTGTCGGCGGCTACCTCAAGGTGGGACTCACCAATTCCTGATAGAATTGTCTCGTTGGTATCAGTCTCACGGCGCACCTCAAGGGTGGGGTCTTCCTCAGACAATCTGGATAGCGCCGCTCCCAGCTTATCCAGGTCAGCCTTGGTCTTGGGGTGTACCGCCAAGCTAAACACTGGCTGGGGGAACTCCATCGGGGCAATCTTCACCGGCTGAGCCTGACTACACAATGTATCCCCGGTGCCGGTCAAGGTCAGCTTGGCTACCGCCCCCATATCCCCAGCCCCGAGCTGAGGCACTGGCTCCTGGGTCTTGCCCCTTAAGACAAATAGCTGACCGATGCGCTCGGCCCCACCTTGGGCGGCATTCCACACCTGGGAATTACTTTTAATGGCACCGTTATAGACCCGGAAGTAGGTAAGTTTACCCACATAGGGGTCGGCACTGGTCTTAAACACCAGAGCCGCCAGCGGGGCAGCCTCACTGGGTTCAATCGTTTGTTTGGCTGAATCACTGATAGTTATTACCTCTCTCTCTTTAGCCGAGGGCAGATAATCATGGATGGCATCCAGAAACAAGGTAGTCCCTACATTCTGTAATGCCGAGCCAGTTAAAATGAGAACAACCCTGCCGGCTACTACCGCCCGCCGCAAGCCATCGCCCAGCTCCTCCAGGCTAAGCTCCTGGCCCTCCAGATACTTCTCAATAAGCTTGTCATCAACCTCAGCCACCGCTTCTACCAGCTTCTCCCGAAAGGAATCGGCTTTGCTCTGAAGCGAGGATGGGAACTCCGCCTCCTTGGCTTCAGAACCGGAATAGGCTTTCATGGTCAGCAGGTCAACTATTCCCTGGAAACTATCTTGGGCACCTATAGGCAACTGCAGCGGCAGGCACTTAGAGCCAAACCTGGACTGAATCTGCCCCACAGTTTTATAAAAGTCGGCGTTCTCGCGGTCCATCTTGTTGATAAAGATAAGCCGGGGCAGTTCTGCCTGCTCACAGTATGACCATACCTGCTCGGTGCCCACCTCAACACCAGAGGCAGCACAGACCATAATTACTGCCCCTTCACTAACCCTTATTGCCGCCCTGACCTCGCCGACAAAGTCGGAATAACCGGGGGTATCTATGAGGTTGAGCTTCGCCCCCTTCCACTGGCAGGGGATAAGAGACAGGTTTATGCTAATCTGGCGCTTTACCTCATCAGGGTCATAGTCTGAGGTAGTAGTCCCGTCCTCAACCTTGCCCAACCGCTTAACGGCTCCAATGGTAAACAACATTGCTTCTGAGGCTGAGGTCTTGCCGGCACCACTGTGCGATAGTAAAACAACGTTTCTAATATTCTCTAGTCCATATTGTTGCATCTAACCACTACTCCCTCTAGCTCATCACCATATTATAATCAGAGCTTGTTGATACGGCAAGTTATTTATTAATTTGATTATCTACCTCACCCCCTTAATCCCCCTCTCCTTCAAAGGAGAGGGGGAGGATTATTTTAAAAGAGGGGCTTCGCCCCTCTTAAACTCCCTGCTAGATTAGTTCCCCCCAACCACCCCAAAAGTAAGAGAGTTAGAGAGGTGAAACCTCTATTGGGCGGGTGGGTGGGAAAGAAAACACAGGTTAAAAACGGGGATGGAGGGCTAGCGCGCTCGGCGCCGTCTTCTAAACAAAGAGGGGAAGATCCATAAGAGGAAAATTATGCCGAAGAAGGGAAAGGGTATGGAAAAACCGCCACCGCCGCCGGTCTGGGCAACGGCGGTTGCCGGTGCCGCCGCTGGTTCTGCCATGGCTATCGCCTCTTCGGTTATCTCATATGCTGCCAAAGCAGCACCGAGAAAATCTCTGGGCACCCAGCCCAGAGGATTATTCCTGCAGGTAGGCTCAGCCCAGATCCAACCCACCTCACCCTCCAGCTTGAAAAAGGCGGTGGCTTCATCATATTCAGGAAGGTAGACCAGGGCTGCGGTATGACTCTTGCCGACGACTATAGCTGAGCGAAATCCCGCCCCTTTATACATAACCGCCAGCAGCACGGCGCTATCTTCACAATCGCCATAGCCAACGCCATTCTGGTCAATACTGGCCGCCAGCTCATCGGCATTTTGGGCGAACTCCTCATAGTCAAACTGGTCAATATCAGTGGTATATCTAACCCTATCCCGAACGAAACAAAATACCGCTTCTGCCCTCTGGAACCGGTCTGGGTATTCGTCAGCAATCTGTTCGCCCAGGCTATAGGCTAAGGCAGCATTTTCCCCCAGGCTCTCAAAGACTATAACCGGGCGGAAGGTTGCCTCAGATACTTGATAAAAACCGTCGTCACCAGAGGCTCGGGTTCGGCATATCTCCCAGTCATCGAAGACATCGCCATCTATCTCGTGGAAACCCTCAGATGGAAATGCCCAGGCATAGCCAGCGCTTCCCAGCCCGGCGGATAAGATGACTATTAAACTAATTAAAACAGTCCTCTTCATAGTGGTCCTGTCAGTGCGGCATTGAGTATCAAGCCGAAGAAGACGAGATAGCCAAAGACATGTATCCCGGCTGCCACCGGGCTTTTCTTGATGCTGGCAAACGGTATTTTAGGCGTTAGCTTATCCACAATATAGAATATAGCCACCCCGATAAGTAAGCTCACCACGAAGCTTATAGCTAATATCCCCCACGTCCTGAAATCGAAGATGTACCACACTATTGGGGCAGTGACCGCAGTGAGGGCGGTGATAGCGCCGTGGATAACCAGCCCAATCAGGATGAAAAAGCCGGCAATGAATAGTCCGGTAGCCACCGGGTCCTCTCCGATGCGCTCGCGATGAGGGATACGAGGGGTGAGGGCATCCAGCGCCCGAACTCCCAGCCAGGCCAGAAGAACCGAGACGAAAGCTAGCAATACCACCTTGGCTAACCATATCAAAACAATTACCCAGAAGGGGACAACCAGCCCTAGCTCACTCATAAGATATCCTCCTTCCACAGGTCATATCAGCCTATGTATTATTCAACGCCAAATTTATCATAAAAAGCGATTTCAGAAAGTTCTTTCCTTGGTCTGATTTTGGGTTCCTCATCGGGGACGCCCAGTGGGAAGAGGGTAACCAGACTATAACCAGCCGGTACTCCCAGAATCGCCGCCGCTCTGGGGGCATCAAAGGCACCAATAATGACCGTGCCCAACCCCAAGGCATGAGCTGCCAGCACCATGTTCTGCACCGCCAGGGCAGTATCAAACATGTACCAATCGCCCTTGTCGGTGACGGTTTCACCGTCCGGGCGGCAGCCTGACCTGCCCATTTGGGCGCAGACGACAATTAACACCGGCACGGTGTTGATGGCCTTCATGCCAGCATTTTCCACTATTACCCCGTCAGGCCTTTTAAACCTGGACAGGGTATCAGCCACCTCAGCCTTTATCTTGCTGTCCCGCACCACGATAAATCGCCAGCACTGAGTATTAGCCCAGGACGGTGCCCAGCGGCCGGCTTCCAGAACTGCCTGCACAGCTTTATCATCGACCGGGGTAGACTTGTACTTACGAATACTCCTCCTGGTCTTAATTGCCTCCAGAGCGTCCATGCTTATACTCCTCCAGGATTTTTATTCCTCTTCCCAGGCACCCTTACCGATTAGGGAGACGAAGCGGCAGCCACCCAAATTCTGAACCGCCATCTTCTTTTTGCCTTTGGTAATTTTATATAACTCCTGTATATAGCGAGAGCCAACGGGAATTACCAGCCGCCCACCAATCCTCAACTGAGCTAAGAGGTCAGGCGGCACCTTGGGAGCAGCCGCAGTAACCATAATGGCGTCATAAGGGGCTTCCCGCTGCCAGCCCAGCGTCTCCTCCGCCAAGTGCACCTCAATATTGGTATATCCCAGCTTGTCTAATACCCGCTTGGCTGTCTCAGCCAGGGCTGGCACCCGCTCGGTAGTAACTACAAACCGGGCTAGCCTGGCCAGAATAGCCGCCTGATACCCACTGCCGGTACCTACCTCCAGCACCTTTTCCTTGCCAGTAAGCTCTAATGCCTCGGTCATAAGGGCGATGATAAAAGGCTGTGAAATTGTCTGGTCGCAACCGATAGGAAGCGGTCTATCTTCATAGGCTAAGTGCCGACTCTCTGATGGCACAAAGAGTTCCCTGGGAATAGACCGCATGGCTGCCAATACCCGCTCATCTTTAATCTCAGTGCTAAGGTGTTCAACTAACCCGGCCCTCGCTACCTCAAAATCCGCATCCATAATAGGCACCCACTGCTAGGATAAGGTTAAGGGTAAAACGAAAAATAGCACCACCAGAATAACCAGCATTATCCCCGCCAGAATACCAATTCTCCGTAACTCGGCAACTATATTGGGGTGCTGGGCTACCGTAGGCTTCGGGGTTGGCGCCTTTGCCGAGGGAACAGGAGCATCAGCCCGGGGAGGGAGCTCAGATTTTTGAGCCACCGCCGGTGCTAAAGCCACCGGGGCGGAAAAGGCCTTGCCGCCTTTTCTTCTCTTACTCCGAGACAGGTGTCGGCCACGACGCCGTGATTTGCCCGACATTTACAAACTCCTACTTAGCCCGTGGGTGAGATTTCTCATAGGCGCGCCGGATATGTTCCGTGGTGAGATGGGTATAGACCTGGGTAGTAGAGATGTTGGCGTGACCCAGCAGTTCTTGAACCGACCTCAGGTCAGCCCCGCCACTCAACATATGAGTAGCAAAGCTATGCCTCAGAGTATGAGGAGTAATCTCAGCCCCCAGCTCGGCTGATTTGGCATAACCCTTTAGTATCTGCCACAGTCCTTGCCTGGTCAGCCTCTCACCACGGCGATTAAGGAACAAAGCCTTTTCCTCACTGTCATGTGCCAAGTGAGGACGCGCCTCGGTTAAATACTCTTTTACAGCCAGAACCGCCCGCTCGTAGATAGGGATGAGCCGCTCCTTATGTCCCTTGCCAAAGCAACGCACATAGCCACCCTCGGTATCTAAATCAGCCAAGTTCAAGGACACCAGTTCGCTCGCCCTCATGCCAGTGGCATATAACAACTCCAACATTGCCCTGTCCCGCTTGGCTTCGGGCGTGGACTGCTTGGTCGGTTGCTCCAACAGGCGGTGGACCTGGGCGATTGAGATAGGCTTGGGTAATGATTTCCCCACCTTAGTTGAACTCACACCCCGGGTTGGGTTATCCTTTATCACCCCCTCAGCCACCATAAAGCCGAAGAAGGACTTGACCGCAGCTACCTTGCGGGCTATGGTGGTGGCAGCATAGCCCCTCCCCTTAAGCTCGAGCAGATAGCTCAGCATGGCTTGGCGGTCAAAAGCAGCCCACGGGGGAATAGTGCCCCGCTTGGCCGCCTCCTCCTCAACAAAGCCGGCCAGTTGATGCAGGTCATTCCGATAGGCAACTATGGTGTTCTCGGAAAAGCCCTTCTCCACCGCCAGATAGTCCAGAAAACTGTCAATAGCTTCTTTCACCGCTCTCCCTCACTACCGGATAATTATTATGTATTTTAACATAACTGAAAAGAAAATTCAGCCCCGAGAAAGGGAGATGCTACTGCGGTGCATTCGCATTATAATAAAGGGGGGAGCTGCAAAGCTCCCCCTTGTCCTTACGTCGCCCTATTCAGCTTAAGCCGGACGGCGGGCACGCATAAAGGCGATAATTATTCCAACAAGGAATATAACGCCAATAACCACAATGGCTATGATAGCGCCCGTGCCCAAACCTCCAGCGGCTCCCGTAGATGTAACGTGAGGTCGTAACAACACATTAAAGGCACTCGCCTGACCTTCAATGAAGACCTCATATGTCCCCGGCACTGTTTTGGAGGTGTAGAAAGTTATATGCTTGGCAGCGCCTGGGTCAACACCAACTCTAGTTGATTGCTCCGCCTGCCCATTTATTACCAAGTCTATTCTCTTGGAGCCACGGACGCCGCCTTGATTGACGACATCGGCTGAAACAACCACTTGTTGCCCGGGGTAGGCTTGAGCTGGCTGGATTTGCAGGTTGCAGACAATTATCCTGGCCGGCTCTACTGCCGTAAACACTTCTATGTAATCAGTCTTCACCTCCATGTCTGTCCCACCTGGACCGGTCACGGTGAGATTGACGGGGTAGGTGCCCGGGTAGTTATAGATATGGGAGGGATTTTGTTCAGGGCTGATTCCCCCGTCGCCGAAGTGCCACAGCCATGAGGTAATATCACCGGTTGACAGGTCAGTAAACTGGACGGTTAGCGGTGCCGGACCGCTAGTTGGCGTGGCAATAAAATCGGCTGCCGGGCAAGTTAGGACAACAAATCCCGGATGGTTGGGATCATCAATGTAGTCTCCAATAAAATTATAGACCCCATTTTGGTTGACATCGAAAACTAAGTCATATGCTCCTGGGGTGAGCGGTGCCTGCCAGACCACATCAGGACCACAGTTACCATTGTCATCAGTGGTAATCGTGTTCATCCCATCGCCAACATCGGCTGGAATTGGGTCTCCATCGCTCCAAGCTAGGTCAGCAATGACATACACATTTATATCGGTATTCGGTGGAAAGCCACTACCAGTGGCATAAACATCGTCTGTCACGGTAAAGACATCCCTGGCAACCCCGGCTTCATCAGTTGACCCAGCCTCTCCTCGTACTTGCCATATCTCAAGTCCGTCAAACGGGTTTGCTGTCCCGATGAAGAGGGGGTTGACACCAACCATATTCCTAAAGCCATAATTATCCGGATGATCAAAGCCATTCAACGTCACCGGCTGCCAGATGATACCATCCTCAGTCTTCCATAGATCCGCTCCAGCAAAATAGTCCATGAATATCTGCCACACCTCCTCCCAGTCAACTGGCTCGTAAACTGGCAAAAAGGCTTCCCGCAGTTGCCGGAATGGCTCTATATAGTCTTCGTCAACCCCAAGCTCCTCAAGCTTTTCGATTACCTGTTCAAGAGCGGCAACTATTTGTCCCTGCTGCTCCTCGGTTAACTCTAAATCAATGAGCTCTCCTATTGGCACAAAGCGGAGGAATACGCTGGCATCAAAGCTCCCTACGTAAAGCACATCCTCATGTGCCTGCATAGACCAGCAGTAGAAGTTAAGGAAATTGCCGAAGCCACCGGGCCACCCGCTGATAGGCACCCGAGGTGTTACTCCGTCAGGTGGCACCAAAGGGAAATAATCACCTACAACCAACTCCCAACTATCATCAGGGTAGGGGTTGATTCGGATAATCTCAAATCCCTTGGGAAGCATAAATCCGGGGGCATCCCCACCAACGCCAGGGAGACTCAGCGAGCCTACATATAATTGATTGTCTAATACATCCATACATGCAGCGCGCCAGTTATGCATATCCCCAGCGCCATAGTTGACTATCTGAGTCCACCCACTGGCTAATGAAGGGTCGTCTGGGCTCTGGGCATTACTCCTAAATACCTGAAAGCCGGTTTCCGGGTTGTCCACGCCAGCGTACAAATATCCGTTGAAGCTTGCCAGGGACCCCACGGCTGTATTTGTACCAGGGCCAAATCCAGAGAAGTCCGCTACCAATTCCCAGTTATGAGAAGGAACACATGCGCCCCCAACACTCACCGGGTCATCGGTTGCCCAAATATAAGGCCCTCCTCCATATGCCCCTGCCTCACCGGCGCCTACATAAAGCTTTCCGTTGTGAACCATCATGGCTCGAGGGGTCCCCATGTATGGAGGAGAATCACCACAAGGAAAAGAGGGTGTTCGCACTCTCTCCCAGGTAACGCCATCAGTGGACTTAAGGATTACATCCATCGGTGGGACTGCGCCCGCACGTGAGGCGTAGATGGCCTCTTCACCCCATTTGTCGGTGAAGGTGACCATCGGTCCTCTAAACCCAATCTCAGTGCACACAAATACTCCTGGTGGTTGGGCTGGCGGGTGAAACACAAAAGCCTGATAAACCCGCTCCCACTCACCGTCATGGTAACGCCAGATTTCTCCCCGCATATCATTGGCAAACGTCCATGACCCCGGAGCTCCCGTGGGAACTGTTATCTCTTCATATATGATATCCGTGATCTCCGATGGAAGGCCCATTCCATTGATGACCCCCCAGGTACTGTTCCGTCCCACTCCGACATATAGGTCGCCGTTGAAATACCCCATGGACCAGGCGTAGTTATTCATGGGGTCGCCAAAGCCGCCTTCGGCAATCCTCTCAAAGTTATCCCGGTCAAATCCACCCACAGGGTCATCAGCTAAGACTGGGGAGGGAAGTGCCATGCAGACCGTTAGCACGGTCAGTACGCCAATTGCGACCGTTACTACTTTTCTCATTATTTGTTACGTTTAAGGGTAGCTCTTAGACTTACATATATCATACGGCCTATGTCAATAGCCTTATTATTTACTAACCTATCCCTCTTAATCCCCCTCTCCTTTTGATGCTGAAGGTTCTTGAGGGTAATTATAGCGATGGTTCAGCTTGGTATCAATAGAGCCAGCGTAGTTTTTCGTGAAGCGCTTTGCCCTTATCACAGGCTATGGTAAAATAGATTTGTATGACGGCGAGTTATATAACCGAGCAAATAAGGGGATTGCCAGCCAGCCCCGGCGTCTACCTGTTTAAAGATGCCGAAGGCAATATAATCTATGTGGGTAAGGCGGCTAACCTCCGCCACCGGGTAAGCTCATATTTTGGCGCCGGGCAAAAGCTAACGCCAAAACTTCAGCGGATGGTGAGCAGAGTCAATGACCTGGACTGCTTTGTCGCCGCCTCGGAGCAGGAGGCTCTCATCCTTGAGTTAAACCTGATAAAGAGGCACCACCCCCGCTACAATGTTCGGCTCAAGGATGATAAGACCTTCCCCTACCTCAAAATAGACACCGCTGAGGACTGGCCCAGGGTGCACATCACCCGCCGCCTGGAGGAGGACGAGGGGCGCTACTTTGGTCCCTTCGCCAGCGCCAAGTCGGTGCGCCAGACCCTGAAGCTGATAAAAGGGATTTTCCCCTTTCGCTCCTGCTCCAGGACCATCACCGGCACCGACACCAGAGCCTGCCTTGATTATGATATCGGGCACTGCCTGGCTCCCTGCATTGGTGCGGTGAGCAGGAAGGAATACGCCGAGGTAATAAACCGGGTAATCCTTTTCCTTGAGGGGAAGCAGGAAAGGGTGGTCGCCGAGCTTAAGAGCAAGATGAACCAGGCGGCTGAAACCCTAGACTTTGAGAGGGCAGTCAGGCTCAGAGACCAAATCCAGGCCGTGGAGCAGGTAGTTGAGGGGCAAAGAATCGCCACTACGGTGAAAGGGGAACAGGATGTTATCGCCTTCGCCGGGGATAAAGACCAGGCCTGTGTCCAGGTCTTCTTTATCCGCAGTGGCAAGCTGATTGGGCGAGAGAGCTTTTCGCTCCAGGGGACACGATATGAAGAGCCAAGCCAAATCATGACCAGCTTTATCAAGCAGTTTTATGCCTCCAGTCCCCACATCCCCCCGCTACTGCTGCTCCAGCACCCGGTGGAAGATACGGCGATGATTCAGGGCTGGCTACAAAGTAAACAGGGGGGCAGAGTCAACATCCAAGTGCCCCGCCGGGGAAACAAAAGACAACTGGTCAACATTGTAGCCGAAAACGCCCAACAGGGCTTGGAGCAGCTAAAGATTAAGCAGCTAGCCTCGCCCACAGCGTTATCGGCGGCACTAGAGGAAATAAAAAGAGAGCTCCGCTTACCCCGCTTGCCCTCCCGCGTAGAAGGCTATGACATCTCCGATATCCAGGGAATGGCAGCAGTGGGCAGTATGGTGGTCTTTGATAAAGGAAAGCCAAAGCCCGCTCACTACCGGCGCTTCAGAATCAAAACCGTTTCCGGTATTGATGACTACGCCATGCTTGAGGAGGTGCTCAAGCGACGGTTCAAGCGGGCTGGTGGTGCCTCAGATGCCTGGGCAATCCTGCCCGACCTGGTGCTCATTGATGGCGGCAAGGGGCAGCTTAACGCCGCCCGAGAAGCAATGCGGCAAATGGGGGTTGACTCTATTCCCACCGCCAGCCTAGCCAAGGAAAATGAGGAGGTCTTTATCCCCCACAAGAAAGAGCCCATCGTTCTGCCCAGGTCTTCCCCCGGGCTCCAGTTACTCCAGCGCCTCAGAGACGAGGCACACCGCTTTGCCCTGGGCTATCATCAGAGAATACGCAAAAGGCAAACCTTCGCCTCGGCTCTGGATACTATTCCCGGCATTGGACCCAAGCGTAAGCGAGCCCTGCTGAGGCAGTTCGGCTCGGTCAAAGCCATCAGAGAGGCTTCCATTGAAGAACTAGCTACCGCCAGGGGCATGACCCGAAGTTTAGCTCAAAAAATAAAGGAGTATCTGTAAGACAGTGCCAGCTAACTTACCACCACAATACTTTGAAGCCGAACAGAACTACCGCTTGGCAAAGAATCCGGCAGAAAAGATAGCCGCCCTGGAGGAAATGCTGGCTATTATGCCCAAGCACAAGGGGACCGACCACCTCCGAGCTAAGCTAAGAGCCAGGATTGCCAAGCTGACCGAGGCGTCGGAAAAGAAGTTAGCCACCAAGCGGGCGTCAGTGGTTATTGAGAGGGAGGGGGCAGCCCAGGTGGCGGTAATTGGCTTGCCCAATGCCGGCAAATCTCAGCTTATCTCCAGCATCACCAATGCCTCCCCCACCGTAGCCGATTACCCCTTCACCACCCACAGCGCCACCCCGGGAATGATGGAGTTCGAGAACATAAAAATACAGTTGATTGATACCCCACCCCTGGTGCCGCAGTCCATCGACTTCTGGCTGCCGCCCATGCTGAGACGGGCTGATGCCCTTTTGATTATAGTGGACCTGGCTGACGCCCCACTGGAGCAGATGGAAGCCATCACCGCACAGCTGGAAAAGATGAGGATAGAAATCGGGGGAGATAAGGCTAAGGCGCTAATTATTGGCAACAAGCTAGACCTGGATAATGCCAGCCGGAATTACACCGCTTTGAAGAACGAATATGAGGGACGATTGCCGGTTATTGCCATCTCCGCCAGAGAAGGGACAGGCTTAGAGGAGCTAAAGGCTAAAATCTATGAGGTGCTGGATATTATCCGTGTCTACACCAAGGCGCCGGGGAAAAAGCCCGATTTTAACGACCCTATAATCCTGGAGAGGGGCAGCACCCTGGCCGATGCCGCTGCCGAAGTCCATAAAGACTTTTTGGCTAAGCTAAAATATGCCCGCATCTGGGGCTCAGGCAAGCACGACGGCGTCATGGCCAAGAGAGACCATATCTTGCAGGATGGCGATATAATAGAGCTGCACCTTTAAAAATACTGAACAATTCGTCAGAATGTGTTGATTCTAAGCTTGCATCCAAAATGAGTTTGGAGTAGTATATCATAAATAATTTGTTCCAAGATTTAGAACTGCAGGAGGGCTACAATGGAATGGTGGACCTGGGTTCTTATCGCAGCGCTGGTTATTTTGGTAGTGCTGTGGCTCATGATTAGGCGGAAACGCTAAAGTCCAAGCTGCTCTAAACCACAATGTGCGCTTCTATAAAGACCTCCTAATCGCCGCCGCCCGACCATTTCCCCAAGGACGGCGATATTATAGAGCTGCACCCCTTTAGACCTATTGCAAAAGGGTTGTCTGTGTTGTATAATGCCCCATTATACCTATTATTTCAAGGTAAATATAAGGAGGTGCGCAAAAGATGAAATTGAAAGGTTGGAGCCTAGGCTTAACCACTTTGGGTCTGGTCCTGGTTGTTTTCTCTCTAGTTTGGCTGCTGGCTATTTTCCCCGCCATGGCTAAAATGCCTACAGATTACGAACGGGAATATACATTTGAGGGTTTCATCAAGCAACTAAACTCGGAGACAATGTCTTTAGATGAAATCCCTACTAATGTAGTTCGTTTACTGACGGCAACTGGAACCCAAGACGATGTGTTACTTCTCAAACAGGAGGTTAATTTCTACCACGCGCAAGCGGGGATTCTGCTTACAAGCTCCTCCGAGGTTTATGGCCTCGATAGGACGACCCGCGAGAACGTGTCCGGCTATGGCGATATGGACCGCTCCGGTCAGTTTACCTTCCCGGCCGGAGTGGAGCAAAAGACCTATACCTTCTGGTCTTCATCGGCAATGACTACACTTCCCGCCAACTTCGTCAGCGAGGAGACATTCCAGGGGATTACGGTCTATAACTTCAAGATTGATAGCGAGAATTTAGACGCCGGCACACTGGAGGGGACCGGCTTGCTGCAAACGATGGACGTTCTGACTGAAATCAAGGTAGAGCCGGTTAGCGGTGTCCCTGTCTATACCGCTTCCACGACAACCGTAAAGGCACCACTACTGCCTGGAGACCCGATACCTATTTACGTAAACTACTTTGCCTTTACCAGCGAAACAACCGACGGGATGGTTGATACTGCCACTAGCGCACGCAGTATGATACTCTGGGCTACGGTCTATGGCTTCTGGATTGTCATAGGAGTGGGCGCTGCCCTGATTGTGGTAGGGGTAGTGATGGCTATCCGAACGAAAGAGTAAGCAGCCCGGCTAATCTGCTGATATAAATTAAAGTCGCAGGGATTGGGCGCAAGTTCTGGCTATTATGCATTCAGTCCGTTAGTCCCCTACGGGATATATCCCTGAGAATGCCATCTTAGCCGGGTGTACCTATGCTTATATTATCTTATTTTTCCTCGCTGATTTAATAATCAGCTGTGCTCTTTGTTTGGCCTCAGCAACAATCTCAGCTGCTTCCCATTCTGCCTTGCGCCTTACATCAGCTACTGCCTTAGCTAGTTCACCTTCCGTACTCTTTTTTGCCCTCTCCCTAGCTTCATTGAAAATCTGTTCTGCTTTTTGTTTAGCTCCATTGAAAACCTGTCCTGCTCTTTGTTTAGCTTCAGCGATAATTCTCTCTGCCTTCTCTTCAGCCTCTCTGTCTGAATCAGCCTTTATCTTACTGGTCTCCTCCTCCGTCGCTTGCCTTGCTTTGGCAATAATCTCGGCCGCTTCCTGCTTGGCTTGCTCGATAACACGTACCACTTCTCGCTGTTTTTTATCCCCGGCTTGCCTCTTCGCCTCCTCCCCAGCCTCTCTAGCAATCTGCAGGGCTTGCTCCTTTGCCTCGGCAATAATGGGAGCTGCTTTTTCTTCAGCCCTTCTCTGAGCTTCACTCTCGAATTCAGAGGCTACTTGCTCAGCTTTCTGCCTCGATGCCTCAATATACCTTGACAGTTCCCCCTGAGCTTCTCTTTTCACCTCGGCGATAACCTGCTCCGCTTGAAGTTGAGCCCCTGTGCTGGCCTCGGTGATAATGCGCTCCTTTTCCTTCTGAGCTTTAGCTATAATCTCGGCTGATTCCTTCTCCGCCTCTTTCCTTATCCTTTCCCCCTCCTCCTCAACGACCCGGCTGAGCCGTTCCTTATATTCCTCTCGAGCTTTAGCTATAATGACGGATGACTCCTTCTCCGCCTCTTTCCTTATCCTTTCCCCCTCTTCCTCAACGACCCGGCTGAGCCGTTCCTTATAGTCGGTAGGAATCTTGATTATCTCTTCGACCTCCCGCAAGATTTTGCTACTCGCTCCTGCCATCTCATTCACCTCCTTTCATAGATGATTTGGTTTCTTCCCTTTTCTATATGGTTAGCCTCGTCTTCGATTCTCTTAATCTCAGCCAGGGTGAACAGCCTCCATCCCCGCCTATCCCGGTATGACACATCCTTGAGGATGCCACTCCTAAGCCATCGGAGCAGGGTAGACCTACCTATGCCTACCGCTTCACAAACCTCTGTGGTTCTATAATAGGTCTTTCCCCTAATTGTCATCGGCATAATTCAATTCTCCTTTGCACGGCTAAACTGTAGCTGACATATGTCAATCATGGCACATACTAGCCAACTTGAGAACCACCAAATGTACTAATTTGGGTAATAAATAGTACCATGTAAATCGTACTATAAGTGAGGAATGACTAACTGGATGGCAACAAAAACTTCTTAACCGCCGCCGCCAGACCACTGCGGTCAACGTCAAGGGTTGTGTAATGGGCTACTGCCTTGACCTCATCAGGGGCATTGTCCATAGCCACCGCCAGACCAGCCAGAGAAAACAGAGGAATGTCATTGGTTCCATCCCCGATAGCTGCCACCTCGCTCAGCGATACCCCCAGATGCGAAGCCAACGCTTCCAGTGCCTTCCCCTTGGATACCTCAGGAGCAAGGACATTAATAAATTCAACGTCGGGAAAAGTCGGCGACTTCACCCAGGAGAAGCGAAGGCGTTCATTAAACTGGTGGCAGAAATCCTCAGCTTTGGCTACTTCCTGAGGAGTGACCGCGGCTAACCCCCCTTTAATGATTCTCTCCCGTTCCCAGAGGTTGGCGAAATCTATTATGGTAGGCTCTATGCCAAAGAATTGGCGATGGGCATTGGTTGACCATGTCTCGCGCTCAGCAAAATAGTGTGTCGCTGAATAAAGCTCAAGGTCTATATTATGTGAATGGGCAAATTCAACCGCCTCCTTCACCACCTCTTCACCAATCGGTTGGACATAGACCTCCTCACCAAGATTAGAGACTAAAGCGCCATCAAAGAAGATATGATAGCCATCCAGCGATAGCTGGTCGATAATTGACCGACAAGCTTTAGCCGCTCGGCCGGTGGACAGGCAGACCTTTATCCCCGACCGGCGGGCTTCAGCCAGTGCCTCCCTGTCCTCAGCCGAGATGCTCCCATCCCTGCCCAGCAATGTGCCATCTATATCCACTACCAACAGCTTATACTTCACCGACTCCCCTTTCCAGATAATCACCAAGGGTCATGGCGTTCTTCACCGCAAACGCCTCGGTATCATTATTAAAATAGATATAGACTTCTTTCACTTCTGGCGCCAGACCGCTCAATCTCTTTGCCCAATCAGCCAGCTCCTCATCTGAGTAAAGGCTAGAGTAGAGCTCGGTGCTGCCATGAAATCTGATGTAGACAAAATCTGCCGTGGCTACCAGAGGACAGCTTAGACCAGGCATATCAAAGACACACAGCCCGGCATTATGTCGGCGCAAAATTTCAAACACCCCGTCATCAAGCCATGACTGGTGGCGGAACTCAACCACGTGCTTCATTCCCCGGGGCAAAATAGACAGGAAAGACTCCAGCCGCCCGTCATCGCGGTGCAGATTGGGGGGAAGCTGGTATAACAGAGGACCTAACTTCTCCTTCAAGATTTTAGCCCTGCCCAGAAAGGTTTCTACCGGCTCCTCGCTATCCTTGAGCCGCTTAATGTGAGTAATAAAACGGCTCACCTTTACGGCAAAGACAAAATTGGCTGGCGAAGAGTGGCTCCAGTTGGCGAAGGCTTCCTCAGAAGGCAGGCGGTAAAAGCTATTATTAAGCTCAACGGTGGTAAAATGGCGACTATAGAACTCAAGCCACTTCGCCTTGGGCAATTTATCAGGATAGAACCGGTGCCGCCAGTGGTCATAATGCCAGCCCGAGGTGCCGATATAATACCGCAATTTCCAGTCTCTTTCCGACACTCATTCTAGCACCGTGGTGATGAATTTCCAAGCTCAGCTAGTTCAGATTATCATGTTTCGTTTCTCTATGGCATTGACCCCACCCCTCCCTGTTTTTAACTTAACTTTTGTTTCCCACCCTCCCACCCTATGGGGGCTAGCGCCCCTCTCAAACACCTCAGAGAATAGAGAGCTCAAGAGATGCAAAGCCCCAAAATATATTATAGGGAGTGTTAGAGGGACGAAGTCCCTCTTATACAACTATTTCCCCCTCTCCTCAAAGGAGAGGGGGATAAAGGGGGTGAGGTGTCCCCAATCATGAATAAACAAGCTTGAATGCGCCCCAGAAATAGACTATAATCCCGAAAAGTAAGTTTATTTATGTTAACAGGCTTAGTATGCACTGTATTGGCATAGACATAATTGAAATCGCCCGCCTGGAAAAGGCTATCGCCCGCCGGGGGGAAGGATTTTTGCGCCGGATTTATACCGACCTAGAACTAAGGCTATACCGCAAAAAGCTCTCCTCGCTAGCTGCCCGTTTTGCTGCCAAGGAAGCGGTAATAAAAGCCCTGGGAAAACCAACCACCGGCGCCAGCCTGAGAGAGATTGAGATACTGTCTGACTCCAACGGCAAGCCGGTGGTCAATCTCTATGGCAAGGCACAAAGTCAAGCCCAGGGCTTGGGCTTGGACAAATTGGCTATCAGCCTCTCCCACTCCAGGGAATATGCCGTCGCCATGGTCAGCGGCGAGACCAAATAGAGTTACTTACCAACCCACCCCCCTAATCCCCCTCCCTTACAAGGGAGGGGGAAGATTTTTTAAGAAGAGGGGGCGAAGCCCCCTCTCAAACACCCCAACAAAAAGGGGAGATTGGGGGCAAGACCTCCGAGGGCGGGAGGGTGGGAAGCGAAACACAGGTCTAAAATGAGGAGGGGCCTGAAGAGTCTTAAAGGCGAAGCCTTTGAGGGTGGGTAGCAAAACGACTTAAAAATCCCCCCAGAGGCAAAGCGCCCCACTTTACCTTAGAGAACTAAAATGCTAGAATTCTAGAAAGAGGGTAAGATATGTCGGGGCATTCCAAGTGGTCACAGATTAAGCGGCAGAAAGGGGTGACTGACGCCCGGCGGGGGCAGCTTTTCACCAAGCTAGCCCGCGAGATTATCGTTGTCGTGCGGGAGGGGGGCAGTAATCCGGAGGCAAACTTCCGGCTGAGGTTAGCGGTACAGAAAGCCCGCGATAATAACATGCCCCTGGACAATATAGAACGAGCCATCAAGCGGGGCAGCGGTCACGCCGAAGGCGCCAGCCTGGCAGAAATGGTGCTTGAGGGTTACGGACCCAACGGGGTGGCTATTCTGGTAACGGCGCTGAGTGACAATCGCAACCGAACTTTGCAGGATGTGAGGAACATCTTCACCCGCCACGGCGGCAACCTGGGGGAGAGCGGCTGTGTCGCCTGGCTTTTTGACTCCCGGGGACTGATTACCGTGGAGACCAACGCCCAAGATGCCGAGGAGCTAGCCCTGGAGGCTATTGATACCGGCGCCGAGGATGTCAGGATAGAGAATAACTATATTGAGGTCTATACCAAGCCCGAGGAGCTTGAGCCGGTCAGGGAAGCGCTGGGGCAGAAGAATATACCCATCGCCTCAGCTGAGCTATCCATGGTGCCCAAGACCATAGTTGAGCTTGAGGAAAAGGCAGCCCTGCAGACTCTGAAGTTGCTGGACAAGCTGGAGGAGCTTGACGAGGTTCAGCATGTCTCCAGCAACGCCGACTTCCCCGATGCCATTCTGGAGAAATACCAAGCGTGAGCCTAGCCCGATGATGATTTTAGGTATTGACCCGGGAACAGTAACCATGGGCTATGGTGTCATTGAGGTTGGAGACGAAGAGATAACCATGGTTAACTGCGATGCCTTATCTGCTCCGAAGCGCTCCCCTATCGGGGAGCGCTTGAGCTATATGTACCAGAGGCTTCTGGAAATTATGTCTCGCTATCAGCCTGACGCCGTAGCTATAGAGCAGCCGTTTATGGCTAAGAACGTAAAAGCGGCACTGGCAGTGGGCAGAGCCCAGGCAATTGCCATCCTGGCAGCAGCCGAGAAGGGAATCCCAACCTATGAATATACCCCAGCCCAGGTAAAGCAGAGGGTTACCAACTACGGGGCAAGCTCCAAGGAGCAGGTCCAGGAGATGGTCAGGCTCCAGCTTGGGTTGGCTGAAGTCCCCCAGCCAAACGATGCCGCTGATGCCCTAGCCATAGCTCTCTGCCACCTGCGCGAGACTCACTTAGATAACCTGCTGGCTAAGCAGCGAGGAGAAAAATGATAGCCGGTCTTAAAGGCACATTACAGGCGCTGGGCAGCGACTGGGCAATCATCAATGTTGGCGGCATAGGCTTTCAGGTCTATATGCCCACCTCCACCCTTTCCACTCTGGGGGCTACCGGGGAGGAGGTTGAGCTGCACACCCACCTCCATATCAGGGAGGACAACGCCACCCTCTACGGCTTTGCCACCGCCGAGGAGCTGGGTCTGTTTCAGACCCTCATTGGGGTATCGGGGTTAGGTCCCAAGCTGGCGCTGGCAATGCTGTCGGCGATGGGCGTGGAAAAGATAGCTATGGCTATCGCCACCGGCAGCGCCAACCTGCTGGCTGAGATTCCGGGAATCGGCAAAAAGACAGCCAACCGGCTTATACTGGAGCTTAAAGAGAAAATAGGTGCCGGCTGGTTAGCCGCCCCCGCCGAGCTTGCCGAGGAAAACGTCGATGTTCTAGCCGCCCTCACTTCTCTGGGCTACTCGGTAAGAGAAGCCACCCGCGCCGTAGCCACCCTACCCCCCGACCAGGAACTGACATTAGAGGAAAAGATTAAGCTGGCACTGCAGTATTTCACCAGCAAGTAGAAAGGCCGTGGTGCCGTGTTACCGATAATATAGCCTTTTGATTGGAGGGAGTGCAAAATGGAGATAGAGTACGGAGCTGAGGTAAGAGACAAGAACGGTAAGGTGCTGGGTACGGTCAACAAGGTAATACGGGATTCCTGGACGGGCGAAATCAGTAAATTTCAGGTTACCACCGACCCAACCGAGGTCGGCTTTTTCATTCCCCCACAAAACATAGATAAAGCCACCCCCAAAGAGATAAAATTGAATGTCGCCTTAGAGGAACTCTAAAATCGCTGGCTAAAAGGGGGTTGTTATGGAAATTGCCCTATGTGTGATAATTTTCGCTTTACTTGTGGTAATCCTGGTATTAGTTCTCAGGCCGAGGAAGGTAGCCGTGCCGGCTATAGAAGAGCTTGAAGCCAAGCTCAGGTTTGCCTTAGCCTCGGCAGCCTCGGTCAAGGAGATTCAAGTTGCCCTGGAAGACCTGCCCCACGACGTTCTGGAATCAATAACCCGCAGTCTGGGCAAGCGAACGGGCAAGCTGAACGAGCTTCTGGCCACCTTTGAACTGACCAAATACGACCGCCTTTTCTATCTGGGAGAGCCGGTTGACTTTGTCGGTATCAAATACGATGAAGGCATAGATTTTATAGAAGTGAAAACGGGCAGAGCCAGCCTGACCAAGGACGAAAAGAGGCTGAAAGACCTCATTGAGCTGAAGATGGTCAACTATGTGCCCCTGTCGGTGCAGAGGATAGGCATCGCCGAGGAAGTTGATGTTGAGGAAGGGGAGTAAGCGGGTTTGATTTGATGGAGATGGTATAGTGTTTTTGTGGGAAATCCCAAATAACATGGCGGAATGAAGAAAGGAGTAAAGATGCCAACTATACTTGTGGTATATAATGCCAAGGATCTAAAGACTGCGGACGATTATGAACAGTATCTAAAGAAGAAGAAGGTTGCTTTCTTACGGTCAAAGCCTTACATCGACTCATATGAGAGTTATCGGATTGATAAGGTACTGGCGCCTTCGGTACTCGATGCCAAGAATCCGCCCTCGGAGCCCCCGTATCAGTTTATTGCCAAGTGCGAGGTCAACAATCTGGAGGATTTTGCTAAAGATGCGCAGACACCTGAGATGATGGCCTTCGCCGAAGAATATAGCGCCTATATCGACCCAAACGGGCCTCTTAATGTGTTCACCATTGGCCATAAGGTTGAGCCGTAAGGATAGGCATCGCCGAGGAAGTTGATGTTGAGGAAGGGGAGTAAGCGGGTTTGATTTGATGGAGATGTAAGGGATTGACAAGAGGGTGTAGAATGATTTAAAGAGCAAAGAATAATGTGAAGGAGGGTAAAGATGGTTGACCAAGAGCCTCAAAAAATTATCGACAAGAAAGAAAAAGCTAGAAAACGAGGCGGGAAGTCGTTTCCAGTGCTGAGTTTTAATGAAGCGTTAGTTTTAGCTAAAGGAATAGTTGAACACAGCGCCGGTAAACAGATGCGACGTCTAACACTGTTTGATAAATTGAAAAGATCTCCCACTAGTGGACCAAGTCGGCTATTAGTCACAATCTCAAGTAGATACGGATTGACTACTGGAAGTTACACTGCTGAATATATAGTAATAACCAACGATGCTCAAACAATCTTGAGTGGGACTTCTTCAGAATCAGAACGCCGCCAACAGAGTTTCCAACTCGCTATTCAACAGCAAAGCGTTTTTCAGCAATTATATGAACGACTCAAGGGTAAACGCCTGCCTGCACTTGATGTGATCAAAGACGAGTTAGCACAGATAGGTGTGCCTGTGGGTGACCGTGGTGCTGCGGCAGAAGTCTTTATTCAGAATACTAAAGATTTACGGCTAATACGTGAAATATCAGGAAAAGATACTTTATTACCCATTGAGCAAGTTCTTGAAGAACTCCCTTCTGATAGACAGCCACCCGCCAGAGTGATAAAAGAAGAACCTATCACAGAAAGTAAGGCAGCAGGTGCTGAAAAACAGAAGGTTAAAGTTGAACCAAACATCCAATTAAATATCGAGATACACATTGCCGCAGATACACAAAATGATAAAATCAAGGTCATTTTCGAAAACATGAAAAAGTATTTACTAACAAGAAATAATGAATGACAAGACGAGCAACTGGCATAAAAGAATCTCGGATTACGTTGCAAGCCTACCCGAAGAATTACTCGCTAGTTACAAATTTACTCAAGATGAGTATAGTGACGGCGTAATCCCTTTTGAAATTTACAAAGGTACTCATGGTTACATAGAGCGAATAGCTAATCAAATTAATAAAGCATATCACTTTGGGATATACGACGGCTGCCTAGTTCTCATGCGACGCCTTATAGAAACATTGCTTATTCTAGCATTTAGAGAACTTGGAATTGATTCGGAAATAAAAGATAAAGATGGAGCTTATCTCCGTCTTTCTAAGATAATTAACAAAGCTGAAAATAATAAAACTATAGCGTTGACCTTGAATGCTAGGGATGGCTTGAAACCGTTTAAAGTGGGAGGGGATTTATCAGCCCATAACCCCTATTTCTGTGCTCGCCAGAAAGACATTCTTAACTTCCGCCTGCAGTATCGGGCTTTGGTAGAAGAATTACTTAATAAAGCTGGTATTCTAAAATAGATCTTTATTTAACTTACACCCCCCCTTTTATCTATTCCCACCCACCACCCTTATAGGAAGAGTCTAAGAGAGGCGAAGCCTCTCTTTTTTATTTCCCTCCCCCTCTCCTTTGAAGGAGAGGGGGATAAAGGGGGTGAGGTAGATAAATAAACCCCTAAAAGCTATACTATTTAATAGAACATGTTAGCAGGGTAAATAAGTTGCGCCTGTATTGCCGATGATACAAAGAAAAAGGTGAAAACAAGAATGAGTCTTAATCAGGTATTAACATATTTGGCGATAGCAGGAGTTTTGCTATTAACCATTATCAGCCTCATAAATTTCGATTTATTTATTGAGTGGGCTGTAAAAGCTATTATCGCCGCATTTATCATCGGAATTTTTATTCGGGTAAGCATGGGCAAGTGGTAGTTTCGGTCTTTGTGAAGTGAAATATGCCTGAGTTTGAAATTGTCTCCGATTTTAAGATGACCGGCGACCAGCCCCAGGCAGTGGAGGGGCTGATGGCAGGACTTAACAAGGGCTTTAAGCACCAGACCCTGCTCGGCGTTACCGGCAGCGGTAAGACCTTCACCATGGCTAATGCCATCGCCCGGGCACAGAGACCAACCCTGGTTATCTGCCATAACAAGACCCTCGCCGCCCAGCTCTCCACCGAGTTCAAGGAGTTCTTCCCCAATAACGCCGTGGAGTACTTCGTCAGCTATTACGATTATTACCAGCCCGAAGCCTATATCCCCCGCACCGATACCTATATTGAGAAAGAAATAGATATCAACGAGGAGATTGACAAGCTGCGCCATGCCGCTACCCGCTCCCTTTTTACGCGCCGTGATGTCGTCATCGTGGCTTCGGTGTCCTGCATCTACGGCCTGGGCGAGCCTGAGGAATACCGCAGTTTTGTCTGCAGCCTCAAGCGCGGCGAAGGCTACCGCCGGGATAAGCTCCTCCGCCGGCTGGTGGACATGCGATACGAGCGCAACGACATCGACTTCACCCGGGGCAAGTTCCGGGTTCGCGGTGATACCCTGGAGATTCAGCCCGCTCATGAAGAATTAGCGCTGAGGATTGAGTTCTTCGGCGATGACATTGAGCGCATCATGGAGATAGACCCGCTGACCGGCGAGATGCTGAAGGAACTGGAAGCGGTGGACATCTATCCCGCCAAGCACTTCGTTACCTCTCACCAAAAGCTGATGCTGGCGATTGAGAGCATAAAGCAGGAGCTGGCCGAACGGCTGGCCGAGCTAAAAGGACAGGGCAAGCTGCTGGAGGCGGCCCGGCTGGAAGCCAGGACCAACTACGATATAGAGATGCTGCGGGAGGCAGGCTACTGCCATGCCGTGGAGAACTACTCCCGCCACCTATCACAGCGACCTCCCGGCAGCCCGCCGTGGACACTGCTCGACTACTTCCCCAACGATTTCCTCTTGTTTATTGACGAGTCGCACATGACCATCCCCCAGATTCGGGGCATGTATCACGGCGACATCTCTCGCAAGCAGACGCTGGTGGAGCACGGCTTTCGCCTGCCCTCGGCGCTGGACAACCGCCCGCTGAACTTCACCGAGTTCGGGCGGCGCATCAATCAGGTCGTCTACACCTCAGCCACGCCGGCAGAATATGAGTATGTACACAGCCAGCAGGTGGCGGAGCAATTAGTCCGCCCCACCGGCCTCCTTGAACCAACGGTTGAAATCAAGCCCACCAAGGGGCAGATTGACGACCTCCTTGACCAGATTAAGACCAGGGTGGATAAAGGGGAGCGCTGCCTGGTAACCACCCTGACCAAGAGGATGGCTGAGGAGCTGGCTGACTACCTGATAGAGACGGGGATTAAGACCCATTACCTTCACTCCGAGATTGACACCCTGGAGAGGGTGGAGATACTGCGAGACCTTCGCCTTGGCGTCTACGATGTGGTGGTGGGCATAAACCTGCTCCGAGAAGGGCTTGACCTGCCTGAGGTGAGCCTGGTGGCTATTCTTGATGCCGATAAGGAAGGCTTTTTGAGGTCGGAGGGGGCGTTAATCCAGACTATGGGGCGTGCCTCCCGCCATATAGATGGACATGTCATCATGTACGCCGATACCGTCACCAAATCCATGCAAGCCGCCATCGACGAAACCCAGCGCCGCCGCCAGATACAGGAAGCCTATAACAAAGAGCACGGCATTACCCCGCAGGGAATAAGGAAAGCCATCAAGGACATCACCGAACGGGTAAAGGTTGCCGCCGAGGTTCGGGCTGTCTACAGCGCCGCCCCCCTCGCCAGGGAAGACATCGTCCGGCTGATTAAAGAGCTGGAAGGGCAGATGAAGACCGCCGCCCGAAAAATGGAGTTTGAGAAGGCGGCGTTAATCCGCGACCGCATAGTTGAGCTACGCAAAGAGTTTGAGCCAGTGGAGATAAAGAGATGAGCGATAACAAGGCAGAGACCAAACAGGAGCGCCGGGAAAAGAAGCTCAAGAAAAAGCAGGAGCGAATACCCAAACACGGCAAGAATATAGCTAAGATTTATATGGACGCCATTTTGAAGAGGTTGAGGGGGGGGAAGTAAGCAAGCTTCAAGCCAGCCCGGGGGCTGATGCTAAATTATATTTATTTTACCTTGCTTCAATTACTACTTCTGCGTGTAAAATCGTTACTTCACCATCATCCATTTCTAGTTTATAGCTCGGCCAATTTTCAAATTTCTCATCCTTCGTCATTCTTACATCGAATAATTTCAAAACTTTCCCGTATTTACCTATAAAATTTTCACTTTCTGGATATTTCAATTTGCCTTCTCTGTTTTTCATTTCGATAACTTTTATTCTTGTTCCTGGTTTAAGTTTTTTTATCTTCCTTATCATCTCCCAACCTCCTCCGAGAACTTGCTGTTTTACTTAGTTTTTAACCGTATCATCTCTATAGTAGGGCGAATACCTTCCCACCACTTGTGGTTAACCCACCCGTGCCGGTAACAGCACCATGGTTTTTGGCATTCAGGGCAACCCTCCGAGCTGCCATACCTGAGCCTGCCCGCTCTTTCTAACTCTACTAGCCTATCGTACCTCTTCCTAGCCATTTTCCCTGCAAGAACTCCGCTGGCACTCTCGCTTAATCGTATTTCCCTTCCTGAACAGCCTCCCTAATGTGCTTCAAAATAGTTTTGTAGAGTTTGCCGTACAACTCTCCCATTACTTCCGGCGTTCGACTTCCCGGCATCTGTAATTTTTCCATCGAAGCTAAGGTAATCTCTTTTGCCACAATCACTGGGCTTTCATCGTGATACTCCGCCATTTTCATCCTCCTTTAATGAACTACAAAGGTTCTAGCCTTCCCCTCCCCCCACCCCATAATACCCCCAAACTATTTCTTTTACAATACCCCCCAGGGACAAGAAAAGTCCCCCCATTAACAATACCCCAAAAAGCGGGGTGTTTTTAAGAGGGGCAAAAGCCCCTCTTTACCTTAAAAGGGCGGTGGGTGGGAATAGATAAAAAACGGTGGGCGGGAAAAGATAAACATTGACAAGTAGTATATAATAGGCATTGCAAATAACTATTTAGTGAAAGGAGACAAAGATGGCAGAAGTTCCAAAGGACATGAAGTTCCTACTGTTCGGAAAAGGTGCTAAGTGGCACGCGGTGTCTGCGTTTATTTTAGACTGGCTGGGCTTAGCCTGCTTAATCATGGGAATCATATCCGGTGCTATGGATAGAGCACTAGGGCTAGAGCCAACCTATTGGTTCTTAGCAGCAATTGCATTTATTGTATTCGGCTTATGGGCATGGCTCACAGCCTATTTCACAGCCAAGGAGGGATAGCCTCCAGCGAAGGGTAAAATTTAACTTAAAAAGGAGGAAATATCAATGGCTAAAGGTTTTATGGAGAAACGCAATGACCCAAAATGGCTAGCGACTACGGCAGGTTTGCAGTCTACTTGGGGTGCCTCTCTCTGGATTCTTGGCTTTATCTTCGCCATATTAGGCATCATTGCTGATGCCACCGGCACCCTTGGCCTGACTATGATGGCCTGGTTCATGCTGGCAATCGTATTTCATCTGGCTGGCTTGTCTTATTGGCTCGGCTGGGCACTGGCTGTGCACCTTAAGAGCAAGGAAGCTAAAAAGGAGTAGCAAGTTATCCCTCTTCCCTCTTAACCCCCTCCTCCTCAAGCTGCTCCATGAGGCGGGCGGCACGGGGGTAGCCGATATGCAAGCGCCGTTGCAGATAAGAGGTGGAGATGTGCTTATGTTCCTGCGCCAGTTGTTTGGCAGCGTCCAGAAGCGGGTCCTCAGGGAAGCCTCCCCTCCCGGCACCAGTCAGGGGTATGGCAAACTCCTCAATCTTTAGCGGTGCTGCCTCTTCCCTCTGCTGGCTGCCCCAGAAGTAGACCAGCCTCTCTACTTCAGCCTCAGAGACATAGCAACCCTGGAGGCGTTTGGGCTTAGCCGCTTCGGTAGGCATATAGAGCATGTCTCCCCTGCCCAGCAGCTTTTCCGCGCCTCCCATATCAAGAATAGTCCGTGAATCCACCTGAGAGGTAACAGCAAAGCTAATGCGGGTGGGAAAGTTAGCCTTAATCAGACCAGTGACCACATCCACCGATGGGCGCTGGGTAGCCACGATAAGGTGAATGCCGGTAGCCCGGGCAAGCTGAGCTAATCGGCAAAGGGCATGCTCTACTTCATCAAAGCC
>JAGMCH010000062.1 GCA_023129255.1 Dehalococcoidales bacterium
GCCATCATTAAATCGGCAAGCTCATCAATAACCAGTATCAGGTAAGGGAGCTTCTCATCTCCCTCCTTGTTTTTATTGTAACCCTCAACGTTGCGAGCGCCGGCGGTAGCCAGCGTTTGATACCTCTTATCCATTTCCTTGTTGAGCCAGCGCAGTGTGCCCAGGGCTTTTTTGGTATCCACTATGACCGGCGCCGCCAGGTGAGGTATGCTGTTAAACGAGGTCAGCTCTACCCTCTTGGGGTCAATCATAATAAACCGCACATCATTGGGAGAATCATGCAGCAGCAGGCAGCAGATAATAGAATTAAGGCAAACCGTCTTGCCGCTTCCGGTAGCCCCGGCGATAAGCAGGTGGGGCATTTTTGACAGGTCAGCGGCTGCCGCCTCACCGCCAGCCCCCTTTCCCAGTGCCAGAGACAGCTTGGACTTAGCCTCTATTTTCTGAAAGACACTGGTTTCTATTACCCCTCGCAGACTGACCAGACCGGAAATGGTATTGGGCACTTCAATCCCCACCATCGATTTACCCGGCACCGGGGCTTCAATCCTGATGCTGGATGCCGCCAGAGCCAGAGCCAGGTCATTAGCCAGAGAGGTAATTCTCTCCACCTTGACCCTGGTCTTAGACACCTCCTCCAACCTCACCTTAACATTACCGTCTTTATCCCTTTCCTTTACCTCCCTCATCTTCCTATCCCAGCCCGGCTCGACACCAAACTGGGTGACCGTTGGTCCAGCATTTATCTGCACCACCTTAGCGGCAACACCATAGCTGGCTAAGGCTTCCTCAATCACCTTGGCTCTCTGCATGTTATCCGCCTGACCGAACTCAACCTCAGGGACACTATCCAGAATATCAATGGGCGGTAATCTCCAGCCATCAACGGTAACCAGGGCTGGCGATTCGCCATATTTCTTCCATACCTCCTGAGCTACCTGCCTAAGTTCCTGTTGGCCGGGGGTGGGGGTAAGTAGCGGGGCTACCGCCGGGGTCGCCGCTTCAGCTTCAGGCTCCCTAGTCAGCGGTTGCTGAGGCACAGTCACTGAAGGTGGTTCTGGCGTTTCAGCAGTGGTAGGCTCAATATAGGTCACCTCTCTGGGAGCAGGACGTTTTCTAAGCTGTTCGCCCACCCAGGAAAGAAATCTAGCCATGACCCGCCAAGTTGCGCCGGGGGCGACTAAAATAATACCGATAACCACCAGCCCCAGCAGCCGAAGGCCACCAACAAAACTAGGACTGCCAATAATACTCTGACCGAAGCTGCCGCCAAGCTCGAAGAAAGCCAGTATCCCCCAAGCCGTTAAAGTAAAGGCAATGCCGCCAAGCCACTGGTTCCAATGGTAGATAACGGATAGCACCCTCCGCCCCCACACCACTCCCACCAGTGTGCCAAAGGCCATGACCAGAAAGAGCAGCCCCCAGCCGAACAGCTCTAGGGTACCGTCCTTGACACTGGCCGCCCAGGAAGTGATTGTTGACCAATGCCAGAACAGCAGGCCGGCGATAATCACCACCAGTATCAGCCGCCGCACCGGTGCCAGCCAGATGAAATGGAAAAACCGGCTCCACACCGACCTTCCCTCAGCCTTGGGCTGCCCTCCGGGCTTGCGCTTGGTATTGGCTTTCTTCCTAGCCATTTAAAGCTACACCTTCACCATAACCGGAAGAATCATGGGACGGCGCTTAGTCTGCTCATAGTAAAACCTATTCAATATGTCTCTAATTTTAGTATAGACAAAGCCCCACTCAGCAGGGCGGGCACCACCATGGTCTAAAGCCTTAGCTACCAGGTCACGGCTCTCATCTATCATATCCTTAGACTCCCTGGTATCAACAAAACCCCGGGATACAATATCAGGACGCCCCACCAGTTTGCCGGTTTGCCGATTAATAGCGATAATCACCACCACTATTCCATCCCTGGATAGCATCCTTCGATTACGGAGAACAACGCTACCGATGTCGCCCACGCTCAGACCATCTACATACACATTGCCGGCACTAACCTTGCCTGTTACCTTGCCTGCCTGGGGATTAAGCTCAAGAATATCCCCATCTTCCAGCACGAAGATATTTTCCTTGGGAATACCCACAGACCGGGCTAATTTGGCATGGAGACTCAGGTGGCGATATTCACCGTGGATAGGTATAAAGAACCTTGGCTTGACTAAATTCAGCAACAGCTTTAGCTCTTCCTGACTACCGTGCCCATGGACATGAACCGGTGCCACCTTATCATAGAGAACCTGAGCCCCCTGCTTGAACAGGTTATCCACTGTCCTGTTGATTAGCGATTCATTACCCGGGACAGGGGTTGCCGAGAGAACCACTGTGTCCCCACGAACGATGTGAACCTGACGATGGTCGCGATTGGCGATACGAACCAGGGCTGATGTTGGCTCCCCCTGGCTTCCGGTAGTGACAAAGACAACCCGATTATGAGGCATCCCCTTGAGCTCATCCATCCGGGCTAGTATGCCATTGGGAGCTTTTAGATAGCCCAGCTCCAGCGTCATGCGCACGATATCGGTCATACTACGCCCAACAATGAAGACACGGCGCTGGTGCTTGGCGGCGGCATCAATAACCTGCTGAATGCGGGAGACCAGCGAGGAGAAGGTGGTCACAATCACCCTGCCCGGCGCGTCAGCCATGACCCGACCCAATGTTTCGCCAACCACCCGCTCCGAGGGGGTGTAACCGGGCAGTTCGGCATAGGTGGAATCTGACAGTAAAAGTAATATACCCTGTGCCCCTAGCTGAGCCAGCCGGGAAAGGTCGGTCGGTTTACCGTCGACCGGAGTATAGTCAAGCTTAAAATCCCCGCTATGAACAATAGTGCCAACCGGGGTATGTATGATTAGACCTGCCGCGTCAGGTATGCTGTGACAAACCGGGAAGAGCTCCACCTTAAATCTTCCCAGCATCACCTGACTGCCAAAGGGGACAACCTTTAGCTTAGCCCCAGCCAGCGCCTTCCTTTCTTTAAGCTTTACCGAGATAAGTCCGTTGGTAAGCTTTGTGGAATAGACCGGCACGTTAAGCTGCGGCAGGAGGTAGGGCAAAGCACCGATATGGTCCTCATGGCCATGGGTGATGACTATGCCCCTTATCTTGTCTTTATTCTCCAGCAAATAGCTGATGTCCGGGATTACCAGGTCAATACCCAGCATCTCCTCCCCGGGGAACATGAGACCGGCATCAATGACGATGATATCATCCTGGTATTCCATCGCCATCATATTCTTACCGATTTCAGATAGCCCCCCGAGGGGGATTATTTTTAATTTTGGTTTACTCATAATTTCTTCACCTAAAACATACTTAGTTGCTCTGGTTCTTGTTCCTCCTTAATAACTTCCGCCCTGGCTAGGAGTGATGGAATTTTAAGCATATCCTCTTCTATAGCCCGGCGTAAGCTCTGCTGGTGAAGAGCCGCTGCCGGGTGATACATAGCGTAGTAGATAACATTACCCCGCTTTTGAGCCGTGCCATGGATCTTACTTATGCTCTTGCCGGGGAAGAACATCGCCATAGAGTAACGCCCCAGGGTTACAATCATCTTAGGGTGGATTGTCTCAATCTGGCGCTCCAGCCACTGGCGGCAATTCTGGATTTCCACAGGTAAGGGGTCGCGGTTTCCCTGGGGACGGCACTTAATCACATTGGCAATATAGACCTGCTCACGCCTCAAGCCAATAGAAGCCAGTAATTCATCCAAGTATTTCCCCGCCGGCCCGACAAATGGACGCCCCTGCTGGTCCTCATGCCAGCCTGGCGCCTCACCAATAAACATTATATCGGCATCCTCCGCCCCTTCACCAGGCACCACCTTATTTCGATATTTAGCTATTTCACACTGCTGGCAGAGTGCAATCTCTATATTAAGCTCACTCAGAGCCGACATACCAATCAGCCTTTTAATTATGATAACACGGACAATATGTCAAGTCAATTTAGGTTTTTCTTCCCAAACCCTCCCACCCTCGGGGGCTACGCCTCCAATCCCCCGCTTTTGTTGGGGCGTCTTAAGAGGGGTATCAACCCCTGTAGGGCGGGTTGGGCGGGAAGAAAAACAACTAAAAACTGGGGGGGTGGGCGTCACTAACCACATAAACGAGTGCAATTTGGTTGACACTAGGAAGGCGCGGTTGTAGACTTTAAGCCAGAGGAGAAGAAATGGACTATCTAAGTCAAACCGACCCAGAAATCAGCCGTGCCCTCCAAATGGAGGGAAAGCGACAACGGGAGACAATAAATCTTATCGCCTCTGAGAACTATGCCAGCCGGGCGGTGCTTGAGGCAGAAGGCTCGTTCCTGACCAACAAATATGCTGAGGGCTACCCACGGCAACGCTACTACGGCGGCTGTGAGAATGTGGATATAGTGGAAGATTTGGCTATCCAGCGGGCAAAAGAGCTGTTCCACGCCGAGCATGCCAATGTCCAGCCCCACAGCGGGGCTCCGGCTAATATGGCAGCATACTATGCCCTGCTGGAATACGGCGACACCGTCATGGGCATGAGCCTGGCTCACGGTGGTCACCTCACCCATGGCGATAAGGTAAGCTTCTCCGGTAAGTCCTACAATTTCATCCTCTACGGGGTTAACCGGGAAACGGAAAGGATTGACTATCCGCAGATAGAGAAGCTGGCGTTAAAGCACAAGCCCAAGCTGATTGTAGCCGGCGCCAGCGCTTACCCCAGGATTATCGATTTTGAGCACTTTCGGCATATTGCTGACCTGGTGGGAGCCAAGTTAATGGTTGATATGGCCCACATCGCCGGTATGGTAGCGGTGGGTCTGCATCCTACCCCCATCCCCTACGCTGAGGTAGTAACCTCAACCACCCATAAGACACTGCGCGGTCCACGAAGCGGGTTCATCCTGTCCCGGGGCGAGCTAGCCCTGGCAATAGATGACGCCGTCTTCCCCAGGATGCAAGGGGGTCCGCTGATGCACGCTATTGCCGCCAAAGCGGTTTGTTTTCATGAGGCGATGCAACCCAGCTTCACCGATTACCAGCGGGCGGTGCTGGATAACACCCAGGTTCTAGCCGGTGAGCTGCAAAAGCAGGGTCTGCGCCTGACATCAGGGGGCACCGATAACCACCTCATTTTAGTCGACCTCACCGAGATTGGCATCACCGGCAAGCAAGCCGAGGAGGCTTTAGGGGCGGTAGGCATTGTGGTTAATCGCAACAACGTTCCATTTGACCGACAACCCCCCAAGATAACCTCAGGCATCAGACTGGGCACCCCGGCAGTGACCACCAGAGGCTTTGGCAGCGAAGAAATGAAGCGCATTGCCTCATTAATGGTAAAAGTAATTACCGATATTGACAACCCGAATATCCAAAAAGAGGTGAAAGAGGAGGTCAGCCAGATATGCCAACGCTTCCCGGTGCCCGGCATTGACGATTGATATTGTTTGGTAACCCCATCCCCTTTATCCCCTTCCCCTTAATAAGGGGAAGGGGAATCTATTTAAAAGAGAGGCGAATCTCTCCCCCCAACCCTTTTATATCTTTTCCCACCCACCGCCCTTAAGGAAGAGAATGAAATATAGGGAGTCTTAGAGGGACGAAGTCCCTCTTACACAACTACTCCCCCTCCCTTGTAAGGGAGGGGGATAAGGGGGTAGGTTGCTAAGTAAATATCTAAGGGGGTGAGGTAGATAAATAATAGTGCTATAATGAGAGAAGGCTGTATTTAACAGGAGGCAATGAGTGATGGATGAGCTGAAGGTATTTAGCGGCAATGCCCACCCCGCTCTAGCCCAGGCGGTGGTTGAATATCTGGGCATACCCCTGGGCGAGTGTGAGGTCTTTAAGTTCAGTAATGAGAATATCTTTGTTCGCATCCTGGAGAACGTCCGCCAGAGAGACACCTTTGTTATTCAGCCCCTGTGCTCACCGGTCAATAACAATCTGGTTGAGCTACTTATCATGCTTGATGCCTTAAAGAGAGCATCAGCGGGGCGTATCACTGCTGTAGTCCCTTATTATGGCTATGGTCGTACCGATAAGAAGGACCAACCCCGGGTGCCGATAACCGCCAGGTTGGTGGCTGACCTGCTCACTGTGGCTGGCGCCAACCGACTCCTGACCGTAGATTTACATGCTGCCCAGATTCAGGGCTTCTTTAACATACCGGTTGATGAGCTGACCGCTCTTTACCTGCTCAGCGACTACTTTAGAGAAAGAGACTTTGATGACCTGGTGGTAGTGGCCACCGATATCGGCATTACCAAGCGGGCGCGAGACCTGGCAGCTAGCCTTAATGCCCCCCTGGCTATTATGGAAAAGAGACGGGTGGGCAATGTCGACCAGGCTGAGACGCTAAATGTCATTGGTGAGGTGGAGGGCAAGGTGGCTCTTACCGTAGACGACGAGATAGACACCGCCGGCTCTCTGGTGGGTGTTGTCTCGGCATTGGAGAAGCGGGGGGTCAAAGAGATATTTGCCTGCTGCACCCACCCCATACTCTCCGGTCAGGCTATCAAGAAGATAGCCTCTTGCCCGGTGAAGGAGGTGGTGGTTACTGACACCGTCCCCGTCGCCGATGATAAGAAGCTGGATAAGATTACCGTTTTGCCCATAGCTCCATTGCTAGGTGAAGCTATCCACCGCATCCATACCGGACTATCAATAGGTGCTATGTTTGACCAGGGGTGAGCGATGTTTAAATGGCTGGGTGGTCTTGGTGATTCTAATGAGAAAGAGCTGAAGCGGTTACAGCCACTGGTCAGCACCATAAACCAGCTTGAGCCCGAATTTGAGAAGCTCTCCGATGCCGAGCTTCGTGCCAAGACCGACGAGTTTAAGGCTCGGCTGAAAAACGGCAGTTCGCTTGATGAGCTTCTGCCCGAAGCTTTTGCTGCCGTTCGTGAGGCAGCCAGGCGGACTATCGGTCAGCGCCACTTTGATGTGCAACTTTTGGGGGGCGTTGTCCTTCATCAGGGTAAAATCACCGAGATGAAAACCGGCGAGGGCAAGACGCTGGTAGCTACCCTCCCCCTCTACTTGAACTCCCTTACCGGTCAGGGCTGCCACCTGGTTACAGTTAATGACTACCTGGCAAGACGAGACCCTTACTGGATGGGACCTATCTACCACGCCCTGGGGGTAAGCGTAGCCAGCATCTACCCCATGCAGAACCCAGATGAGCATACCCCCTCCCGCCTCTATGACCCCGACTTTGATTCAGGCGACAGCCGCTGGGTACATTTTCGCTCCATCTCTCGCCGTGAGGCTTACCAGGCAGATATCACCTATGGCGCCAGTAGTGAGTTCGGCTTTGACTATTTGCGGGATAACATGGTCATGGAGCTGTCTCAATGTGTCCAGCGCCCCTTAAATTACGCCATCGTCGATGAGGTAGACTATCTCCTCATTGATGAAGCCCGCACCCCGCTTATCATCAGCGCCCCCGATGTAGAAGCGGGGCAGAGGTATCAGATATTTGCCCGCCTTATCCCCGGCCTGAAGAAGGAAGCAGACTATACCGTTGATGAAAAGACGCGTGCCATCAGCCTGACCGAGGTCGGCATGAACAATATGGAACGGATGCTGAAGCGGGAAGGATTACTGAAGGCGCCCAATCTCTATGACCCAGCCAACTCTGACCTCCATCGCTACCTGAGAAATGCCCTTAACGCCAAGGAGCTATACAAGAAAGACCGCGAGTATGTAGTCAAGGACGGGCAGGTTATCATCGTTGATGATTTTACCGGCCGGCTGATGTACGGCCGGCGCTACTCCGAGGGCTTGCACCAGGCAATAGAAGCCAAGGAGCGAGTCAAGGTTCAACATGAAACTCGCACCTTCGCCACCATTACCATCCAGAACTACTTCCGCATGTATGACAAGCTGGCGGGTATGACCGGTACCGCCTTAACCGAGGCTGAGGAGTTTCACAAGATATACAGCCTTGATGTGGTGGTTATCCCCACCCACCAGCCGATGATTCGCCAGGACTTTACCGACCAGATTTATAAGGACGAGAAGGCTAAATTCCGGGCGGTGGTGCGTGAGATTGAGCAGCTTCACAAGGAGAACCGCCCGGTGCTGATTGGCACGGTATCTATTGAGAATTCAGAATACCTGAGCGACCTGTTAAAGAAGAAGGGCATCCCCTATGAGGTGCTTAATGCCAAGCAGCATGAGAGGGAGGCTAATATCGTCGCCCAGGCGGGGGAGCCGGGAGCGGTAACCGTAGCCACCAACATGGCGGGGCGGGGTGTTGATATTATACTGGGGGGAACCCCTGAAGGGCAGGATGAGTCTGAGTGGCAGGAAAAACATAATAAGGTAGTAGCTCTTGGCGGGCTTCACATTATCGGCACCGAGCGCCATGAGGCACGGCGAATTGATAACCAGCTCCGTGGCCGCTCCGGCAGGCAGGGCGACGCGGGAAGTTCCAGGTTCTACGTCTCTTTGGAGGATGAAGTTGTGCACCGCTTTGGTGGCGACCGAATTAAGTCCTTTATGGAGTGGGCGGGCATGGATGAGGACACCCCCATTGAGAATAGATTGGTTAGCCGCTCTATTGAAAGCGCCCAGGTCAGGGTAGAAGGCTACCACTTTGATATGCGTAAGCACCTGGTGGAGTATGACGATGTAATTAATAAGCACCGGGAGCTTATCTACGACGAGCGCAAGAAGATATTGGGCGGCGCCGACCTTAAATCAAATATCCTGTCAATGGTCAGAGAGGAGATTCAGGGTCTAATAGCCGTTCATACCGCCGACGAGCATGGCATAGGCTGGAACACGGAGGGTTTAATCGGTGAGGCGTCCACCATCTTCCCCCTGCCCCCGGCACTTGACGCCAGCGCCCTTTCCCAGCTCAAGCCCAAGCAGATTGAAGACAGGCTCATTGAGCTGGCAGAAGCTCTTTATGAGGAGCGGGAGAAGGAGCTGGGTTCCGACAATATGAGGATTCTGGAGAGACTGGTAATGCTGCGCACCATAGACAACCTGTGGGTAGACCATCTCACTGACATGGAGCACATGCGCCAGGGGATAGGGCTACAGGCGACGGCTCAGCGCGACCCGCTGGTCGCCTACAAGAGAGAGGGGCATAACCTGTTTCAGAGCCTGCTGTCCACTATTCAGCACGACGTAGCTCACACCGTCTACCGGGTGGGCATTGCCAAGAGGGAAGTCCCCCAAAGACCCCCCACCCCGGTTCAGGCTGGGGGTGGCGGTGGCAAGAAGCGGCTCAAGGTAGGCGGCAAGAAGGTAGGCAGAAACGACCCCTGCCCCTGCGGCTCGGGCAAGAAATACAAGCACTGCTGTGGAAGGTGAAAGATGGAAATGATGATATTGGGAGTAACCACCTGCGATAAATGCGGAGAACCTATGAAAAAGGGGCAAAAAATTGTTACTATCGGTCTAAGCACTGTTGCTAACACAAATAGCGAACTGGAGGTTCCAGAGCCTGAAATAAGATACGCTTGTCACCTTGACTGTTGGGATGGCGTAGAGGTGGACTATTAGAATTAGAGGGGGTAGATATGAAGCTCGAAGATTTAATAGAAATGTATGAGGTCAAGAAGAAAAAATTTGGTAAGGAAGCTTATAAACATATCTCTGAGATATTCGTTGAAGCCAAGGAAGTACACGAGAGAGATTTCCTCGAGCATCCGACACCGCAAGGAGACTTAGGCCAATCATGGAAACCATTCAAAGGTCATAATCTTGAGAAGCTCATCACTTATATAATAAAGGACGAAATCGAAGAATTGGGGTTGAAGTTGGTGGACGGTAATAAACTGGAAAAGACAAAGAGCGAAAACCTTCCCAGAGAATTGAGTATAGTGAAAAGGAATCTCTTAATTGATTATGGGGATTTCGGTTCCCATCTGCCTGACGCAGATATTATTGCTTATGACCCAGAGACCCTGCGGGTTATAGCTGTTATCTCTAGCAAAGTTACCCTTCGTGAAAGAATTGCCCAAACAGGATACTGGAAGATAAAATTATCTAAGGATAAAGCTACAGAACATATTAGGGTGTATTTTATTACCCTAGACGAAGACAGGGACCTGACAACTAAGACTAAAGCGAAAAAAGGGCGAGCTATAGTCGAAGTGGACACGGATGGAAGCTATGTAATGAGTAAGACCATGATAGAAGAAAGCGAGAAGGTCAAGATGTTTGATAAGTTCATTGAAGATCTTAGGAGATTAGTTAATGGCTAAAAGCGAAAAGAAAACAAGTAACCCAAAAGCCCCACCTCTATTTGAGATAAACAACACGACTGCCCCACCTGAAAAGCCGAGCAAGGACGAAAAGCCTCCTTTTGAGGCTACCACTCTTTGGGATTACCCCAAGCAGAGCTATGGTAAAACACCCAAAGGCAATAACAAATTCCAAGGCGTAACACCTGCGTTTCTAATTTGGAACCTCGTTCAAAGGTATACCAATCCGGGTGATTTGGTCGTTGACCCAATGGCTGGCAGTGGAACAACGATTGACGTCTGTAAAGAAGAAGAAAGAAAAGTAATCGGTTATGACATTGCACCTAAGCATCCTGAAGTTATTCAGAACGATGCTCGGAATATCCCACTGCCTGATGAATCGGTAGACTTGGTATTTATTGATTCTCCCTATGGCGACAATGTTGCTTATTCAGACCGCCCCGAGGATATCGGGAAAATCTCTGCTGAGGACGAGCGTTTCTATCACGAATTGGAAAAGGTTGCCATAGAAGCACACAGAATACTTAAACCTGGTAAGGTGCTGGGGTGGCTAATCGGTGACCAGTGGGTTAAGAAGAAGTTCACCCCTGTTGGCTTCAAATTACATGAACGTTTAGCAAAATACTTTGATACTGTAGATGTAATCTGCATAGCTAGGAGAGGACAAAGTTCACATACTGGGGTTTGGCACTACAGAGCTAAAAAGTTCAACTTCTACCTGAGAGGCTTCAAGTATCTCTTTATAATGAGAAAACCTGCTAAAACAAGAAGTAAGGTTAAGTGGGCAAAGTACAAATAAACACCCATGAACAACAAACAAATCGCCGCTATCTTTGATGATATTGCCGAGATGCTAAAGCTCAAGAAGGACAACATCTTCAAAATCAGGGCTTACCAGAAGGTGGCGCGGGAAATTAAGGAGCTATCGGTAGAAGTGGAGCAACTGGTCAGGGAAGATAGATTAAACGAAATACCGGGGGCGGGGGAGGCTATCACCAAGAAGATTACCGAGCTGGTAACTACCGGCAAGCTTGAATATTACGAGAAGCTAAAGGCTGAGTTCCAGGAGCAAGCTCACCCAGCTAAAGAGTAAGAGGCAGCATGACAGCAGTGAATAATCAATCAGCATCGGCTAAAACACTCTCAACTACTGATACCGAGGCGATAAGACACCTGAAGCAGGCTATCATTAGTGGCAAACACTGGTATATCGCCCTGCTTGAGGCTATCGGGTTGTGGACTGACGGCGAGGAAACCTATAACGGTCGCCATTACCGCTATCTTATTGATGGTGAAGCCTTTGACTGGCTGCTTCTGGCGGAACGGCTATGCCAGGCGGTAGATGGCTTGCTGCCTGATGATGAAAGACTTGCCCTCCTCTTCCATGGTGAACCACCGATCAGACTGACCAAGGAGAAATTCAAGAAGCTTATTGGCAGTGGCAAATATCACCAGTATCTTAACTATTTCTACGGCATTACTGTGGAGGAGGCTTTAATTCAGGTGGTGCAGGAGGAAGTACGCAAGGAGAGGCGCATCTCAGGCTATAATAATGAGCAAAACCTGCCCAACGAGGTCTACCGCCGAATATATGGTGCCACCAGAGCCATATTGCTTAAGCACTTCCGCCGGGAGAAGGGGCGCCCCCGGCTTAAGTCCATCAGTTTACCTGAGCTAAAGGAGTTTACCTACTGGCTATTCAAGTATCGGCTAAAGCAGTGTGATAAGGCAAGGGTTGCCAGTGATACCAAGAAGGCGTTGGAGCAATTGACCACCAATGGCTTCCCCAAAAACAAGATAAGCATGATTTTATGTTAAAAACCTATTGACATATTGCCTTGGGCTGAGTAAAATTTCGACATATGGCGAATTTAAGAGGGGCACAATAAGCCCCTTCTTACAATCATTGATTAAATAGAGAAAGATGGGGCGGCAGGCATTTTTTCCTGTTTGCCGCGATAGGCTCCGCAATAGGTCTGGGCAATGTCTGGAGATTTCCCTACCTAGCCTATGAATCCGGTGGCGGAGCCTTTTTGATTGCCTGGATTATTGGACTTATTGTGCTGGGCATTCCCTGGATGATGATGGAGTTTGGCATGGGGCGTTATTTCCAGAGAGGTGCTCCCGGCGTATTTGAAGGAATAGGTAAGAAGTGGGAATGGCTGGGCTGGTGGCCGGTTTTTGTTGCCTTCCTGATAGTCACCTATTATACGGTGGTAATAGCCTGGGCTCTGCGCTATGCGGTTAGCTCAGCTTCTGTAGCCTGGGGGCAGGAGAGGCCGGAGCTGCTGGGGCAGGCTCGTACTTCTTTGGGGACATATTGAACCTTTCAGCCGGACCAGGTGTGCTCGGCGGTCTTCAGTGGCCGATAGTAGGAGCATTGGCACTTGTCTGGGTAGTCCTGTTCTTCATCATGTATAAAGGAGCCGGGGTGATAGGCAAGGTTGCCGTCTGGACGGTAACCATTCCCTGGGCTCTGCTGGTTATCCTGCTGATAAGGGGACTGACCCTGCCCGGGGCTGTTGACGGGCTCAACTATTACCTGACACCGGACATGGCTGCGTTGGGCAACATAGATGTCTGGTTTAATGCCTTCAGCCAGATTGCCTTTACCCTCTCCCTGGGAATGGCCGGGATGTTCGCCTACGGCAGCTTTATCGCCAAGAAAGCTGATGTGACCAATAACGCCTTCATTACATCATTTTCCAATTGTGCCACCAGCTTCTTTGCCGGTTTTGCCGTATTCAGCGTCGTTGGTTTCATCATGCAAGCCCTAGCCGTCCCGGTTGAGGGGGTTAGTGCCTCAGGTCTAGGCTTAGCTTTCGTGACCTATCCAGTGGCGATATCCATGATGCCAGCCATGGCTGCCCTTACTGGAGTAATCTTCTTCATCTGCTTGTTCTTCTTAGGCATAGATTCTGCCTTCTTCCTAACCTATGGAGGCGTTATCGCTCCGCTCAGGGATAAATTTGGCTGGGGCCGAGCCAAAGTCACCGCCGTTATCTGCGCTATCGCCTTCCTAATTGGACTCATATTTACCACCGGCGGCGGTCTTTACTGGTTGGATATTGTGGATAGGACAGTTTGCTTCTACGGTTTGCTGATAACCGGTGCCTTAGCCTGTATCGTCGTTGGCTGGGTATATGGCGCTGGAAAGCTCAGAGAACACCTTAATGAGACCTCGGATTTCAAGATTGGAGCCTGGTTTGACTGGCTGATAAAAATTGTCGTGCCAGCAGGTTTGCTCTTTGTGGTCATTTACGGAGGTTTCATGAAGGATATCACGTACCTGACGGGTTATGAGGGTTACTTCAATTGGTCTTGGCCCATATGGACCATACTCATTGTAACTCTGCTGCTGAGCTTGCTCTTCGCAGCATTTAAGACCAGGGGGCCCAAGGAGGTGAGCGGAAAATGACAACAGGTGCAATAGTGGCTACGATTGTTATGTCGCTGGTATTTATCGGCGGGCTGTGGTTCTGCTTCTCTCGAATGGGGAGAGGCGGCGCCTGGAAAGACTAGCTAAGAGCCACCATTAACCATTGGGGCCGCTCTTCCTGTCCTAGGGGGAGCGGCTTCGGTTTTGGTCAAGCTTGAAATCTGGTAAGCTGCTGCTTTAGCCTTTCCAGTTTGTCCTTTCTCTCAGCTAGTTTATCTCGCTCTTTATCCACCACCGACGGCGGTGCCTTGGTCAGAAAGGCTTTGTCCTTGAGCCTGGCTTCAAGACGAGCCACCTCAGCCTGGCTCTGTCCTATCTCCTTCTCAAGCCGTTCCCTCTCAGCCTCAAGGTCAACCATGCTCTCCATAGGTATAACTACCTCAGCCTCTTTGAGCACCAAGGCCAGGACATTCTCGCTGGGTGGAGCCTCTTCTCGGCTCTCCAGGAAGGTAACCGGTCTCGCCCGAGCCAGAGTCTGTATCGCCGGAGAATAGGGAACGATAGCCGGCGTAAGCTCGCCAGCATATACCTGCGCTTCAATCCATCTGGTGCTATCCACCCGGTATTGAGCGCGGGCATTGCGGATAGAGTGTATTATCTCTATCACCGCTCCCATAACTCGCTCCGCCGTTGGGTCAGCGGCTTTTTCATCCGCCTCAGGGTAGGCGGCAAGCATTATTGACTCAAGTTTTTGCCAGTCTGAGGGCAGGCGACGCTTAAGGTTTTGCCATAGCTCTTCGGTGACGAAGGGCATGAAGGGATGCAACAGCCGAAGCGAGGTCTCCAGAACATGAACCAGAACCGGAAGGGGAGACGGTGCTTCCTTGGAGAGAAGGCGAATCTTGGCTAACTCAATATACCAGTCGCAGAATTCACCCCAGAGAAAATCATGGAGCTGCCTCAGGGCTTCTCCAAACTGGAAGTTGTCCATCAATCTGGTCGCCGTGGCTACGATGCCACTCAACCGACTTAGAATCCAGCGGTCTTCCACCAGAAGCTCGCCTCGCCGAATTTCCATATCGGCGCCTTCCGGCTCAAGGCTCCTGACCACGAACCGGGTGGCATTCCACAGCTTGTTGGCAAAGTTGCGACCGGCTTCCAGTCTGGGTGCGGTCATCTTGATATCGTTTCCCGGCGATATATCGGTGGTTAGGGCAAAGCGCAGGGCGTCGGTGCCGTATTTATCTATGGTGTCAAGGGGGTCAAGGACGTTACCCCTGACCTTGCTCATCTTCTCCCCCTTCTCGTCCCGCAGCAGCCCGTGAAGGTAAACGGTGCTGAAGGGGATATCGCCGGTATCCTCCAGACCCATCATAATCATTCTGGCGACCCAGAAGAAGAGGATGTCATAGCCGGTTTCCATCACTGTGGTGGGATAGAAGTAGCGCAGGTCTTGGGTATCATCAGGCCAGCCCAGGGTGGAGTGAGTCCATAGCGCCGAGCTAAACCAGGTATCAAGAACATCAGGGTCCTGCTCTACATTGGCTGAGCCACAGTGACGGCAGGCTTTCGGCTCATCAACGGCTACCGTCAATTCGCCGCAGCCCTGGCAATACCACACCGGGATTCGGTGCCCCCACCATAGCTGGCGGCTGATGCACCAGTCACGAATATTCTCCATCCAGTTGAGATAGACCTTGGTAAATCGGGAGGGGATAATGGCGATACGCTCACTGGTGACAGCTTTGATAGCAGCTTGAGCCAGGGGCTGGGTATTGATAAACCACTGCTTGCTAGCCAGCGGCTCAATAATCACCTGGCAACGCTGGCAGTGCCCCACGGAATGGGTATAAGGCTCAATCTTGACCAGAAGCCCGTCCTTTTCCAGGTCGGCCAGTATCGCCTGGCGGCAGTCAAAACGGTCAAGTCCGGTATATGGCCCGGCGTTTTCGTTCATGGTCACATCCGGGTTCAGTATATTTACCAGGGGCAGTCCCTGCCGCTGAGCGATGTCAAAGTCCACCGGGTCATGGGCGGGGGTGATTTTTACCGCTCCGGTGCCGAAGTCGGGGTCAACGGCTTCATCGGCGATAATGGGTATTTCCCTGTTCACTGCGGGGAGGACAACTTTTTTACCCAGCATCGCCTTGAACCGCTTATCCTTAGGATTGACGGCTACGGCGGTATCGCCAAGTATGGTCTCGGGGCGGGTGGTGGCTACGGTGATAAACTCTTTATCGCCTTCAGCCAGGGGGTAGCGGACATAGTATAGATATCCCTGTATATCTTTATGGTCTACCTCAAGGTCGGAGAGGGCGGTAGCACAGCGGGGGCACCAGTTGATAATCCGCTCCCCGCGGTAGATTAGTCCCTTGTCATAAAGGCGGACGAAAGCGGTGCGCACCGCCCGGCTCGGTCCCTCGTCCAGGGTAAACCGCTCCCGACTCCAGTCGCAGGAAGCGCCCAGCCTCTGGTGCTGCTCAGCAATGGTCTGCCGACACTCTGCCGCCCACTGCCACATTCGCTCAATGAATTTCTCCCTGCCCAGCTTGTGCCGGTCTAGCCCCTCTCCAGCCAGCAATTGCTCCACCACCACCTGGGCAGCAATACCGGCGTGGTCAACACCGGGGAGCCACAGCGTGGGCTCGCCCCTCATCCGATGCCAGCGAACCATGATGTCCTCCAGGGTGGCAGTCAGGGCATGGCCGATGTGAAGCTCGCCGGTGACATTGGGCGGGGGCATGATGATGACAAAGGGCTTCTTTTTTGGGTCTATCTTGGGTGCAAAGTAGCCTTTGTCCAGCCAGAACTTATACCACTTCTGCTCAACCTTTTGTGGCTCGTAGGCTTTAGGCATTTCATATTTTGGTGCTCCTGCCATAACTACCTCTTCTAATCACTTAACAACCTCACCCCCTGTATCCCCCTCTCCTTGTAAGGAGAGGGGGAGGGGTTTTAAGAGAGGGGGCTTCGCCCCCTCTCATCTCAACTCCCCCTCCTTGTGGGGATTGGGGATGGGTTGCTAAATAAACTTCTCACTTCTTCTTCCCCAGCATCCCCACCACCCTGTCCAGAATCCTATCCGCCACCTCTCTTTTAGTTAGCAGGGGCAGTTTTTCCACTTTGCCGTCTCGGCTAATTATAGTTACTTTGTTGGTATCAACGCCGAAGCCGCCTTTTTTGTCGGTAATATCGTTGGCGACAATGAGGTCAAGCTGCTTATTTTGAAGCTTCTTTTTAGCGTTGACGACTATATCTTCGCTCTCGGCAGCAAAGCCGACCTTGAGGAAGTTGCCTTTTACCTCACCCAGAATATCCGGCGTCCTCACCAGCTCCAGGGTCAAACCCGGGGTCGCTTTCTTAATCTTAGCCCTGGCTGTGGTTCTGGGCTGGTAGTCAGTCACCGCCGCCGCCATAATCAGGGCATCAGCCTTAGCCACCGCCTTAGCCACCGCCGACTTCATTTCAACGGTAGTTCTTACACGGATAACCTCCACGCCTGCTGGTTGAGGAAGGGAGGTGGGGGCAGCGACCAGTTTAACTTCAGCCCCTCTATCCCTGGCGGCCTCAGCTATAGCGTAGCCCATTTTGCCCGAGGAGCGATTGCCGATATGGCGGGCGGGGTCAATGGGCTCCTGGGTGCCGCCGGCGGTAACCACCAGGCGCTTACCGGCCAGGTCGCCGCTTCTGCCCAACACCTGCTTGATGGTGCCGATGATTTTGTCAACATCAGCCAGACGCCCCCAGCCTACTTTGCCCGAAGCAAGACGTCCATACTCAGGGTCAACAATAATAAAGCCTCTGGCCTTAAGTTTAGCCAGGTTCTCCTGGGTGACGGGATTGGCAAACATATTGACATCCATCGCCGGTGCCACAATAACCGGGGCTTTGGTCGCCAGCACGGTTAAGGTAACCATATCATCAGCGATGCCGACCGCCGCCTTGGCAATAAGGGAAGCGGTAGCCGGGGCAATAACCATCACGTCAGCCGCTCCACCAAGGGCGATATGCTCAATGGTGTGTTGAGAGGCGAGGTCAAACATGTCAGTTACCACCGCCCTGCCGGTAATGCTGTGCATGGTGAGCGGCGCAATAAACTTGGTCGCCGGTTCGGTCATAACCACCTCAACCTTAGCCCCAGCTTGAGTTAACTTACTGGCAATATCGGCTGCCTTGTAGGCAGCTATGCTTCCGGTTATGCCTAAGATGACAGTTTTATTAGTTAGCATTGTTGTCCCCTTACTAGAATTTAACAACCTCACCCCCTGTATCCCCCTCTCCTTACAAGGAGAGGGGGAAGGATTATTTCTGAAGAGGGACTTCGTCCCTCTTAAACTCCCCCAATCAAGTATCTGGGGGCTTCGCCCCCCTTAGACTCCCTACTCATCAGGGTTTATTCATCTCATAGATAAGCCTTAGTCCAATCAGGGTCAGGTGGGGGTTTACCACATCAATTACCGCCGTTTCCTTGGCTATGAGTTCAGCCACACCTCCGGTAGCCACCACCTTAGCCTTTTCCCCCAATTCTTTTTGAATGCGAGCCACCATGCCCTCAATCAGCCCGACATAGCCAAAGATAATCCCTGATTGCATGGCGGCAATGGTATTGGTGCCAATAGCATGTTCAGGACGGGCCAGCTCCACCCTGGGCAGCATCGCCGCCCGGGTAAATAAAGCCTCAGCCGCAGTCATTATGCCGGGGGCAATAGCCCCTCCCAGATAGTCACCCTCTTTGGATACGGTATCAAAGGTAGTGGCGGTGCCCAGGTCGGTGATAATCACCGGGCCACCATAGAGGTGATGGGCGGCGGCGGCGTTTACAATGCGGTCGGCACCCACCTCCCTGGGATTATCCATTCGGATACGCACCCCGGTCTTGACCCCCACCCCAACCACCAGCGGCGAGATATGAAAATAGCGCTGAAATAGCTCATCAAAGGTGGATATCAATGGCGGGACGACACCACATAAGGCTATCGCCTTAATATCAGAAGTGTCTAGACCTTGCTGGTGCAGCAGGTTAAGCAGTAAAGCTCCATACTCATCAGCCCTACGGTGGATACTAGTAGCCATGTGCCAGGTAGCACGAAGCTCCTCGCCCTCGAAAACGCCCAGCGTGGTGTCAGTATTCCCTATATCAATAGTTAATAGCATGGCATTCTATTCGGTTTCGGGGGTAGCCTCACTCTCCTTCAACTGCTTAATAACTTGAGGCAATGCCACCAGAAGGTCACTGGCAATCATACCGGCATCGCCCAGCCTGTCTCTAACCATCTCGCCAGCCATACCATGGAGGTACACCCCACAGGCGGCAGCATCAAAAAGTGATAGACCCTGTGCCACCAGTCCGGCTATAGCTCCACTTAACACATCACCGGTGCCGGCTGATGCCAGCCCGGGATTGGCTATATGGCTAACTTGGGCTTGACCGCCTGGTGCAGCCACGACAGTATAGGCCCCCTTGAGGACAATGGTTTTATGCCATTCCGCAGCCATTTTTTTAGCAATTCCTAGCCGGTCTGCCTGCACCTCGTCCGCCGTAATTCCTGCCAGCCTCGCCATTTCCCCCGGGTGAGGGGTAAGTATGGCATCTTCGGTGAGCCGGTTCCACCACCCCGGACTAATAGCCAGGATGTTGAGCGCATCGGCATCAAGGACCAAAGAAGGCAATTGCGGACTAGACTTAGACTTGCCGAGAAGGATAGTCCTAATGACCCTGATTACTGATTCGCTCTGCCCCATTCCACAGCCTAGAAGTAGGACATTATACCGGTCCAATTGTCGGAATATCGGCCTGACTGCTTCCTGAGAAAGGAGGCCGGGGTGGGATTCAGGTAAGGGGAGATAGGTCACCTCGGTTAGTTTTGAAGCCAGGATAGACTGGAGCCTGCCGGTTGTGGCCAATGTTACCAAGCCTGCTCCAACTCGCATAGCACCGCTGCAAGCTAGATAGGCGGCACCAATGTAATTTATGGAGCCAGCCACCACCAGAACCCGACCAAAGGTGCCTTTATTAGCTTGAGGCGGACGCTCAGGAAGAAGCGATTTAACCCACTCGTCGGCAACATATTCTGAAGTTGTCTCCTCAGCCAGATATCCGGGCATGCCAATATCAACCACCGTTACTTTGCCCACCCTTTCTGCCCCGGGAAATTTGAACAAACCTGGCTTGGGAAACGCCAGGGTTATAGTATTATCAACATGGAGACAACCAGGGTCTACCTCCCCGGTATCAGCGTTGAGCCCTGAAGGCAAATCCAGAGCAATGATACGCAGCCCCGAGCGCTTCTTTTTAGCCCGTCTCACCTTGTCTAATATCATCATCAGCAGACCACCAAAGGGGCGGGTGGTGCCAGTGCCGAATAGAGCATCAACAACGGCATCGACTGAGGTCACAAACCCACTAAGCCTGTCCAGGTTTTCATCTTTAGGCGCCTCAACGCGAGTGATGCGGCGTTCCCGAATCGGCTTAAGCTTTGGGTCCCTGGACGGTCTCTCCCCATATAAGTAGATGATGACCTTAGCTCCCCAGTCATGAATATGGCGAGCCGCCACCAACCCATCCCCACCGTTGTTGCCGGGTCCGATTAAAAATAGAACCTGCTGCTGGCTGATATCGCCCAGGATTTGTCTGACCTCTTCAGCTACCGCTTTGCCAGCATTTTCCATAAGCACATCTGTGGTCAAACCCATCTGGGCACAACTCTCCTCCAACTGGCGCATCTCGCTAGTGGTCAGAATTTTCACTTTAGACCTCCTTCATAAAAGGCTACCTTATCCAGACCGGCTTTCTCTTCTCCAAGAAGGCAGTCAGCCCCTCAACGCTGTTCTCCCCGCTCATCACCAGAGTAGCATCAACCCCGGTGACCTCCAAAGCCTGATGAAATTCCAGGTCAAAATTACGATAAAGAGCCTGCCTAGCCTGGGTCAGGGCTAGCCCACTATTAGCCGTAAACCGCTTGATAAATTCGTCAGCTGCCTTTTCAAACTCCTCTTCAGGGACAGCCTTATTTACCAGACCAATCCTCTCCGCTTCCTTAGCACTGATACTATCGCCGGAGAGAATAAGCTCAAACGCCTTCTGCCTGCCCATGATTCTGGGGAAGAGGATTGACGCCGGAGGAGGATATACCCCCAGCTTAACCTCCGGCTGTCCCAGTTGCGCCTTTTCTGAGGCGATAGCCATGTCGCAGCCAGCCACTATCTCACAGCCCCCACCCAAGGCAACACCATTGACTACAGCAATAGTGGGCTTATCTACCTCAATTAATGATACAAATAATTTATGGAATACCTCAACCATTTTGGGTAGCTTCCCGCCCAGGTGGTCGCCAACAGCTACCCCGGCAGAGAAGGCTCTATCACCGGCGCCAGTAATCACCACCACCTTTACCCCGTCATCCGTCTTCAAGTCCGCCAGGGCTTGATTCATCTCCTCCAGGGTTTCAATATCCAGGATATTTAACGGCGGTCGATTAATAATAAGCCAGGCCACCCCCTCCTTCTTTTCCAGCAGTATGTTTTTGAACTCCATCGCTCTCCCCCGTTTCTGATATTATCAATTTGAAGTGTAGCAATATACTAGACTATGGTCAACCTTGTCGCTGCGGGAATTTATTCCGGTGCATAATATCCTCTAGCTTTCTCTTGGGAATATGACGCACGCCTTTACTATCAACCCAGCGTTCAACTGAGTTAGTGGCTATCTCCAGAACTGGACTCTCATCAGAAAAGCCTAACGCCAGCATAATAGCAATCTCATATTTGTCAGGTATATTTAGAACCTGCCTCAGTTTGTCTTGGGCAATCCCTGTCAGCACACAGCTACCTAACCCCTGTTCCAAGTCGATCAGTGCCATATTCTCCACAGCCATACCAACATCGTAATTGGTATCTGTTCTGCTTATACCGCGCGCAGCCTCTAGCTCGGTGTTTATTAGGGTGACAATATAGGCTTTGGGTCTACGCCCCGGTGACCATCCCTCTCTTGGTCTTGGCATTCCAAACCAGCTGTCCACAGCATTAAGTACCTGAGGTAGTAGCTGTTCATCATCAACGATTATGTACTCACAGAGTTGGCGATTCCCAGCCGTTGGTGCCAGTCTGGCAGCATTGACGCATCTCTCCAGGGTATCATAAGGTACAGGTATATCTTTGAATTCTCTTATTGACCGCCGTTTAATAACTGTCTCATATATATCCATCAAAATTCCTCCTTTCTTGATATTCCAAATTCCCTCAGCTTCTCGGTCATTGCATGCCAGTGGGTTCCCCGCCAATAGATGCGGTGGCAGGCGGGGCACTGCATAAACTGGCTTTGAGTCTTAAACACATAGGGCGGCACCAGGTCTTTCGCCTCCCCTTTGCTCCTCTCCACCAGAGGTTGATTGCACTCCAGACAGAGAGTGAACGGCTTAAAGCGGCAATCCAGGTCTAAAGTGTCTATTACCTGATGTATCTGCCGTTCAGGTTCATCACTCTGGATAAGCACGGCTTTGAGTTGCCCGCTGGTTATTACCCGCCGTTTCATAATCTGTGTATCCCTGGTCAATATCACTCTGCCTTCGGCTTTAGCCATAGCCACCAGGTGGGAATCATCCCTGCCATCGAAGAACTGGGCATCATATCCCATGAGCCTCAACCACTTGGTTAGCTTTCCCACATTGCTGTCAACTATGAATTTCGGGGTGTTTATCAACCTCACCCCCTTATACTCTCTCTTCCCACCCTCCCACCCTAGGTTGGATTGCGGGGGCTTTGCCCCCGCACCCCTGAGGCTGAGCCGATGAGCCAAGCCCCTATGGGAGGGTGGGTGGGGAAAGTAAGCACTAGTAAACAATCCCATTTATAATTCGGTTATGGTTACAGGTTAAGCTCCATTCCCTCATAGGCAAGGGTTATTGAACCGCCCAATGCCTTGCTTACCGCCGCTATCTCAGCCTCTATCTCCTTCTCCAGGTGGGGGCTCATGTGAACCACCACTACCTGGGGGAGATAGCCATTGAGCTCTCGGAAGCTGGTCAGCTCCTGCTTTAGCAGACTGGGGGCGAGATGCCCTGACTGCGCCGCCCACTGCTTATATTTATCCGGTGCTGTAACCTCAGTAATGAGCAGTTGAGGCGAAACACGCTGCCAGCAGTCAGCCAAGCCCGGACCGGTATCACTGGTATAGAATACCACCTTACCATCGGCAGAGGCGACCTGGTAGCCAACGGTAGGGACGTTATGGTTTACCGGGACAGCCAGAACGGTGTAGCCTTCAATCCGCAGCGGCTTATCTGACTCTATTACAGTGAACCTAACCGTGGGATTGGGCGCTGGCTGTTGCAGGAAATTGGAATAAAGCTCGTCATTCAGCAGATGAGTGACCAGGGCATCATATACCGGCGGGATAGAGTAAACGTTGATGGTAGCCTGGCGAAGGAAAAGGTTCATAGCTATGGTGGGGATGTCCCTGATATGGTCATAATGATGGTGGGTGAGCAGGATTGCCTTAATTTTTTGTTGCGCCTCAAACGACAGGCTGGAGGTAAGGGCACCGGCATCTATAGCCAGGACATCGTCAATCAACAGGCTGACGAGCTTTGAGTTTTGCGATTCACAGTTGTGCGCTCCCAAGACCTGAATGTGCATTGTTAGCCCAACCTTAAGCCATAGCTTCAGCGCCTACAGGTGGCGGCTTAACTTTTTCTTTTAGCAGACCAACCAGCAGGTAACAGAATGGCGTATCAAGCGCAGCTATACCCAGTTTAATTAAATATTGGGTAAGGAGCATGTTTGCCAGAACTCCTGTAGGCACCGTCCCCCAGAAAGCTATGGTTATGAATACTCCGGTATCCAGCGCTTGTGACACCATCGTTGAGGCATTATTGCGCAACCATAAGAACCTAGCCTTTGTCTTCTTTCGCCAGAAGTGGAAAGCGAAGACATCGTGATGCTGACTTATCAGGTAGGCAATCATTGATGCCAGGACAATCCTGGGTACCATGCCCAAGATAGACTCATAGGCTGGCTGGCCTTCCCAGAAGGGCGCCGATGGTAATAACCTACCACTGAAGACCAGTATTACCATGAGCAGATTGGCGCCAAAACCTAGCCAAATGACTTTAGAGGCTGTCCTTCTACCATAAAGTTCGGCAATTACATCGGTAAGTAAGAATGTTAACGGATAAGCGATTACTCCTGCCGGGACAATCCATCCACCAATGGAAACAAGCTTTACGGCTAAGATATTGGCTACAAGCAGGCAGGTAGTAAATAGTGTAGCTAATACTACTAGAATCATTCTAGATCCATCGGTGGCGACGGAAGAAGTAGAGCATGCCTACTACAACCAGCGCCCAGATAAAGAACACAATTAGGAAGGAATAGTGGGACTCCTGGAATGGCAACGGGACATTCATCCCATAAAAAGAGGCAATTACAGTTAGAGGCAGCAGGATGGTGGCAATGACGGTCAACATTCGCATGACCTCGTTGGTGCGATTAGCTGCCAGAGAATCATAGGTACCATTCAGACCCTCAATTATCTCTTTATATTCATCAAGGGCATCCCAAATCTTATCCACATGGTCAACCATATCTCCGAAGTAAACCTCCATATCCATCTTGGAAAAGCGGCGAATCTTAGGTTCCATACTGCCAATAACCGCTCTCAGTGGCCAGATAATGCGGCGAAAGGAAATAATGTCACGCCGCAGGGCAGAGATTTCCCTCACTATGCCCCGCACCCTCTCCGAGAAAATAGTATCTTCCACAGTCTCAATATTGCCGCCAATCTTATTTAGTATCGGCAAGCAGTAGTCAACCAGCCGGTCAACTACGCGGTAGAGGAGGTAGCCGGAGCCCTGGCTGAAATGCTCCTGCCTTATTTCTTCATCAGTCTGGCACTGGTTAAATAGCTTTGCCAGCGGCTTAAGGTCCCCCTTATGCAGGGTAATAAGGTAGTTTTGACCGATAAATACCGATACCTGGCTGGGGGTGGTTACCCTCGCCTCCTTGCTGAATACCGGAAAGTGGAAGACCAGAAACAGATAATCATCGTATACATCTATCTTTGGTCGCTGTATTCGGCTGAGACAGTCGTCCAAATCCAGTGGGTGGAAGGGATAGTTCTCAGCCAGATATTCTGTCTCCTGTTTTGTTGGCTGCTCAATATTAATCCAGGTTAGCTCACCCCAGGCGACCGACTCAATATTTAGCTGCCCGGCTTCTTTTCCGACCTCTGGAATAGCCTCTTTTTTCCTTTTTCTCATCCTAGGGATAGCCATGACATTATCCTTTGCCAAAACCTCGCCCTATTTTACCACAATTGCGCACATAGAGGAATACCTTGAATTTATGGTATTTTTTATTAACCTCACCCCCTTTATCCCCCTCTCCTTAAAGGAGAGGGGGAAGAGATTTTAAAGAGGGGGCTTCGCCTCCTCTTACCTCCACTCCCCCTTCCCTTAGTAAGGGAAGGGGGTCAGGGGGATAGGTTGCTAAACAATCTCTAAATCTATGGAGGCACCATGAAGGACACGGCATCTACACTTCCGCCATCGGTAATGAGGCATCTCATGGAGGCAACTGCCGCTTACATGGCTCAGGAAAAGAAGGCGGGAAAATTCCTGGAATATTACTTCATACCCGGGTGGAATCGTTCCATGGTTATTGCTGAAGTTAAGAGCGCCGAAGAAATTATTAAAAACATTAGCGCGCTACCCATAAGCGGATTTATGGATTTCGAGGTCTACCCGCTGGCTGATCCCTATGAATCAATGAAGACCTTTATTGAGAGCCTCAAGACGGCGGAGAAGATGTTCCCCGGCCCACCCAGGTAGTTTAATCAAGCGGCACTGGATTAAATTAATTACCAAATTTGATAGTCGATTGTAAACTCGGCTCATAATTTATGATGTCCAAAATATGAGGCTGCACCTTATCAGATGCAGTCTCGCCGTTTAAGTCAACTAGGCACAATTCTTGCCTGATAGCAACTAGTCTGCTAAACTAAAAAAGGCTCTTTAGAGAGATTAAAAATGAAGGCCAGAAGAAAGCCCCCCTGGGGTCATAAGCTCAAGGTTAGAATTAAGAAGGCGCTGGGAATGAACATCTTCCTCTGTGATAGCTGCAAATGGGATTGGCGCAGCACATGTCACGACCCGGCACGCCCCAATGCCACCTGGTGTCCTGATTATGAGAAGCGGGGGAAATAGCCTACTTCCTCTCTACAATGGTAGCCATTCCCTGACCGCCCCCGATGCACAGTGTCGCCAAACCTAGCTGGTAATTCTGGCGGAGCATCTCATGGACAAGGGTAACTATAATCCTGGCGCCGGTACAGCCTATAGGATGCCCCAGTGAGATTCCACTACCATGAGCATTCGCCTTGTCGTAATCAAAATCAAGCTCTCTCATTACACCTATGGCTTGAGAGGCAAAGGCTTCGTTTAATTCAATATAGTCTATATCCTTGAGTTCCAGTCCAGCCAGCTTCAGTGCTTTCTTGGTAGCCGGAACTGCCCCCAGACCCATATATGCCGGGTCAACGCCACCGGAGGCGTAAGACTTAACAACCGCCATTGGTTTTAACCCCAGCTCCCCTGCCTTTTCTGCCGACATTACCACCAGGGCAGCCGCAGCGTCAGTTATCCCCGAGGCGTTGCCTGCGGTTACCGCCCCGTCCTTTTTGAATACCGGAGGTAGTTTGGCTAAAGCCTCCACGGAGGTCTCCCTGGGGTGCTCATCGGTATCAAACAGTCTGACCTCCTTCTTCTCCCTGACCTCAACCGGGACTATCTCCTGTCCGAATATGCCATCCTTTATTGCTGCCAACGCCCGCTGGTGGCTCATGAGGGCAAGCCTATCCTGCTCCTCTCTGGTTATACCATACTTCTCGGCTATATTTTCTGAAGTTAGCCCCATATGATAATCGTAGAATGTCTCCCACAAGCCGTCATAGACCATGCCATCAACCATCTCGGCATTGAACATCCTGGCTCCCCACCTGGCGGTGGGCAGATAGTAAGGGACGGCGCTCATATTCTCTATACCACCGGCGACAATAATCTCGGCATCGCCCGCCTTTATCGCCTGGGCAGCCAGGACTACCGCCTTCATCCCCGAGGCGCAAATCTTGTTCACCGTAATGGCGGTTGTCTCTTTAGGAATACCGGCGTAAATGGCTGCCTGCCGAGCGGTATTCTGGCCCTGCCCTGCCTGGAGAACATTGCCCATTATAACTTCATCTATCCGCACCTCTTTCAATGAGTTGTCCCAGTCGAAGTATTTCTTCTCCAGCTCAATCAAACCATCGCCTTTAAATACCTCAGGGGCATAGCTCAGCACCTCGGGGTCTCTTTTAGGTCGCAGCCCAACCCGCGTCAGCGCCTCCTTAATGACAAGGCTGCCCAGTTTCACCACCGGGGTATCCCGCAATGACCCGCCATAATTACCTATCGCTGTTCTCACCCCACTGACAATTACCACCTCAGTCATA
>JAGMCH010000063.1 GCA_023129255.1 Dehalococcoidales bacterium
CTTGCGCCCCACCCAGCCGGCAGCCACCATTTTCCTCAGCAATGTAGGCGCAATATACGCTGGGTCCTTGAGCTGTTCATATAGCGCATCAGCGACAAACAGGACGACATCCAGTCCGGTCATGTCACCCAGGGTCAGCGGACCCATAGGGTAATTTAAGCCCAGGCTTATGGCATTATCAATATCTTCCCTACTGGCAACACCATCCTCATACAGGCGAATAGCATGAAGCAGGTACGATATCCAGAGCCGGTTGACAATAAATCCCGGCTTGTCCTGGGCAATGACGGTGGTCTTGCCCAAAGATTCACCGAACTTCTTGCTTGCCTCAATGGTTTCATCTCTGGTGGCAATGGTCTTTACCACTTCCAGCAGTTTCATAACCGGCGCCGGGTTAAAGAAGTGCAGTCCCAAAACCTTGTCTGGCCTTTTTGTTGCCACTGCCATATCAATGATAGATAGGCAAGAAGTGTTTGTCGCCAGGATGGCATGTTTGGGGCAGATTCCATCCAGCTCAGCAAATATCTTCTTCTTCAAATCCATATTCTCAATAGCCACCTCTATCATTATGTCACGGTCAGAGAAGTCCTTGGTATTGGTAGTGCCCTTAATGCGACCAAGGGCGGCATCCTTATCCTGCTGGGAGATTCTGCCCTTCTCAACGCTTCTGGCTAACACTTTATCAATCAATGCCAATCCCTTATTCAAAAACTCGTCGTTTATCTCCGATACTACCACCTGATAGCCTGACTGAGCACAGAGCTGAGCGATGCCAGAACCCATCGTTCCACACCCAACTACACCGACCTTCTTAATTTCCATAATGCTCCTTTCTTTTACTTTGCCTTGTAGACCGGTTTTCTCTTTTCCACAAAAGCCGTGGTTCCCTCGGCGAAGTCCTCAGTACCCATGAGGTAAGCTACTAGTGAGTTCTCCAGCCTTAAGCCCTCTTCCAGAGTCATGCTACAACCTCTAATCATAGCCTCCTTAGCCGCCCTCACTGCCAGAGGTCCCGCCTGACAGATAACTTGAGCCCACTCTTTAGCCGTAGTCAGAACCTCCGCCTGAGGCACAACCTTGTTTACCAAGCCGATGCGGTATGCTTCCTGGGCGTCTATAAGTCTTCCCATGAGCAGTATCTCAGCCGCCTTACAATATGGAACCATTCGCGGCAGCCTCTGCGTCCCTCCCCACCCCGGAATCAGACCCAGGTTTACCTCGGGTGTACCCAGACGAGCATTCTCTGAGGCTATTCTTAAATCGCAAGCCAGGGCTATCTCCAGCCCGCCGCCTAATGCCATGCCGTTGATGGCGGCAATGAGCGGCTTCCACAGCTCTAATCCCCGCATTATGCTCGGCGGGAACGCCCACTGGTCGCGGCGGTGCTCCTTCATAAAGGGCAGGGTATCCTTGATATCGGCACCGCCACAGAAAGCCTTTTCCCCAGCCCCGGTGATGATACCAACCCACAGCTCAGGGTCATCCCTGAAATCTGCCATCGCCTCACGAAACTCTCGCATCGACTCCATATCCATGGCATTCATTGCCTGGGGGCGATTGATGGTAAATATAGCGACTCTACCTTCCTTCTCATAGTCAATAGCCATAATAGACCTCCTTCGTGACTTTTGAAGGATTAACCGTCAACTAAAAAGAGGGGTATAACCGAGTGAATTTTAACAGAGAGCCTGAGTTAGCGTCAAGGTAAGGCACTGTTTCTTTGCCTCAGCCCCTTAAATATTTACTTATCAACCCACCCCCTTAATCCCCCTCCCTTACAAGGGAGGGGGAAATTAGTTTTAGAAGAGGGGCTAGTGCCCCTCTTAAACACCCCTTAAAGCAGGGGTTTAAGGGCAAAGCCCCAAAGGGCGGGTGGGGAAAAAGACAAATTAGAAACAGGGGGGTGGGGTTGCTTATTATCCCGCCGATGTGATAATATGATGCCGATTAAAAACCAAATATTCTCTCCGAGCCTGTTCTCCTAAAGATAAGCTATGGAGACTGGCCGATAGGGTATCGCTGGAAACGGCGGTGCCTCCCGTGTTTGGAAAGGAGAGCTCGTAAATGAAAGCTGTGAGAGCACCTCCTTACCGAGGTGCTTTTTAATTATGCATGCCTTAAATGAATCTAAAGGAGCGTTGTGAAGAGAAAGATAATTGTTGCCATATTAGCCGGGCTGGTAATTGCCAGTCTACTGGCCGGTTTTGTCGGCTGTGGTCAGCAACGGTTGAAAGTAGCCACCACCACCAGCCTTTATGATACTGGCCTCTGGGATTACCTGGAGCCGATTTTTGAAGAGGAATACGGGGTAGAGCTTGACATACTATACGCCGGCACCGGCATCGCCCTAGAATACGGGATGCGGGGTGACGTTGATGTTATCGCCGTTCATTCCAAAGCCCGGGAAGAACAGTTTGTCGCCGAAGGCTACGGCGTGGAGCGGGTCCCTTTTGCCTACAACTACTTCCTCATCGTCGGCCCTGAAGGTGACCCCGCCGGAATTAAGGACATGAGCCCCGAGGACGCCTTCCGCACACTATACGAGGCGGCAAGCAGCAGCTTTATTTCCCGCGGGGACGATTCGGGAACACACGGTAAGGAGAAGGCAATCTGGGCAAGCGCCGGCTATGACTACGAAGCGGTGAGGACCGCCGGACAATGGTACGTAGAGGCAGGGAGGGGTATGGGGCCAACCCTGCTCATGGCCAGCGAGATGCAGGGGTACACCCTCACTGATATCGGCACTTTCCTCTCCTATAAAAGCGAGCTTGAGCTGGTGCCCTTAGTAGAGGAGGGGGCAATCCTGCTCAATGTCTATTCGGTTATTGCCATAAGCCCGGAAAAGCACCCCGGAACCAACATTGAGATGGCCAACAACCTGATAGCTTTTCTCACCTCCCCCCAAATTCAGGAGCTTATCGGAAACTACGGGGTTGAGCAGTACGGTATGCCGCTATTCACCCCCTGTGCCGGGGCTGAGCCCCAGTCATAAAAATATTCGGAGTTAAAGTAAATTGACCGAGCTGTGGGAAGGACTGGTTACAGCAGTAAAACTGATAATATCCCTTGACCCGGAGGTCATGGAGATAGCCGGGAGGTCGCTGGCGATATCAGCGACCTCCTCCACCATCGCCGCTCTGATATGCCTGCCACTGGGGGCAGTTATCCACTCCAATAAATTCCCCGGCAAGCGGACGCTGATAAACATAGTCCAGACGCTATTCAGTTTGCCCACGGTAGCCGTTGGGCTTTTTGTCTTCGTCCTCTTCTCCCGCGCCGGACCTATAGGCGGGCTTGACATCATGTTCACCCCTGTCGCCATGGTAATAGGACAGGTAATACTGATATCGCCGATAATGCTCGGGCTGACCATCTCCGCCTTAAGCGGCGTTGATAAAGCCATCGCCGATACGGCTATCTCCCTTGGTGCCAGCGGCCTCCAGACAGCGGTTATAACCTTGAGAGAAGCCAGATTTGCCGTACTGGCCGGGCTGATAATGGGCTTCGGGCGGGCGATTTCGGAGGTCGGGCTATCCCTCATGGTCGGCGGTAATATCGCTGGATTCACCCGAACCATTACCACGGCAATCTCCCTGGAAACATCCAAGGGCGACCTGGAACTGGCGCTGGCATTGGGCATAATCCTTATCGTTATAGCACTGGTAATAAATTTAGTGCTAAATAGGGTTCAGCAGAGATGACCATGGCTTTGATAGAAACAGTCAATATCGGGCAGAAATACGCCGGGCAATACATCCTTAAAGATGTAAACCTGAATATCAACCGGGGTGAGGTGTTCGCCCTGATTGGACCCACTGGTGCCGGCAAGACGACACTGCTTCGCCTTCTCGACCTGCTGGAAGTGCCGGCATCAGGGAGCGTCTATTTTGACGGCATGGATGTAACCGACAACAAAAGCCTCAGGCTGCAGGCACGCCGGCGCATGTCGTTTGTCCTCCAGAAGCCGGTGGTGTTTAACATGAGCGTCTATAACAATGTAGCCTGCGGACTGAGATGGAGGCGGGAAAAGGAGGCTACCATCCGCCAGCGGGTAAGCCGAGCCTTAGAACTGGCAGACATGGCTGAATACATAAATAGGAACGCCCGAACCCTTTCCGGGGGTGAAACGCAACGGGTAGCCATAGCCCGCGCTTTGGCGGTGGCGCCCGAGGTGCTGTTTCTCGATGAGCCTACGGCTAACCTCGACCCCATCTCCACATCAAAAATAGAGGAGGTACTGGCGCACATCATCGGCGACCAAAAAACAACGGTGGTAATGGCAACCCACAATATGTCGCAGGGCCAGCGTCTCGCCGACAGGATAGGGGTAATAATGAACGGCGAGATACTTCAGACAGGCAGTCCCGGCGATATATTCAGCACCCCCCAGAAAAAAGAGGTCGCCGAATTCGTTGGTGTTGACAATATCCTGAGCGGGGTAATCGTAAACCGGGATAATGAGCTGGTAACCATTGATATCGGCGGCAATCTTATCCAGGCAATTTCAGACTACCCTATAGGCGAAGAAGTACATGCCCTTATCCGACCCGAAGATATAACTTTAGCCCCACGTAAAGACGCCAGCAGTGCCCGCAACACCTTTGAGGGCAGAATAGCCAGAATATTCCCGGTGGGGGCACTGGTCAGGGTTGAAGTGGCTTGTGGCTTTCCCCTTTTAGCCGTAGTAACCAAGAGGTCGGCGGAAGACTTAAGCCTGGCTGTTAATAAGAGGGTTTACGCCACCTTCAAAGCCACCGCAGTACACATTATAAAAAGGTGGAATTGACACTAGAAATCAAAGCGTGCTATATTCTGCCTACGGCAGCGTAGCTCAGAGGTAGAGCAGAGGACTCATAAGCCTTTGGTCGTGGGTTCGAATCCCTCCGCTGCCAGTTATTTTTGTGCTCCCCACGCAGTTGATGACTCAGGTGATTCGCTGCGCCTTTTCTTATACTTTAATAACAGCCAATCTCTATTAGGAAGTAGACACAGTTTCCTGTTTCATCATGGCTTCGATTTCAGCATAGGGTATCTTCACCTTGGGCAGCACCGGTTTCCCGTCAGGCCCCATCTCAATGGCACCGGTAGGGCAAACGAAGGCACAATCGCCGCAGCCGATGCACTCCTCAGTTAGCTCATAAGCGTAGAAGGGAGCCGCCACCTCCCTGTAAATACCCCGGTTGACCAGGCTTATCGCCGACTTGCCTATTATCTCCTGGCAGGCCCTGACGCACAGGCCACAGAGAATACAGTCTTGGTCGCCTAAGACAAACCTCGGCTTCTCAACCCCATACTCCTCGGCCAACTCCTGTATCCTCTTTACGTTGGGGCACCTAGCTAGCATAAGCTCAATTATCCCCTTACGCAGCTTCCTCACCTTATCCGTATTGGTCTTTACCACCAGACCCTCTTTCACCGGATAAAGGCAGGCAGCGGCAAACTTAAACTTGGAGCCTCCGTCCTCACTTACCTCAACAGTGCATATCCGGCAAGCTCCGTAGGGTTTGACTGCGGGATGATAACAGAGAGCCGGGATATTTCCGATTCCAGGCATGCGCGCCACAGCCTCTAGGATAGTCTGACCACCCGACACCGCAATCTCCTTATCATCAACGGTAAGGTGAACCACATTAACCCCTTCAGCGTCCTGCACATCGATA
>JAGMCH010000064.1 GCA_023129255.1 Dehalococcoidales bacterium
GGCACCGGTGGGGCATTCCCTCAAGCATCTGAGGCAGCCTTCACACTTCTCTGGGTCAATGGAATACTGGATTAACTCCCGACAAACACCAGCCGGGCACTTTTTCTCATCAATGTGAGCTAGGTACTCATCCCTGAAGTAATGGAGGGTGCTCAGCACCGGATTGGCTGCGGTTTGCCCCAAGGCGCAAAGGGCGCCACCGCTTAGAATCCCAGCCAGGTCCTCCAGGGTATCAAGGTCTTCCCGCTTGCCCTTTCCCCGCGTAATTCTGCCCAGGATCTCGCTCATCCGGTTTAAACCTTCCCGGCAGGGGGTACATTTGCCGCACGATTCCCCCTTGAGGAACTCAATGAAGTACCTGGCGATATCAACCATACAGGTGTCCTCGTCCATTACTATCATGCCGCCGGAGCCCATCATCGAGCCGAGCTTGGTGAGTTCGTCAAAATCCACCGGGGTATCAAGATGTTGCTCAGGAATACAACCGCCTGAAGGACCACCGGTCTGCACCGCCTTGAATTTCTTGCCGTTGGGGATACCTCCCCCGATGTCATAAATCATCTCCCGCAGGGTTATCCCCATGGGCACTTCCACCAAACCGGTGTTGTTTATCTTCCCCACCAGGGAGAATATCATTGTCCCCTTGCTGCCAGCAGTGCCGACCTGGGAATACCACTCCGCCCCCTTGTTGATTATCAGCGGCACATTAGCCCAGGTCTTGACATTATTTAGCAGGCTGGGGCTATCCCACAGACCCTTCTCTGACATGTGGATATATTTAGCTCTTGGTTCTCCTATCTTGCCTTCGAGGGAAGCCATGAGGGCGCTGGACTCCCCGCAGACGAAGGCGCCACCCCCCTTGTTTATGGTTACCGTGAAACCGAAACCAGAGCCCAATATGTCCTCTCCCAGTAGTCCGTAATCCATCGCCTGCTCAATGGCTATCCGGGCGTGACTTACGGCTAAGGGATATTCATTGCGGACATAGATATAGCCCTTGTGGGAGCCAATGGCGTAGGCGCCAATAATCATTCCCTCGATAACACTGTGGGGGTTACCTTCAAGAAGGCTTCTATCCTGATAGGCGCCGGGGTCACCCTCATCGGCGTTGCAAATCACATATTTAACCTTGCCTTCAGCATCACGGCAGGACTGCCATTTCCTCCCGGTGGGAAAGCCGCCGCCACCCCTGCCCCGTAGCCCCGACTTTTTAACCTCTTCAATAATCTTATCCGGAGACATCTGGAAAAGGGCTTTGCTCAGGGCAGAGTAACCGCCGACGGCAATGTAGTCTTCAATATTTGTTGGGTCGATTTCTCCATTGGCGCCGAAAACAGTCCGTGTTTGCCTCTTGTAGAAGGGAACATCAGCTTCATTAACGATTCTCTCGTTGGTTACCGGGTCAACATAGAGCAACCGCTCAATAATTTTGCCGTTGAGCACAGTTTCGGCGATAATCTCCGGGATGTCCTCGGGCTTGACCCGCTGGTAGAAAATCTGCTTGGGACGGATGACAACCAGCGGTCCCCGTTCGCAGAAACCGTGGCATCCGGTCTCTTTGAGCTCTACTTGTATCTGGAGTTCCCGTCTCTCGATTTCATCCAGGAAGGCATCGACAACCGCCTCAGCCCCGGAAGCACGACAACCAGTGCCGCCACACACCGATATGCAGGTCCGCTTCGGGTCTTTTTTATTAAGTATTGACTGGCGCCGGTTCTCCAGCTCAGCGGCGCTACCCAACCCTTCTTTCAATAGCTTTCGTACCTGCTCTACCATGTCACGTTACCTCAGTTTATTTATATCCCCTTAAGACGCGGTCGAGCTTATCAGGGGTCATCTGGCTCTCATACTTACCATCTACCACTGCTACCGGACCGAGAGCACAACAACCCAGGCAATTAACCGTCTCCAGAGTGAATCTCATGTCCTCTGTTGTTTCACCAGGTTTTATGCCGTAATCCCTTTCCACCTTGTCCACCAACCTCTGGCCTCCCCTTACATGACAGGCAGTGCCCAGGCAGACAGTTACCAGATGGCGTCCCCTCGGCTTCAAGGTGAAAGCCCGGAAGAAGGTGGCTACGCTAAAAACCTGGCTTATGGGAATATCCAGCTTCTGGCTGATTTTTATCAGTACATCTTGTGGAAGGTAATTAAACTCAGCCTGGATATCCTGCAGTAGAGAGATTAATTGTTCCTTCTTACCGGCGTAGCTGTCGATAAGAGAATCAACCTTTTCCGTGTAGCTCTCTACGATAGCTTTCACTTTGTGAAAGTCAAGGGTAAGCTCCATCAGCTGACCTCCTTCACCAGCTTCCTAACTTTATGGTACTATCTTTAAAGCCCGTCTCCATCCGTTATCACGCCCGTTTTTGCTACCAGTATTGCCGCAGTTAAGCGGGTATTTTCCAGGGTGGCTCTCACTGGCAAAAAGAGCGGTGGCAGGTGATTTAACGCTGGTAATTCTACCTAGTCGGAGACAACAGCATTGACTGTTTCTACGCTTGAACAAGTGTATTGGGCTCTGGTATGATTAGATAAGAGGATAAGTTTATGAGCAGTATTAGCGTTCTTCTTGCCGAGGACCACGTGATAACACGACAGGGTATCCGCCGACTTCTAGAGAGTGAGAAAGGCTTGACGATAATAGGCGAGGCTGGCGATGGCGAGGAAGCGGTGCAGATGGTCACCGAGATGAAACCTGATGTGGTTATCATGGACATCGCCATGCCCAAGCTTAATGGCATTGAGGCCACGAGGCAAATCAAGCTTATCTATCCCCGCACTGCGGTGCTTATCTTAAGCGCTTACGATGATGACGAGTACGTCTTTGCCCTGCTTAAAGCAGGGGCTGCCGGTTATCTATTAAAGAATGTTAGTGGCGATGAGCTGACCCATGCTATTCAAGCCGTCCACAAGGGTGAGCCTGTCCTTGATCCCACAATTGCCCGCAAGGTTATGAATTACTTTAGACTCCCGGGCAAAGTGCCGGGGCTGGAAAGACCCTCTGAACACCTCAGCAACCGTGAGACAGATATCATTAAACTGGCCGCCATGGGCATGACCAATAAGGACATTGCTGATAAACTTCACCTCAGTAACCGTACCGTTGAGGGTCACCTAAGAACTATCTTCAATAAATTGGGAGTTGGCTCCCGCACTGAGGCAGTGCTGTATGGCTTGAGAAAAGGCTGGTTCACACTGGAAGAACTGTCTTGACTCTCCTCTTCATTTGAGATATTGGGGTGTTACCTATGGCTCAAAGTCTATTAAGTTCAGAAATGCTGGCCAATATTATTGATGGTTCTTCTATTCCATCATTTGTCATCAATAAGCAACATAGAGTCACTCACTGGAACACAGCCATTGAAGCTCTTTCCGGTATAGAAAGGGAAGAGGTAATCGGGACCGACAAGCAGTGGCGGGCATTTTACACTGAAAAGAGGCCGGTTATGGCTGATTTAATAGTGGATGGAGCCCATGTAAATGAAATTAAAGCCTACTACCCAAGTAGATATAAAAAATCTCACCTGATTGATGGCGCCTATGAGGCTGAGGATTTCTTCCTTGATCTCGGTAAGAATGGAAAGTGGCTTCATTTTACGGCCAGTCCTATAAGAGATAACAAGGAGGAAATAATAGGTGCCATAGAGACCTTAGAAGATATCACCGAGCGAAAGCGTGCCGAGGAAGCACTACATGAGTCGGAGAAGAGCTTCAGGGCTTTATTTGAGGGGGCCTATGATGCCATTTGGGTTCATGATTTAGAAGGTAACATCCAGACAGCTAATAAAGCAGCTGCTGAACTTAGCGGTTACCCCCTGGAAGAACTGCTGATGATGAATGTGAAGTCGTTTCTCGGTGATGAAAGTTTAAATTTGGCTAGAGAGGTGGGAAGGAGGTTAACTCAACACCGGTATGTAGACACACCCTCTGAATTGAGGTTGATTAGGAAGGATGGCTCGGAGGCAATATGCATGGTCTCTACCAACTTGATTACCAGTGATGGTGAGCCAGAGGGTTTTCAGAATATCGCTAGAGATGTGACTCAAGAAAAGCGGATGCAGGAGAACCTACGCTACTATTTGCAGGAGATTACTAAGGCTCAGGAGGAGGAGCGGAAACGTATCGCTCGTGAGCTTCATGATGATACGGCTCAGGTACTGGGCTCTCTCTCGCGGCAACTGGACAACTTCGTTCGTAAGAGGCACGGCTTGGCTCCCAATGAAGTCTTGTTTCTTAAAGACCTGCAAGCCCAGCTCAATCGTGGAGTGCAGAGCGTGCATCGCTTCGTTCAAGACCTGCGCCCATCGCTGCTGGACGATTTAGGTTTAATCCCAGCCTTGAGGTCGCTAGTGAAGGACCTGCAAGAGTACGAAGGGATAGGCACCAGCCTGAAGGTAGTTGGTGGAGAAAAACGTTTCTCGCCTGAATTTGAGTCGCTGCTTTTCCGCATAGTTCAGGAAGCACTTAGCAATATCAGGCGACATGCTCAGGCTTCAGAGGCCCAGGTGGTAATAGAGTTCGCCGGAGATAAAGTTAGGGTAACCATCAGTGACAACGGTCGAGGGTTTGAACTATCGGGAGGAGTGGACGACCTTCCCCGTAGTGGGAAGCTTGGCCTCGCTGGAATGCAGGAGCGGGCGCGACTATTGGGTGGCACCTTTGAAGTAAAGTCTACACCAGATAAAGGGACAACTCTGATAGTAGAAATACCTAGATAAGTTACAGCCCTCGAATTAACCAGCTTGAACTCATCTATGCGATATACTACACAAAACGCTAGAAAGTGCTACAGAGGTCAGCTTAACAAAATGAGTTATTGTGCAATGGATGGAAATTGCACAAATGTCAGTTTCGTGTAACGAAATTTTGCGGGTATCCCAGGGAAGTTAGCTCAGCCAATCGCCGTTGCGCATCTTTCTTGCCACCCTTTACGCTTTCAAAATGCCTCAGGCTATGTCCACTTTGACTGCTCGGTTGTATCAATAAAGTATTCTTTGGGGATTCGTGTAAATTTTCATTCCCCTCTTAGTTGCAATTCTTACACCCGTATCTTTGGTGATCTTCATCCCCACATCCCTTACAAATCCTATAATTGTCAATCCGCACCTTTCGCCAATTTCGACTCCCAATTTTGTTACCGCAGTCTTTGTCGCCACAACTGGAATATTCGCTCGACAAATCTTTGACACCATGTCAGAGACCAACCTTCCGGTTGAGGTCACAAATGTATTTCTAAAATCAATCTTATTAATCAATGCATAGCCTATCACTTTGTCTAGTGCATTGTGCCTTCCAACGTCTTCTGCTATGCAAATTGGTTCTGCCCCTTGTTTAAACAGTCCAGCTGAATGTATGGCTTCGGTTTCGGCATATATTTTAGATTTTAGGATCGCGTTGACACCATCGAATATATCTTCTCTACTAACCTTAAAATCAGAATGTATTTCCGGAGACC
>JAGMCH010000065.1 GCA_023129255.1 Dehalococcoidales bacterium
GCAAAACCGGAGGCAGGGGTATCCTCGCCCCCCATTAACGGAATAAGGGCATCATATCTGCCACCACCGCCTATCTTCTCCTCATCCTTGAAAAACTGGAAAATCACGCCGGTATAGTATTCAAAGCCCCTCCCTGAAGCGATGTCAATCTGATAATCACAGCCCAGAGCCTCCAGAAGCTCAGCAATGTTGGTGCAGTCATCAATATAGGGCTTGAATTCGGGCAGGTCCTGGGCGAATAGAGCCTTCAATTTTTTGGCAAACTCGGCTGATTTTCCCTTCAGCTCAAGTAGAGAATACAAAGTCCTCCCCAGTTCCGGTCTCTCAATCTTTACTTTAGCCAGCGCTTCTGTATCCCCGTCCAAGATGCGGTCAAACATCCTGATCTGCTCCTCAGCACTTAGCCCCAGCTTGGCCAGTAGTGCCTTTATTAATCCAGCATGGGATAGCCTGAGTTCAATGCCTTCAAGCTTTAGCCGCCTTAAAACCTCCAGCGCCAGCATTACCAGTTCTGCATCAGCCGAAGGGGAGCCGGCTCCTATAAGCTCAGCCCCACATTGCCATCTTTCCCTCGTCTTCTTCCCCGTCGCCTCAAAGATGAAGACATTGGCTATATAGAAGAGCTTAGCCAGTTCTTCCCCTTCCATACTATCAATATAAAGTCTGGCAACAGGGATGGTGCCATCAGGTCTTAAGACTACCCTTTCTCCACTCCAGCCATCCCAATCAAGGAAGGAATATACCTTGCTTAACATGCCCGGGGTGAGTGTCCCGGTGGAGGTGAATAGGTGAAGATACTCAAGGGTTGGTGTCCTGACCTCTTTATATCCCCATTTAAGGCAACAATCTCTAAATGCGCCCTCAATGAGTCGAAAGCCCGCCATTTCCTCTGGAGATAAGTCCCGAGTCCCTTTGCACCTCTGGATTCTCATAGCTGGTAAATTTTAACACTACTATGCTGGCTATTCAACTACATGAGATTGTTTTTCAACTTACTCCCTCTTAAGTTATTGATTAAGGTGTCCCTTCCCCCTCCCCCTTTTTAACTTATCTCTTTCTTCCCACCCGCCCGCCCAATAGAGGCTCCGCCTCTCTCCAACTCTCTTATTGTTTCTTCCAGCTCGCCCTCGGGGGCTTTGCCCCCAATCTCTACCACGCTATTGCTTGCAATGGGAGTATAAGCAATATATAATTCTATTTACACCCTTTTGAGTGATTATGGGCATATGATTAAAGTTGTATTTAAAGCCCTTCGCCTCGCTTTCCTCTTAGCTTTAGCGGCTGGTGCTTTGCTATCAGTTACCGCCAGCGCCGCTACTCAGTCAATCCATATTTTGCATGTTGAGGGCACTATTGTTCCCGTAGTTGCTGATTATATTGACCGGGGCATTACCAAGGCTGAAGATGAGAATGCCACTGTTTGCATTATTGAGTTAGATACGCCTGGAGGGTTGCTGGGTTCAACGGAGGAGATAGTCCAGAGGATTATGAATGCTGATGTCCCGGTTGTGGTTTATGTCTCTCCCAGAGGTGCTTGGGCGGCTTCAGCCGGGACCTTTATTACTTTATCGGCTCATATCGCCGCCATGACGCCAGGCACTACTATTGGTGCGGCTCACCCCGTAGCCGCTGGTGGGGAGGAGATACCAGAAGACCAGATGAAGAAGATAGTCGAGTTCTCAGCCAAGTGGATGGAGACCATTGCCCAGGAGCGCGGTCGTAACATAGAAGAAGCCCGACTGGCGGTAACCGAAAGTAAGTCCTTCACCGATGTTGACGCCCTGAATGCCAACCTCATCGACCTTCGGGCGGATAATCTAGAAGACCTTATTTCCCAAATCAACGGCTGGCAGGTTACTCTGGCCAATGGTATGGAGGTTACCATTGACACCACGGCCTATGAGACAACCAGAAATGAAATGAGCCTTATTGAGGGCTTCCTGCATGCTATTAGCGACCCCAACATTGCCTATATTTTGCTTAGCATAGGCAGCATCGGCATTATTGCTGAGATTTACAGCCCGGGGATGTTCTTCCCCGGGATTACAGGTGCTATTAGCCTGCTTCTTGCCTTCTACTCTTTAGGTGTTCTTGACGCCAACTTGGGAGGCATATTGCTTATCGTGCTTGCCTTTGGCCTATTTATCGGTGAGGTGCTTACTACCACCTTCGGCATATTCACCGCCGGGGGCATAACTGCCCTTGTCCTCGGCTCCTTAATCTTATTCCCCGCGGGTGGGGCATTGTTTCAGGTAGACCCGTGGCTAATTGCCGTAGTTACCATTCTGGTGACTGCCGTTTTTGCTTTTGTAATTAGCCGGGTAATCCGAGCCCATCGCCGCCAGGCATCCACTGGCAGGGAGGAACTGGTGGGCAAGAC
>JAGMCH010000066.1 GCA_023129255.1 Dehalococcoidales bacterium
GTGATTATAACCAAGGTTGACGGCTTAAAACTATATGTAACCAAAAAAGAATAAAGGGGGTTTCCATTGTTTCAAATAGATCCAGGTTGGTTTCAAATAGACCCGTGGCTGGTTGCCATAGTTGCAATTGGTATTGCTGCTTTCCTTGCTGTGGCAATTATTTGGGGAATTCGAGCCCATCGCCGCCAGGCATCTGCTGGCAGGGAAGAGCTGATGGGAAAGACTGCTGAGGTCTTGATAGCCCTGGAACCCAAAGGAGTGGTTTTGATTGAGGGCGAACGCTGGACTGCGATATCAGAGAAGGGTCGGGTGAAGCCCGGGGAGGAGGTGATTATAACCAAGGTTGACGGCTTAAAACTATGGGTAACTAAGAAAGAATAAGGAGGTAAACAAATGAACCCAATTGTTATCGGTATAATTGTTTTCGCTGCGTTCATAATTATTATGATGGCAGTCAAGATTGTCCCCGAATATGAGCGGGGGGTCCTTTTCCGCCTGGGGCGACTGGTTGGAGCTAAGGGTCCGGGACTGTTTTTCATCATCCCTTTCGTTGACCGGTTGGTGAAGGTAGACCTGCGGGTAGTAACTATGGATGTTCCATCACAAGAGTGCATCACCAAGGACAATGTTACCGTAAGGGTAAATGCAGTAGCCTACTTCAGGGTAGTTGACCCTGAGGCGTCTGTAGTTAAGGTTTTAGACCACATCAGGGCTACCTCGCAGATAGCCCAGACTACGGTACGAAATGTGCTGGGGCAGTCTGAACTGGACGAACTATTGACGCAAAGGGAGAAGCTCAATCAGGCGCTGACCAAGATAATTGATGAACACACCGACCCCTGGGGGGTGAAGGTCAGCACCGTAGAGATTAAGGAGGTTGAACTTGCTGAGGAGATGAAGCGGATGATGGCGGCTCAGGCTGAGGCGGAAAGAGAAAGGCGAGCCAAAATCATCCATGCCGAGGGTGAGTTGCAAGCCTCAGAGAAGCTGGCTCAAGCCGGTGCTATTATTGCCAGGGAGCCAACTACGCTACAGCTTCGTTACCTGCAAACGCTAACCGAGGTAGCCTCGGAGAGGAATAGCACCCTAATCTTCCCCATACCCATAGACCTTATCAGCATGTTTATGAGAAAAGAGGTGCCAGTGCACCAATCGGACGAAAAGACTACCAAATAGCTCAGGGGTTGATGTGACATAATGTGGGGCAGAACCCCGAGCCCGCAATGCGGGCTCGGGGAGAGAATGTTATTTATTGGCGCAGGGTAACATCTCCGGCTACAATCTTAGTCAGGCTGCCGTCGGACTGGCGGAGCAGCAAGCTGCCATCACTGGCTACTGACTCAGCTATGCCCCTGTATGTAGCTTCGCCCGACCTTACCTGAACCTTTTTGCCCAGTGTCACCAGCCTGTCCCGCCATTCCTGGTAAACGGACTCCCCGGCCGGCAGAGCCAGGTATAATCTTTCTGCTTCAACCAGCAGGCACCGTATCATATCCAGCCGTGATACATCCCTTCCCAGTTCATGGGAAAGGCTGGTAGCCGTGGGTGAAATTTCAGGGAACTCAGAAAGCCTGAGGTTAACATTTATCCCAATACCTATAATAGCGTAGTCCACAATGTTGCCCCTTACATCGCTTTCAGTTAAAATCCCACACACCTTTTTCTCGTTAACCAGAACATCGTTGGGCCACTTAATCTGCGATTTTAAGCCGCTGACTTTCTCAATGCAATGGACTGTAGCTAGAGAGGCTACCATAATAAGGGAAGATAGATAAGCTGAGCTGGGGCGAAGGATAATAGACAGAGCAATGTTCCCCTTGGGTGATAGCCAGGCTCGCTTCATTCGCCCCCTCCCCGCAGTTTGCTCCCCAGCCAAGACAACAGTCCCTTCTATTGCTCCCTGTTTAGCCTTGCGCTTAGCTACATCCATGGTCGAGGTCAGTCTAGGATAGTAAATAACCCTTTGACCGATAAAACGTGTCTCTAGATTATCAGTAATGGCGGCGGGTGATAAACTGTTTTCTGTCATCTTGACATGAAATTGGTGCCAGGGCATAATGTAATCGGCCTAAAGCGGGTGTAACTCAGCGGAAGAGTGCTTGCTTCCCAAGCAAGACGTCGAGGGTTCGAATCCCTTCACCCGCTCCACCGCAGATATAAATCGTAGCTGGATTGCTTCCAAAGATTCCGCGCAAAATCTGTCAAAAGAGTGCTTGCTTCGCCAGAAAATCGCATCGACCGACCTCTCAAGTGTCATGTCAGGCTACTCTCTCTGCGCCCAGACCGAAGGGAAAAGCAAAAATACGGTAGCTATTGTCACGAATAGTATAACCTTCCTTTACGATTTCCTCAACAGCAACGGTTTGAGTACTGATGTCACCCAGATTGGAGCCAAGGAACTGAGGGCGTTCATTCTGCATCTACAGCAGAAGAGGTGCTTCAGTAATCACCCCTATAGCAAAACACAACAAAGAGGACTTTCCGAACATACTATCAACACCTATCCGGGAAGATATGAGGTCTTCGTTGAAGGTGAAACGGGCTACTTTACCGTGCTACTGTGACCTCAAGCACCACCTGCGGCGGAAACTGGTAGGGGCTTGGATACTAATGGCATCATTGCCATTGTGGTTACTGGTATTATCCTTATTGTCGGAGTAATTGTCATCTTTGTGTTTGCCCGCCGGCGGGCTTAGTAAGGAGACAGCCAGGTATATTACCCTTCAATCAAAAAAGTAAGGGGGAGCTTTGAACTCCCCCTTTATGTATTAGACTGCACATAATTGTTGTTACTCAATGACCCAAGCTGCTATCGTAGTCCCATCTGAAGCAGCTCTGATAGTTATCGCGGCCTATCTCCAGCGCCGTAAGGCGAGCGTCTGAGTAGAAATAGTACCGATATCAAATACTGGTAGCCCAGACATTCCTCTCCTCCTTCCCTGGTAGCTGGCGATTAGCAAGGAAGCTAATCAGTAGCGCGAACTAGGGGATTTAATCGCAAAGTAAAGCGGGCGAGGCATCGCTATTTGTGCTTTGAAGTAACAAAACGTCATATTGTTCAACTTGACCTTGAAGCATTTGACATCATACACTAGACATTGGGATAGTTCCACAATGAAAAGGCTATCAGAAGTGCTAGCTCGGTTTATCACACGCCGCCCGTGGTGGCTGCTATTAATTATTTTACTAATCAGCGGAGCAGCTGCCCCCGGCATTACCATGCTGAAATCTGAGACCGGCTTCGATGCCCTGGTTTCACCCGGCTCGGAAATAGCGCAGGCCAACTCACGCTATGAAGAGCAATTTGGAGGCGAGCCGCTCATAGTGCTACTTGAAGGGCAGCTCGAAGATATCTTCTCGGCTTACAATCTGACCATCCTGTATGAGTTTGAGCAGGAGTTTGCCAATGACGAGCGCTACCGTACGATTATCAGCCCATTAACTCTGCTGCAGGCAGCCATCGAGGAA
>JAGMCH010000067.1 GCA_023129255.1 Dehalococcoidales bacterium
TACAGGTGAGGATGTCCTTAACGGCAAATGTAAGGTTATGAATAAAGATGGGAAGGATGTTACCAGGCAATTCATCCGGGGAGCCGAAGAAACCCTGAAAATTGCTAAACGACTCAAGGCCAAGGAATTTGTAGCTAAGTCTGGCAGCCCATCATGTGGCTGTGGGCAAATATACGATGGCACCTTTTCTGGCAGATTGATAGATGGCGATGGGGTTACAACTGCATTATTAAGGAAAAGCGGGGTCAAAATCATACCAGAGGAAGACCTATAGTTTGCCCTGGCTAACCTTAGACAATAAACCTTATTATTGTGGTTACCTTTTTACAAGTAGAACTTTATCAGGTTCTAAAGCTCTCCTCTATACCAGCATACTTCTGCCGCATCTTGGGCTTTTCTATTTTACCGGTTGGGTTTCGTGGTACCTTGTCAAATATAATGCGCCTTGGTCTCTTATATCTGGGTAATTTTTGCTCACAGAAGGCATTTATCTCGTCTTCAGTTAGAGTTACCCCCTGATGGGGGGCAATTACGGCGGCGGCTATCTCGCCTAGCCTTTCATCGGGGAATCCAATTACGCCCACATCATAGACCTTGGGATGGCTCTGGATTACATTCTCCACTTCCACAGGGAAGATATTCTCCCCACCGGTGATAATTACATCCTTCTTTCTATCTACAATGTAGATGAAACCCTCGCTATCCATTCTAGCCATATCGCCGGTATACAGCCAGCCGTCCCTGATAGTTTCCGCCGTTTTCTTGGGGTTCTTGTAATATCTCCTCATAACCCCGTTGCCCTTGACAATTAACTCACCAACCTCCCCGCAGGCCACGTCCTCACTTTTCTCGTTGACGATGCGCACCTCCCAGTTAAAGCCGGCTTTGCCGGTAGCCTCCAATTTATGCTGGTTTTCTATGCGGAGGTCGATGCATCCTGGTCCGGTCGCCTCGCTTAAGCCGTAGCTGGTGTCATACTGCATATTGGGGAAGTGTTCCTTCCAATGTCTAATCAAGCTGGGAGGTATAGGTTGTGCCCCCATATGCATAAGGCGCCAGCAGCTCAGGTCATAGTCCTCTTTTCTTAGTTCTCCCCTGTCCAGTGCGCTAAGGATGTCCTGAGCCCATGGTACAAGCAGAAATACTACTGTCCCTCTCTCTTGATTGACAGCTTCAAAGACATACTGGGGGCTTCTTTCGGTTAGTATCGTAGCCCGGCCGCCAACAATCAGGCTGCCAAACCAGTGCATCTTGGCACCGGTGTGATACAGTGGGGGGATGATAATAAAGTTATCCTCGTGCCTTTGGTAGTGGTGACGGTTTTCGGTTATGGCGGCGCATTCCATGTTCTTATAGGTCAGAAGTATCGGCTTTGGTTCCCCGGTGGTGCCTGAAGTAAAGTAAAGCCCGCACTCATCTTCGTCATTTAGCTCCACACCTGCTGGTTGAGATGAAGCTCCGCTGATTACGTCTTCGAGACTCTCCATAGCTTCAGGCAGATTCTGACCGACAAAGATGTAGTCCTTTATCGTGGGGAGCTGGGAGCGGATAGCCTCTACCCTTTCGGCAAATTCTTCGCCCAAAATCATTACCTTAGCTTCGGCTATATCAGCGCAGTATTTAATGTCTTCGCTGGTGAACCTGAAGTTAAGTGGAACTGCCCAAGCCCCGGTTCTGATGATGCCGAAATACACCTCCAGCCAGTTTATGGAGTTCATCATCAGGTGTATAACCTTATCGCCCTTGCTGACCCCTCTATCAATGAGAGCATTGGCTATTCTATTAGCCCTCTCATCAAAGACCTTCCAGGTGATTTCCTTTCTTAGCTTCTGGCTCGGTTTCAGTTCAATAAGGGCGCTATCATTGGGGTATATTCTGGCATTTCTGGCTAGCATCTCGGCTATGGTCATTTATCACTTCACCTCGCCCTGCTCCCTGAGGGTATTATTATAGCTTTTCCTTGCCAGCAAAACAATCAGGTCTAAGCGCTTGGATAGAGTTAGGAAGCATATCCCCATATAGCCGCAATAGGACTATAGTCTGGCTACGAAAGTATGAGCCAAAACATTACTAATGGGTGATTTACCGAGTGGCTAACATGCATTAGAGTAAGAGTATACTTGAGAAGTATCAAGGTATCAGAGGTTTATAAATATGCCGGTAACAGTGAATGGTCAGACCTATTATAGAACCGCTGAGGTCTGCCGAACAGTTGGTATAAGTAGAGCTACCCTCTTTCGTTGGCTTAAGGGAGGCATCTTCAGGGAAGCTGAGCACAGGGATAGGAGAGGGTGGCGGCTGTTTACTGAAGATGAAATAGATAAATTGAAGGCTGAGGCTAACCAGATAAATAAAGCTAGCCAATTGAGCACTGTGAGAGGGTTAATCTAAGCCGGTGTTCTCCTGAGGTGAGACATGAGAATCGCAGAAAAAACAAAGGAACAGCTTACTGGAGAACTGGAAGCCCTGCGTTTGCGTATAGCGGAACTTGAAAAGTTAGAAGCCGAGCGCAAGCAGGCGGAGGAGGAACTATTAAAAAGGGTAAAGATTATTGATTCTATCAGTGATGCTGTAATTACCACAGACTTGAGTGGCAATATAACTTCTTTTAATACTGGCGCAGAACTGATGTATGGATACAAAGCCCAAGAAGTAATTGGGAAACCGGTTTCCATGTTCTATTTAGTGGAAGACGTTTCTCTAATGGAGAGCCAGATTAGCGGTATAGTTAAAGGTAATTCCATTTCAGGTATTGAAGCAAGAATCATAGGCAAAAATAAAAAAGAAGTGTCAGTTATTTTAAGTCTGGCTCCTGTTAGAGATTCAGAAGGAAAAGTAATAGGACTTGCTGGAATAGCTAAAGACAGCACCGAGCGCAAGGGAGTGGAGGAGGCGCTTCAAGCCGAGAAGAATAAGCTGCAATCAGTAATAGACGCCATGGAAGACGGCCTCACCATACAAGATAAAGACTATAACATTATTTATCAGAATAAGCTGGTGAGGAAACTTTTTGGAGACCACTTGGGGGAGAAATGCTACCGAGTCTATGAAGGTAAAGAAAAGTTGTGCGATGGGTGTCCTGTAGAAAAGGCATTTAGGGATGGTAAGTCACACACCTCGGAGAGGAGGGTGGTATTGCCTTCGGGGGAGGTTACCTTCTGGGAGAATACGGCTAATCCCATTAGGGACGCTGAGGGAAAGATTGTTTCCTGTCTTGAGCTCAACAGAAATATCACCGAGCGCAAGCAGGTGCAGGAGAAAATCCGGCAGCAAAATGAATTCTTAAATAATATATTAGATTCTCTCAGTCATCCCTTCTATGTTTTAGATGTCAATGATTATACGATAAAGATGGCCAATCTAGCTGCGAAACTGGGCAATTTAGTGGAAAACCAAACCTGTTATTCCCTTACCCATAAAAAAGCTAAACCGTGCGGAGGCGCAGACCATGTTTGTCCGCTTGAAGAAGTGAAGAAAACCAAAAAACCTATAGTTGTAGAGCATATTCATTACGATGAGGATGGCAATGCCAGAAACATTGAGGTTCACGGCTACCCCATTTTTGATACCGAAGGAAATGTCGTCCAGATGATAGAGTATTGTCTGGACATCACCGAGCGCAAGCAGGCGGAGCAGGCGCTGGCTGATGAAGCGACCCGGCGGCGTATCCTGATCGAGCAGTCCCTTGATGGGATAGTTGTCCTAGATGAGGACGCCAAGGTGTATGAGGCAAACAAGCGATTTGCCGAGATGCTCGGATACACCCCCGAGGAGGTCCGTGAGCTCCATACCTGGGATTGGGATAAAAATTTTCCACCTGAGCAACTGCTGGAGATGGGACGGAATGTTGACGAGGCAGGTCTCCACTTAGAGACGCAGCACCATCGCAAGGATGGCTCTGTCATTGACGTTGACATCAGCATCAACGGGGCCATGTGCGCAGGGCAGAAGCTGATCTTCTGCGTATGCCGCGACATCACCGAGCGCAAGCAGGCAGAGGATACGGTGAAAGAGGCAGAGGAGAAATATAAAAATTTGGTAGAAGCTACCAGCGATTTGGTATGGGAGTCGAATGAAAAGGGAACGTTTACCTTCGTTAGCCCCAAGATTAAAGATATCCTAGGGTATGAAGTAGATGAAGTAGCAGGCAAAAAAAGGACACTTGACTTTACGCCAGAAGAGGAAAAACGAAAATGGATTAGCCGCTTCAAAGAGGTTAATGCTAAAAAGGAGCCTTTCTTTGGCTTTGAGATTACCCATATCCATAAAAATGGCAGTCCTGTCGTATTTGAAGTTAGCGGCGCTCCTTTTTTTGATAATGCCGGAAATTTCAAGGGGTATGTCGGGATAAATAAGGACGTCACCGAGCGCAAGCAGGCAGAGGAGGCGCTGAGGGAGAGCCAGGAATTCAGCTTCAGCCTGCTGGAAAATTCACCGAACCCTGTATTCGTGGTTAATCCGGACACTTCAGTGAAATATGTAAATCCAGCATTTGAAAAGCTAACCAGCTTCACTTTAGCCGAAATTACTGGCAGGAAAGCTCCGTACCCATGGTGGCTAAAAGAACAATGGAAGGAAACGACTGCTTCCTTTAAGAATGCCATGGTAACCGGCGGCAGAAGAAGCGAGAAGGTTTTCCAGAAGAAGAACGGGGAGCGTTTCTTTGTTGCGATAAACTCGGCACCGATAGTGCACGAGGGAAAGTTACTTTATTTTCTTATAAACTGGCTTGACATCACTGAGCGCAAGCGGGCGGAGGAGGAGAAAGGGGAGCTGGAGCAGAAGGCTCATCTCGCCAGTCGTTTGGCTTCTGTAGGTGAGATGGCATCAGGTATTGCCCATGAGATAAATAACCCCCTGACCGCCGTTATCGGTTTTGCCCAGTTACTCATGGATACGGACCTCCCTGATGAGGTTAAAGAAGATGTAGGTGTTATACACAAGGAAGCCCAACGTGCTGCCGGTGTGGCCAGGAATCTCCTTACCTTCGCCCGAAAACATACGCCGGGAAAGCAGCCGACAAACCTGAATAGCATTGTAGAGGGAGTGCTGAAATTACGTGCCTACGAGCAAAGTGTAAGTAATATCAGGGTTAATACCCGGCTTGCTCTCGACCTGCCCGAAGTCATGGCTGACTATTCTCAGATGCAGCAAGTCTTTATCAACATTATCCTCAATGCTGAGACTGCTATGCTTGAGGCAGGTAATGGGGGCACACTGACTGTTACTACCCAGAAGGTCAATAACACGGTCAGGGCATCATTTGCCGATAGCGGACCGGGGATTGCCAAGGAAAACTTGAATCGGATATTTGACCCCTTCTTCACCACCAAGGGAGTAGGCAAGGGAACTGGCTTGGGACTCAGCGTGTGTCACGGGATAGTAGCTGAACACGGTGGCAGAATATATGCCAGAAGCAGGTTGGGTAGCGGAGCCACCTTTATTGTGGAATTACCTATTAATGCTCATTGAGCAATAGGGGGAGCTAAATGGAACATTCTAAAGGCGACAGAAAAAGAATCCTGGTAGTTGAAGACGAGCCAGCCATTAGTCAAGTATGCCAGAGGACTCTCGCTGCTGAGGGTTTTGACGTGGATATTGCTGTCAATGGGGCAATCGCTCAAGACATGTTGGATAAGAAGGAGTATGACCTTTGCCTTATTGATATCAGAACGCCGATAATGAATGGTAAGGAGCTTTATCAACATATAGAGGAGAAACACCCTGAGTTCACTGGTAAAGTTATATTCACCACCGGAGACGTTTTGGATGAGAAGCTGGAGTCCCTTCTTAAGGGAGACAAGAGACCGTATCTGCCCAAACCGTTCACTCCCGACGAGCTAAAAGCCATAGTCAAAGAGGTATTGGAAGGTTAAAGCTATGGGAAACAAACGGGCAAGGATACTAGTTGTTGATGATGAAGCGATGGTTAGAAGGCTTCTTTGTCAAAGGTTGTCCCGAGAAGGCTACCAATGTGAGGAAGCTGATGGTGCTGAGCAGGCGCTGGATGGGTTAAAAGGCAGCTCAATTGATCTGGTGATTCTAGATATAAAGATGCCGGGTAAATCGGGAATCGAACTGCTGCCAGAGATAAAAGCCGCTTACCCTGATACGGCAGTCATGATGGCTACTGCTCTTACCGATATTAATATCGCCATCCAGTGCATGAAGCAGGGAGCCTATGACTATATATCCAAGCCCTTTAACTTAGGCGAGGTTGTGCTGAGCGTGGAGGGGGTTCTGGAGAGAAGAAGACTAGAGCTTGAGATTAGGGAGTACCAGCAATATCTGGAGCAAAAGGTTGAGGAACAAACAAAGGAGATCCGAAAAGTCTTTCTCGGTGCCATCAAGGCATTAGCCTTTGCTCTTGAAGCCAAGGACAAGTATACTGCGGGGCATTCTCGGAGGGTAACCGAGATTGCAGAGGCTATAAGTGAGGAGCTGGGTCTATCCCCAGATGCCATAGAAGACCTGCGCTGGGCGGGCTTACTCCACGATGTTGGTAAGATTGCCATTGACCAACTTATTCAAAACAAGCCCGGTGAACTGACCCCTGAGGAGTATGAGCATATTATGACTCATCCCCAGGTAGGAGCTGGTATTGTAAAACCGGTGGTTAATGGGAAGGTGGTCGAGATGATTGAACATCACCACGACCGTTATGATGGCAGTGGAATGAATCAAGTTGTAGTGGGTGAAGACATACCGCTGGGAGCTAGGATTCTAGCCGTGGCTGATGCCTTTGATGCCATGACCTCTGACCGCTCCTATCGCGCTGCGATGTCTATAGGGGAGGCTCTGAGTGAAATCAAGCGGTGCACCGGCACCCAATTTGACCCTGTTGTAGTTGCTGCTTTCCTCAAAATACCTGTGTCTGGGATGCTGCTGGCAGGAGTGTGAAATTTGCGATTGCATAGAGGAGGAGATTTATGGAAGCGAACCAATCTGGGGTAAAGAAAATACTTATAGCCGATGATGAACCATCTGTCAGGTCGTTGGTAAAAAAGCTTCTGGGCAAGAGCTATATCGTCCTTGAGGCAAATGATGGTGAGGAAGCAGTAAATATGGCTCTCAACCAGAAACCAGACCTCATCCTGATGGACATTTTGATGCCTAAGATGGATGGTCTTACCGCTTGCTATGCAATTAAAGCGAACCAGGCTACTAAGGCAATCCCTGTGGTCATGCTCACCGCCGTAGACTATGAACTTAACAAGAAGCTTAGCCGGGATATTATAGGTGCCCATGGATATATAACCAAGCCATTCAATTCCCAGGACTTAATGAAGACCATTGGTCAATTTCTATAAGATACACCTTCCTTCCTCATGCCTACCATTGTCTACTTATTATTGTTCAGCCCCGCTTTCTTAATCAGCCACCACAACCAGGACTATCCTCCTAGTACTAATTACTCCTAAATTTGCCCCATTTGGGTGATTCCCAAGACGGCTTGCGTAGAACATAATTGACATATGTCAGATATGCCTTTGAAATTCCAAAAAGGATTGAATTATGTCAGTCATAATCAACAGCCAAACCTATTATAGAACCACGGAGGCTTGTGACATGGTGGGCGTGAGCAGGTCTACTCTACTACGATGGCTCAGGCAGGGCATCCTCAAGGATTCCTCGCATAGGGATAGGCGAGGTTGGAGGCTATTCACACAAGCTGATATCAAAAGAATCGAAGCCGAGGCCAACAGGATGAGGTAGAACCAGTTACGCCAACCGCAGCAGGGTCGATTTGCAGAGACCCTTTATTTGTGGGAGGGAATTCGCCAAATGGCAAATAACGATAGATGTGACACTTATTTAAAGATGAGGATATCTGATTGGCTTAAGTAACCGTAAAGGAGGTACATATGGAATGTGTACCAACTAATGCACGAAGGGAAAGGCGCAAATCAATTCGGAAAGGAGGTGGCAAGGAATGAAAAGGATACTAATGAGCTTGATGACTGTGGCATTGGTGAGTGCCCTAATCGGTGGTGGTGTTTTTGCTTACTTCAGCGACGTTGAGACCAGCACCGGCAATACCTTCACCGCCGGGACACTGGACCTGAACCTTGATGGTGGAAACACCAACGTGGTGAAGTTCACGGTGAGTGATGTCAAACCGGGTGATAGTGGTGGAGGAAGTTGGACGGTCGCCAATGTCGGGAGTATAGCTGGCTACCTGGACTTAGAGAGCATCAGTGTTTCCGAGGCTATAGGGACAACTACTGACCCGGAGGAAGCCGACGAGCCTACTGGCGTCGATACAATTCAGCTGGGCACCTACCTTATGGTGCACCTGTTTGTTGATACCAATAACAATGGGAGCTGGGATGCGGGTGAGGCGGATATCTTCGGCACAGATGCAGCTCCAGCAGCCATAAATACCATCGCAGCCAGTTACGCTCTGGATCTCAGTCTGGCCGCTACTGGTGGTACTAACTACATCACCCTAGTGTGGTCAGTAGGGACGGGTACAGACAATAGGATTCAGGGTGATTCGGTGACCCTCGACATCACTTTTGAATTACAGCAAAGGGCGGCGGACTAGACCGGCAGGCATAATGGGTTATATAAGGTGGCGGGGTTGAGTGAGCTCTGCCACCTTCAAAGCCCAGCATTGCCTTGAGATAAAAAAGGGAAGTCTATTATGAAAAAAGCGGTTGGGAATTTTGGCTTAGCCTTAATGATTCTGCTTATGACGGCAGCCGTGCTCACCTTTCTGGCACCTCACTTTGGGTGGAGGGTAGATACCGTCTTCTCAGGCAGTATGGAGCCCCAGCTTAAGGTAGGAGGTGTGGCGGTAACTCGCCCTGTGGGGGCGGAAGACATAAAGGTAGGGGATACTATTACCTTTCATTCTCCGCTGAGTGAGAAGGTGATAAGCCACCGGGTGATAGCTGTGGACGATGGCTCATCGTTTCATTTTCTAACCAAAGGGGATGTTAATGAGGATGCCGACCCCTTTGTCGTCCCGGCTCAGAATGTGGTGGGAAAGGTTTGCTTTCACGTTCCTTACTTGGGCTATGCCGCCCAATTTGTCAGAACTCCTCTGGGTCTTCTGCTGACCCTGTGCCTGCCTGGACTCATCATTATGGCGATGGAAATGAGAAACATCTGGCGTGTGCTTACTGAGGAGCAGATTGAGAAAAAATACAGGATAAGGTAATGAGATGAGGGGTAAAAAGTGGTTTATTTTACTGGCAAGCTTGGCACTGGTTCTCCTGGCTAGCAGCATTGGTGTAACCAGCAGCTCCCTTGTTGACCTGGAGAGCTCCACTGGCAACACCTTCCAGGCTTGGACTTCCAGGGAGTGGGTGCAGACCACGGAGGACGATTTTAATGCTGGCGTTCTAAATCAGGTTGACACCTCCTCAAGCCCTGGGGATGTGAAGCTGGCAACAATCCCTCCCCCTACCCTCGTTGGCAGCTGGGCAGGCGAAACGGATTTTGATACCAACGGATTCAACTATACACCCGGAGCGGGTTCAAACCGTGTTGCTTTGGTCATGGTAACGGCTGAGGGTAATTCCATCCCAGTCGCAAACATAAATCAGGTTACTTTAGGTGGACAAGCCTTAACCGCTATTGAAAATGCGGACGGGGTAGTGGTTGGCTCGGCCGGTTTCTGGCATAACTTCATCTGGTTCGGTTACCTTGACGAGACCGGCATTGGGAATATGAGCGGTAATGCCCTTAACATTACCTGGGATACGACTCCGACTAATAGTCCGCCGATTATGGTGCAGGCTGCTACTTACCTGAACGTTGACCAGACCACGCCGATTGCAGATAGCGCTTCCAATACTAACACTGCGGCGGGTTCTATACAGGCGGGTAGCGTCAGTGTTGGCTCAGATGACAGGCTAGTTTATGTTACAACCTGCGGACAACCCAGTGACCATACCGCCCCAGGTGGCTACACTGAGCAAATTGAGCAGGATGGCCCCGGCGCTTCCCATAGTAACGCCTCAGTCCAGAGGGATGCAACCACCTCCAGTGCCGAGAACCCAACCGCCACCTGGAGTGGCATCAATCGGCTGGCTATTATCAGCGCCGTTTTGAATGCTGTTGAGAACGAATCCACTTCCCCCCCTACCCTCGTTGGCAGCTGGGCAGGCGAAACGGATTTTGATACCAACGGATTCAACTATACACCCGGAGCGGGTTCAAACCGCGTTGCTTTGGTTATGATAACAGCTGAGAGTAATTCCATCCCAGTCGCAAACATAAATCAGGTTACTTTAGGTGGACAAGCCTTAACCGCCATTGAAAATACGGATGGAGTAGTGGTTGGTTCGGCCGGTTTCTGGCACAACTTAATCTGGTTCGGTTACCTTGACGAGACCGGCATTGGCAATATGAGCGGTAATGCCCTTAACATTACCTGGGATACGGCTCCGACTAATAGCCCGCCGATTATGGTACAGGCTGCTACTTACCAGAACGTTGACCAGACCACGCCGATTGCAGATAGCGCTTCCAATACTAACACTGCGGCGGGTTCTATACAGGCGGGTAGCGTGAGCGTTGGCTCAAATGACAGGCTAGTTTATGTCACAACCTGCGGACAACCCAGTGACCATACCGCCCTGATTGGCTACACCGAGCAAGTTGAGCAGGATGGTGGCCCCGTCGCTTCCCATAGTAACGCCTCAGTCCAAAGGGATGCAACCACCTCCGGTACCGAGAACCCGACTGCCACCTGGGGTGGTATCAACCGGCTGGCTATTATCAGCGCCGTTTTGAATGCGGCCGCGGGCGGACCCTCATATACCTCTCCCGGCACCATTGCTTCTCAGGTTTGGGATACCGGGGTTGACGGAGCCAGATGGGACGGCTTGTTCTGGGATGAAATACTACCCAGCAATACCAATATAACCTTTGAGGTGAGAGCGTCTGATACTCTATTTGCCAAAGATGCACCTGATGCAACCCTACCTTGGATTTCAGTCGGGGGAACCTCCCCGGTTACTTCGGGATTACCGGCCGGCAGATATATGCAGTGGCGGGCGACCCTGACTACTTCGGATACATCCGAAACTCCAATCTTACAGGAGGTTAGAGTTTATCACTATTAAGAGGTTGAGCGACATGTTATTCGGCAAATTGACTAAATATGGAACTAGACTGGCTCTAGCCTTAATTCTAGGGTTAGCTCTAATCGGCTCCTCGCCCATTTCGGCGCAGGCTCAAGCGCCCATAGACTTGGTACTAGATGGCGAGGGAGCTACCAGCTGGAATATAGAGAATATTAAGCCTGGCGATAGCGGCACCAAGACTGTTGAGCTACATAATGCTGGCAGCAGGTATGGGTCTGTTACTATCTGGATAAGTGGTATTGATGAGGTAGACCACGGTGGAGATGGTGCCGCACTTGATGACTATTTGCTGTTCAATCTTTCCTGCGAGCGGCTAAGCTCCAACATAACTTTACCAGCTACAATTCACGAGCTGCCACAAAGTGCCTCTGACCCAAATCATCTTAGGATAAACACGCTTCATGCCGGTGAAACTGTCACCCTGGTTTGGGCATGGGAATTCCCTGAAACAGGAGAGCCTCAAAACGATGCCCAGGGGGATAGCCTCTCGTTTAGCATAAACTACCTGCTCGAGGAATTGCCGTCTGGAGATGACGGGACAGTGAGTTACCAACAGCTTGAGATAGACATCCTGGGCAAAATGGCCGTGGCTAAGGTCAGCTCCTCGGGGAGACTTCTTGGTTCCTGTGTAGCCACTGACCCGGATAATAAGCACAAGCTGGAATTCAACCGGGGCACTAGAATCACCTGCGCTGACGGCAGGGTTCCAAGAAGAATAGAGATGAGGCTCTGTGAGGAATCACTCTCACCTCCAGAGGGCATGGAAATGATTGGCCCGGCCTATAATCTCACTGGCTACATTAGTGGTTCAGTATCTTGCCCGCTCATCTTTGATAAGCCAGTTGAATTAACCCTGAGCTATGACCCGGACTGGCTACCGGAAAACACCTTCTCAGTACTGATTACCTCTTATGAACCGGGGTATGGCTGGGCAGAACTCGAGCCAGCTTATGGTGGCGTTGCCCAGGGCAATAAAGTAACCGTTCTAATAAGCCACACCTCGATATTCGCCATCTTGGCCAAGATAGTGCCATCGCCTTCTCCAGCACTAGCAGAGTTCAAGCTAAGTGAGTTTGCCATCAATCCTGCCCAGATGGAAGTTGGGGAGCCGGTAACTATTTCTGCTATTGTTCAGAACACTGGCGAGCTTGAGGGTAGCTACACACTGACCTTAAAGATAAATGGCGAAATAGAACAAAGCACGGAAGTTACTTTAGCTGGTGGGGAAAGCAGGCAAGTATCTTTTACTGTGGTCAAGAACGAGCCGGGAACCTATGCTGTAGCCATAGATGGTCTCACCGGGAAATTCATCGTCCTAATTTCAATGTCCTCACCAGCCTGGGGCGACACTTACTGGTGGGTTATATTGCTTGTAG
>JAGMCH010000068.1 GCA_023129255.1 Dehalococcoidales bacterium
GTAGAGAATAGAAAAACAAGGCTGGAGTGGGTTAAAAAGGTCTGTGATGTGGTTACTATCCCCTTCGCCGTCGGTGGAGGCATCAGCAGTATTGAGGATATGGCAGCACTAATCGACCTTGGTGTGAACAAGGTTTCCATAAATACCGCCGCCGTGAAGAAGCCGGAGCTCATTAAAGAAGCTGCCAAGCAGTTCGGCAGGGAAAGGCTGGTGGTTGCCATTGACGGCAGGAAGAATCCGCCAGGTAGTAATCTTCACCGACTTGAAGTAGTGGTAAGAAGCGGCACCGAGTCCACCGGGCTGGAGATTGCCGGCTGGGCAAAGCGGGTGGAGGAGCTGGGTGCCGGAGAAATATTGCTCACCAGCAAGGATGCTGATGGTACCAAGGAAGGTTATGACCTGGAGATGACCAGAGCGGTAGCCGAGGCGGTTAGCATTCCGGTTACTGCTTCAGGTGGTGCTGGCAAACTGGAGCACCTTTATGATGCTGTGGTGAAGGGCAAGGCATCCGCAGTTCTAGCTGCTTCTATCTTCCACTTTGGAGAAATATCCATCCCTGAAGCCAAAAGATACCTTAAGGACAGGGGAATACCAGTAAGTAGTGAGGATTAAATAATATTAAATAATACTAAGGGGACAAGATATGAACAAAAAACCATCAAATTTATTTGAAATGGCTCAAGCTCAGCTAGATGAAGCGGCTGGCATCCTGAATCTTGATTCCGGTATTCATGCTATTCTCAGAGAACCTATGAAAGAGTTCCACGTGTCTATACCGGTGAGGATGGATAACGGGCAGACCGAGGTTTTTAAGGGATTCAGGGTTCAGTACAACAATGCCCGTGGTCCGTGCAAGGGGGGTATTAGATTCCACCCCGATGAGACAATTGACGTGGTTAGAGCCTTAGCTGCCTGGATGACCTGGAAATGCGCTACCGTAGATATTCCCCTTGGTGGTGGTAAAGGGGGGGTTATTTGCAACCCCAAAGAAATGTCTGAGGGCGAGCTAGAGAGGCTGAGCCGAGGCTATATAGATGCCCTATGGGAGTGCATTGGCCCTGACCGTGACATCCCGGCACCAGATGTATATACCAACCCCCAGATAATGGGTTGGATGATGGATGAGTATTCAAAATTAACTGGGTATTGTACCCCGGGAGTGATAACCGGAAAGCCTTTAGCTGTAGGCGGTTCACTGGGACGTGATGATGCCACCGCCCGTGGCGGAGTATATACCATAATAGAAACCGCCAAGCATCTAAATATTGATTTATCCAAAGCCACCGTAGCAATTCAGGGCTATGGCAATGCCGGCTCAAATGCCGCCATTTTGCTAAACGATATGGTAGGGTCTAAGATTATAGCCGTTAGCGACTCCAAGGGTGGTATCTATAACCAGCAGGGCTTAGACCCACACCAGGTCTTAAAGCATAAAACAGAAACTGGTTCGGTTCTAAATTTCCCGGAGGCGGAAAATATCAGTGATGCTGAACTGCTAGAGCTAAGCGTTGACATATTATGCCCAGCAGGACTGGAGACGGTGCTAACTGAGAAAAATGCCCCTAAAGTCAAGGCAAGGATAGTCGCTGAATTAGCCAATGGGCCGACTACCCCTGAAGCCGACGAAATACTATACTATAATGGAGTATTTAGCATACCTGATTTTCTATGCAATGCTGGAGGCGTTACCGTTTCCTATTTTGAGTGGGTTCAAGGCCTAAATAGATATTATTGGGATGAGGATGAGGTTCACCAGCGACTCGGTAAAATTATGACCAAAGCATTTCAGGCTGTCTTAGCTGAATCCTTGAAGCGTAAGATTAGTATGAAGTTAGCAGCTTATATTGTTGCTGTGGCTCGTGTGGCAGAGGCGATGAGACTTCGTGGCTGGGTATAAGGACAACCCTGATAAATTGGAGTTGAACAAGTTGGACAGGTGACGAATATAGGGAAGCCTTCTTTCGGACCTTCGCTGGAGCGGCAGACTTTCAAGCTACCCGCCCCGGCGCAGGCCTGTTTCACGTGTTCTACCCAGTGCCTGGCTGACCCGGTCAATCAGAATGGCCACAATGACGATGCTAATGCCAGCTAAGAAGCCTTGGCCCACATCAAGTCGTTGAATACCCCTCAGCACCTCAAGTCCTAGCCCAGAGGCACCTATCATTGAAGCTATAACTACCATAGCCAGCGCCATCATGATGGTCTGGTTGACTCCAGCCATGATAGTGGGTCGGGCAAGAGGCAATTGTATCTTGAACAGGAGCTGCAAGCCGGTGGAGCCGAAAGCCTTACCTGCCTCGACTACCTCAGAGGATACCTGCCTGATACCCAGATTGGTGAGGCGAATACAGGGAGGGACAGCATAGATAAATGTAGCCACCACGGCTGGCACCTTGCCCAATCCAAAAAAGAATACCGCCGGAATTAAGTAGACAAAGCTGGGCATGGTCTGCATACCATCTAAGAAGGGGCGCGCCACTGCCTCAACACGGTCACTCTTAGCGGCAAGGATTCCAAGGGGGATGCCAACAAGTACGGATACTGCTACAGAGGTAACAATTATAGCCAGCGTGGTCATGGTTTCATCCCACAGCCCCATGACACCGATGAACAGCATTCCGCAAACAGTGAAAAGAGCAATCCGGCGCCCGGCAAATCTCCAGGCTACTGCGGCAAGGATAACAATCACTGCCCACCAGGGCAGCCACCACAAAAAGTGCTCAAGACTTACCAGTGGTTCTCTGATAGCTATCGTGATGACATCGAAGAAGGGTGCCCATTCGAGGGTTAGCCAATCCACTGTAATGTTTATCCAGTCACCGAGGGGGAAAGAAAAAAATTCAGGAAAATCGAACATGGTCTTTTAACTATCCACAGCCCCCCTCCCCCCTTCGGGCAGCGAAGGCAACGCCAAAGGCAGGGAGGGGTGACTTTTAGGATAACCTCTCTTCTGCCCCATCAGATTTTGGTGGGGCACTTCGCAAGCTACATTTCGGCTATAGCTGCCTTGACCTTCTCAGCTACGTCAGCAGGTACGAACTGGGTCCATATTTCCTCCCGTTCCTTGAGGAACCAGATAGCAACATCCACCGGCTCACCCTCAATCGCCAGCATATAGGCCAGAGCCTCATTGAGGGTCGGTGTATCTAGCTTCCATTTCTCAAACATCTCGGCAACATCCGGCGCCTTATCTGGGAAATCCTTGTGCGCCGCTATGAAAAGGTCGACAGATGGCCAGGCACAGCCGTGGTCCTCGTTCCACACCTCTTCGTCATAGGCAGGCTCTTCCAGCAGTGTCAGGTCGAGGGCACCGGCAATCCAGGTGGGACCCCACAGATAGCCTAGCCACGGTTCACCCTTGTCATAGGCGCCCTGCAGGGAAGCAAAGAGCCCCTCTGAGCTACCGGTGTTCATCACGTCATAGTGGTCGTCAAGTCCATAGGTTGTAACCTGCTCTAAGGTAACTATCTCGCATTCCCAGCCAGGTGGGCCATTCAGGATTAAGCCCTTGCTTGGGTTCTCCGGGTTCGCGAACAGCTCCTTGCATTCCGGCTGGTCAAGGTCAAAGACGCTCGTCAGGTTTGGTACCATGGGCTCTATACCCCGCTCAGTGTCACCCTCGATGACATAGGTGGGCACAACAAATCCACACTGCCAGTTATCGTTGTTGATAAAGCCCAGCATGACAATATCTCCAGCCTCCATTGCCGTGTCGACTGCTTCTTGCTGGTTTTGCAGCCAGCCTTCCACATACACATCAACGTCACCAGTGCGCAGTCCCTGGAGCATTGGTATGGTTATTCCCGGAACCAGCTCTACCGGGTAGCCATATCCCTCCTCAATGATTATCTTGGCCATCTCACATTGGAAACGGGCACTGCCCCAGTTGAGTTCCGCAATCTTGATAAGAGGCTTCTCCTCTGGCTCCGCTTCACCACAGCCTGACAAGACTATGCTGATAGATATTATTCCTACTAGCAAAGCCAACAGTACTTTTCTCATCGGTAATTCTCCTTCCGTTCTTATTTCCCCTAGGAACATGTTAAAGTATCTCCCAGGGAGAGACCGGCTGAATTCGCCGCCCTCAAGTATTACAGGTCAAATAGTGTAAGTAGCTATCACCTCCTTAATTATTCGTTTGCGTCGTTAGTTTCGTTACCGGCATACATGGCATGTATCAGCGCCAGTCTGGTGACCACCCCCAGCAGACGTTTTTCTTCATCCAATACAGCCACCGGCACGTTCCCCTCGGCAACCAAGGGCAAAACCTGCTCTACCGTAGTATCTGGGGAAGTAGAGGGGAACTCCCGTTGTGCTACTCCCTCTATACTGGTTAGCCTCTTCTGTGCTGCCGCCATCGCCTGTTCCTTGGTCACAATTCCTTCGAGCTTGCCGTCAGCATCGATGACAAAGGCCACCGCAGCCCGCTTTGCCTTCAGCTCTTCTATGACCACCTCAGGATTCTGGTCGCTGCTGATTAATACTGCGGGCTTCTCCATGATGCTCTCTGCCAGGACCACCTTCCCCCGGGGCACATCTCTTACGAACTCGCTCACATAATCATCAGCCGGTTGAGATACTATCTCCTCAGGGGTACCGATTTGCACTATTTCCCCGTCTTTCATAATGGCAATGCGGTCACCCAGCTTCAGTGCTTCAATAAGGTCGTGAGTAATGAAGATTACCGTCTTCTTAACTACCGAGCGCAGGTTGATGAATTCATCTTGCATCTGGCGTCGGATGAGCGGGTCCAGGGCGCTGAAGGGCTCGTCCATAAGAATAATCTCAGAGTCCACTGCCAAAGACCGAGCCAATCCCACCCGCTGCTGCATCCCACCACTGAGTTCGTATATCCGGCTTTTTTCCCAGCCCTTCAGTCCTACCATCTCTATAGCCCGGGCAGCCTTTTTCTGTCTTTCCTTCCTCTTCTCTCTCCGGAGCTCTAAACCGAAGACAACATTGTCCAGCACAGAACGGTGGGGGAGCAGACCAAAGTTTTGAAACACCATGCTCAGCTTATGGCGGCGAAGCTGCCTGAGCTCGGCATTATTCATCTGGGCGATGTCCACCCCGTCAATGAGCACCATGCCACTGGTTGGCTCAATGAGCCGGTTAATGCAGCGGACAAGGGTTGATTTTCCACTCCCGGATAGCCCCATGATAACAAATATCTCGTTTTCGTAAACCTCAAACGAGACATCCTTTACTGCTATGACATGCCCCGTTTCTTCTAGGACTTCTTGTTTCGTCGCGCCATCGTCAATGTTGCTCAAAACCTGTTGGGGGTCAGGGCCAAATATCTTCCACAGATTTTGACATAAAACTTTAGCCTCTTCTTCAACCTCAGACCTATTTGATACTTTACTTTTCTTCCTAGTTATCGGCATGTTAGTCCTCAATAATTCTTGAAGGTGTATGAATACGCTGGTTTGATGAGGTGGTGAGTCTGTTCTACACGCTCACCTATTAAGGATAAGATGCATGCCGGCGGCTTGTAGCCAGCACTATATCCTAGGTAACGATGTACCTGCTTTATGTTAATCTCAATATCGGTCCCGTTGCAGGTAACCAGCATGTTGCTTTCACCTCCCTTTGAAACAACGGGGTGGAGTGAAGCCTTATGCCCTTTACCGTGGCAACACCCAACAGAATAGATTTTCAGCAGGGGAATGATTTAACGGATAGCACATAACAAAGGGGCATTTAGTGGTGGGGAGAATTTGGTAGAAGGAAATGGCTGATAAATCAAGCTACTAAGGCATTTGTGTGGGAAATAACCAAGCAGTACATATCTGCAAGGTAAGTTGTGGATAGAGAACACCCCGCTCATATATCATTATTTTGTTTTAGTTAGTTATCACCTCCAAATACAAGGCTATTCCCTTACCCAACCTCTATTTGATACGCTATTTTAGCGCACCTCAACCAGACTGTCAAGGCTTCTCCGGTATGAGGTTGACATAATAAAAAAGCTGCATACTTTACGGGCTTGCCCCTGATATAGTATGCTAGCATCGCATTGGTAGCATCTCAGATTCTGGTTTGGTTACAATATCTTGCCTGTCTTGCCATCATCCTATTCGCTGGGACAAGGCTAGCGCGATACGGTGATGCTATTGGGGAAAAGACGGGGGTGGGTGGGCTGTGGATAGGGCTGGTGCTGCTGGCTGCCATCACCTCTGTGCCTGAATTGGTTACCGGGGTGAGTTCGGCAGCCCTGGTTGGTCTTCCCGATTTAGCCATAGGCACTCTCTTTGGGAGTTGCCTGTTTAATCTGACTCTTATAGCTTTGTTAGACATCCTCTTCCGTCAGGGCCCAATTCTGAGCCAGGCGCGTCTAAGACATGCGGCATCAGCCGGTGTGGGGATATTGCTTATTGGTATCGCTGCCATAAGTATCTGGGCTGGGGAAAAGCTCTCTGGATTTGCCCTGGGGTGGATTGGCATCCCCGGCATTATCATACTCATCCTGTATTTAGTTGCGATGAGGCAGATATTCCGCTTTGAGCGTAGCCACCCTGTACAGCTAGAAACTGCCTCTCCCAAATATGCGCAGATTCTGCTAGGGACGATTTACCTCAGATTTATACTGGCAGCGATAGCAGTTATCGGCGCTGGGGTATGGGTATCATTTGTTGGTGGTGAGATAGCCGAGACCACCGGTTGGGGGGCTAGCTTTGTGGGCAGTCTATTCTTAGCCATTAGCACCTCAATGCCTGAGTTGGTGGTTACCGTTGCCGCCCTCCGTTTGGGGGCAATTGATATGGCAGTGGCTGATATCCTGGGCAGCAATATGTTCAATATCGCCATTATTTTCGCCGTTGACCTTTTCTATACTCAAGGCTCTATTCTCTCTCTACCGCGCACCCTGATGTCAGATGCTCATCTTATCACGGCGGCGGTGGTAATGGTGATGGGCCTTCTGGTTATAGTTGGACTCCGATTTCGACAAAAGCGCAAGACCTTTTCCTTCATCAGTTGGTATGCCCTCGCCTTAATCGGGCTCTATATTTTTGGCGCCTATGCTTTGTTCACTTCAGGCATAGGTCTTGGATAAGCCCGTGTTCAACTGATTACCCCTTGATTGAGTTCTCAATTTGGAGTAGCATACTAGAGAAAACCTAAGGGAATACCTATGATACCTAGATATCGATACTTTATGTGGCTTACCTGGCGGAGGATGGTGAACCGTCCCATATTATCTATCCTCCTCCTGCTAGTAGTTATCTACTTTGGTGCTACTGGGGTTATCATGGTGTATGAGAAGGTTGGTTTCGCCAGTGCCAATATGAAAATCCTCCCTGCCTTCTTTGGCGAAATAGGAATAATAGAGAGCCCTTTTGTAGCTGTCCAGATAAGCATTATAGTTGGGATGATAGTCAGTGTTACTGTCCTGGTCATCATTACTGCCAAAATCACTAGTGTATTTGTTGAGTTCGTAAGGAGAGGAGGAAGCATGGCTAAGAGAGTCAACCTTTCGGGTCACACTATAATCTGTGGCTGGAATTTCCAGGGGGAGCGAGTAGTTAGAGAGCTACTGTCAGCCAATGTGAAGCAACAGCGAGGAGTTGTAATTCTGACGGATAGTGAAGAACGACCGTTGCGGGATGAGCAAGTTGAGTTTATAAGAGGTGACCCCTCTCAGGATGAATACCTGATTCGAGCTGGGGTGATGAGAGCCGACAGTATCATTGTGCTCACTGACCCTACCAAGGGGGCTAACGAGGCTGATGCTGAAGCCCTTATGGTCGTGCTGGCGGTAGAATCCCTAAACCGAAAAGTCCACACCTGTGCACAAATCGTGAACTCAGCTAACCGCATGCACTTGGAGCGTGCCCATGCTGACGAGATTATTTGCCTTGACCAGGTGGGTGGCAGCCTTGCTGTAGCCTCAGCCCTGAATCACGGTGTTTCGCGGATAGTAGCCGAGCTGCTAACCTTCGATATAGGCAGTGAGTTCTACCGCTATGATGGTCATATATCTGAGAGACTGGTGGGGGAGGAGTTTACCGAGGCAATGCAAGTGCTAGCTCAGCAACACATAATACTCCTGGCGGTGGAAACTGATTACTCTGAAGAACTGCTCAAGCAACTAAGCGCTGATGTGGTATATAAGTTACCAGAAGAGGACAGGATAATGGTGGTTAACCCACAGTCCAGATATGAGATTCGTCAGGGTGATGCCCTCTTTGTAATTGCTGAATCACAACCAGCCAAACTCTGAAAGCTATTGTGCTGCAATGGTGAGAGCCAGAGATAGCCAGCTATGCTTCACCTTCGCTCTTTGGTTTACCCCTTCTTTGACGAACAAGAGCAGTTCGGCTATAATAATCTAGTTTTTCTTTGTCTTCCCGTAAGTTTGAATAGATGCTGACATTAAGCCAAATCCTTGCTATAGCTATCTTCATTGTGATGTTTATGGCTATTATCGCTGGCAAGGTGCATCGTTTTATTCCTGCCCTTATTGGTGCCGCCCTTACCCTCATAATTGTCTTTTTTGTTATCATGAAAAGCCCTGATTCTGTGGTTAACGTTTTGAATCTGGAGCAGCTTGGGCAATTTAGGTTCTGGATACCGGGGCAGGAGCATATAGTATCCCACGGTGTAAACTGGCAGACTATCATATTCATTGGTGGCATGATGACCATGGTGGAGGGACTGGGTGGGGTGGGCTTCTTTCGCTGGATATGCCTGTATGTGGCTAAGATGGTCAATTACAAGGTTACCCCTATCCTGATTGCCTTTATGTTGCTCTCAGGCTTTCTGGCAATGTTCATCGATAGTATCACCGTCTTATTATTCATGGCTTCAGTAACCATAGAGCTGTCTCGCCTGCTTAAATTTGACCCTGTTCCCGTAATAATTGCTGAGATTTTCGCTGCCAACACTGGAGGGGCTGCCACCATGTGTGGTGACCCACCCAACATAATTATAGGTACTGCCTTTGGCTATACCTTTACCGACTTTGTCATTAATACCGGTCCTATTGCCTGGATAGGGATGCTTCTGGCTCTGGGCTTCTTCTATTTTGCCTTCCGCAAAATCCTCACCTCTTCTCAAGGTGCTCCAGATACGCCTCCTAATCAATATCCCGAGCCCAGGGAAGCGATTGTCAACCCCCGCCTGTTCGGAATAAATGCCGCCATCTTTATCCTGGTGGTGATTTTGCTGATTACCCATGCTCAAACCGGGTTATCAGTGGCTCTAATAGGTTGTATTGCTGCCTTCCTTACCTTGCTGGCAGCAACCAAAGGGGCTCTGCACGTCATCAAGAGGGTGGATTGGCGCACTTTGCTTTTCTTTGTCGGTTTATTCATCTGTGTCGGAGGGTTAGAGGAAACCGGGGTATTGAAAATGCTTGCCCAGTATATCGGAGATATATCCGGGGGAAGCCTACTTCTGGTGATGCCTCTCATCCTGTGGGTATCTGCCTTTGCTTCAGCCATTGTGGATAATATTCCCTTTGCCGCTACTATGGTTCCGGTAATTGCTAACCTCTCTCAGACTCACGGCTTAAGCCTACCGACATTAAGCTGGACTTTAGCCTTAGGCACAGACATCGGCGGCAATGCTACCCCTATTGGAGCATCAGCTAACGTTGTCGGTACTGCCATTGCTGAAAGGGAGGGCTATCCGATAAGTTGGGGAAGGTTCTGCAAATATGCTATCCCGGCTATGATTATGGTGGTTGCCATGTGCTGGCTGTACCTGGTGGTAAGATACGCTTAAAAGGAGGAGGAAATGTGGGAAAAGATTCTTGTTCCGTTAGATGGTTCCAATCTGGCTGAGCTAGCCCTCCCCTATGCCGAAGAGCTAGCCGTAGCCTTCAATTCTGAGGTTGTCCTGGTGTATGTCAGTGAGCCTGCGGAGGACCAGTACCGCCATATGCATCAACTTTACATCGAAGACGTGGCAAGACAGATTAGGAAGCGCGTCACCAAGGCCAGCCCTTTGGTTCTATCCGGTAAACCGGCGGGGGAGATTATTGGCTATGCTGAGCAAAATGATGTTGGTCTCATCATCATGGCGTCTCACGGTCGCTCAGGCATAACGCCATGGTCAACGGGAGGAGTAGCCAGCAAGGTGCTTCATGCCACCAAGATACCGCTGTTGCTTATCAAGGCTACCAAGCCTCGGCAAAGGAAGCCGGGGAAGCGTTTAATAAATAGGATTCTCCTCCCCCTGGACGGCTCCAAAGCTGGTGAAGCAGCAGTCCACTATGTTGGGGAGCTTATGGATAGATTGGAATCGGAGGTTATTCTGTTTGGGGTAGTGCCGGCGGGGCAGCATATTCGCACCGTTGGTGGCCTGGATTACATCCTTTTCCCAGAACAGCATTTGGAAGCGGTCAAGACAGAAGCCAGAGAATATTTAAACAAGGCCTACCGGCGATTCAAAGGGAGGAAGGGTGAGGTAAGGGTCGAGCTCAGGGTAGGTGATATTGCTCAGGAAATTATTAAGTTCGCTGAGGAAATTAATGTCGGTTTGATTGCTATATCAAGCCATGGGCATTCAGGCATTGAGAGATGGGTTTTTGGCAGTATCGCCAATAAGGTGGTGCAAGCCAGCAATACGCCGGTTCTGCTAGTGAAGGCAACGAGGAGAAGGGCATAGCCTGTTTGCATCATTCCTGGGTTATAGGTTATTATATTAAGTTGCATTCGCCCCTGTAGCTCAGGTGGATAGAGCGCCAGCCTCCGGAGCTGGGTGCGAGCGTTCAAGTCGCTCCAGGGGCGCTTTGTATTAGCTGGGAGACTGAGGTGACAAGCAAAAACCGACTTATTGAGATTAGATGGCACGGTCGTGGTGGGCAGGGGGCAGTTACCTCCGCCGAACTGGTGGCACAGGCAGCAATAAGCGAAGGTAAGTATGCTCAAGCTTTCCCTAGCTTTGGCCCGGAGAGGAGAGGTGCACCGGTATTGGCTTTCGTCAGAATAAGCAGCCAGGAACCTATCAGGATAAGGGCTGAGATAGCCCAACCTGATATAGTGGTAGTGCTTGACCCCAGACTACTCAGTATTGTCAATGTCCTCTCGGGACTTAAGGAAAACGGTATAGTGGTAATTAATACCAGGAAGTCACTTGAAGATACTGAAGCCCAGTTTAAGACTAAATGTAAATTGGCTAAGGTTGATGCCACTAGCATCGCCAGGGAGATTTTAGGCATTCCTATTACCAATACCACTATGATTGGAGCTCTGGTTAGAGCCACCGGCGTGGTCGACCTGGAATCCCTGGTTGAACCGTTGAACCGCCGCTTTGGCCGTCTGGCGGAGAGAAATATCAACGCCATGCGGAAAGCATATGAGGAGACTCAGGTAAAGGAGTGGGGTAGTGACCAAGCCAGAGGGTGAGTTGACCTGGAGAGACCTGGAGATTGGCTCGATAGTAACTGAGGCGGGAAATGCTAGCCAGTACCAGACTGGTGACTGGAGGTCGGAAAGGCCAATCTTTGACAACAATAAATGCATAAAGTGTGGCCTTTGCTATATTTTCTGCCCCGAGGGTTGCATTGGGCAGAATGCTGAGGGATATTTTGATGCTGACCTGTTCTACTGTAAGGGGTGTGGCATCTGTGCCCGCGAGTGCTGGCCTAAAGCTATTAGCATGGTGCCGGAGGAGGAGTGATGGCAAAAAGGGTAGGCATTGAGGTTTCGCTGGCAATCGCTGAAGCCGCTAAACTAGCCAGGGCTGATGTGGTGGCTGCTTACCCCATTACTCCACAGACCCACATTGTGGAGCACCTGGCTAAGCTGGTAGCTGATGGTGAGATGGATACCCAATATATCCCGGTTGAATCCGAGCACTCAGCCATGAGTGCCTGCCTTGGAGCATCCGCCGCCGGGGCTCGAACTTTTACCGCTACCGCCGGTCAGGGGCTAGAGTTGATGCATGAGGTGATGTATGTTGCCTCATCAATGCAGTTACCGGTAGTTATGACGGTGGTTAATCGGGCATTATCAGCACCACTAAGTGTCTGGGGTGACCACTCTGATGTTATGGCTGTCCGTGATACCGGCTGGATTCAGATATTTGCTGAGAATGGGCAGGAGACGGTGGATAATGTCCTGTGTGCCTTCCGCATTGGCGAAGACCGCAGGGTCTTGCTTCCGGTGATGATTCACCTGGATGGATTCTACCTGTCGCATGTGATTGAACCAGTGCTTTTCCCGGAGCAGAGCCAGGTTGATAAATTTATCCCTCCATATCAGCACCCCATGCCTCTGCATCCGGATAGGCCGGTAACCATGGGAGCTTTCGGTCCGCCTATTATCTATGCTGAGACCAAGAAGGCACAGGAGGTAAATCTGGAAGCCTCCAAAGAGGTAATCCTCCAGTGCTGGGATGAGTTTGGTAAAACCTTCAAACGATATTACTCTCCGGTAGAAAGCTACCACAGTGAAAAGGCTAAGGTGCTACTACTGACCATGGGCAGCTTCGGCGAGACGGCAATGACAGCTATAGATAAGATGAGGGGAGAGGGCAGAGAGGTGGGGTTGATAAGACTCCGCCTATGGCGTCCCTTCCCCTTTAAGGAAATTCGACAGGCGGTAAAAAATGCCGAGGCTCTCATCGTTCTGGATAGGGCACTCTCCTTCGGTGGTCCTGGGGGTCCAGTTTGCTCCGAGATTAAGGCAGCCTTATATGGTGAGGACAAGAAACCGAAGGTCATCGGCTTTGTCGGTGGGCTGGGGGGCAGGGATATTACCCCGGCTGGATTTGAGGAGATAATTAATAGAGGTATAGAAATCTCGCAGAAAGGCAGCGAGAATGAGTTTGAGATATTTGGGGTGAGGGAATAATGGAGAATTACAGTGTCTATGTTCCCCGATTGGTAACCAAGAGGGAGAACTTTGCCCCCGGGCACCGGGCTTGTATCGGCTGTGGTGAGGCTCTAGCGGTGAGGCTTGCCTGTAAGGCACTGGGACAGAAGACGATAATAGTCACTGCCACAGGGTGTATAGAGATAATCTCGTCACAACTCCCCTATACCTCGTGGCGTGTTCCCTGGATTCACACCCTGTTTGAGAATACTGCTGCTGTGGCTTCAGGCATAGAATCGGGGCTGAAGATACTTATGAAGAAGGGCAGAATAGCTCAACAGGAAATCACGGTAGTAGCCATGGCTGGAGATGGTGGCACCAGCGATATCGGAATCCAGGCGCTATCTGGAGCCTTGGAGAGGGGACACAACTTCCTCTATCTCTGTTTTGACAACGAAGCCTATATGAATACCGGGATTCAGAGGTCTTCGGCTACCCCCTTTGGTGCTTCTACTACCACCTCCCCTGCGGGCAAGGTGAGCATCGGACAGGTTACCTGGAAAAAGAATATGCCAGCCATCGCTGCTGCCCATAATATCCCCTATGTAGCCACTGCCTGCCCCAGCTACCCCATTGATTTGATGGCTAAGGTGGAGAAGGGAGCAGCCACCCCGGGTCCAGCTTATGTCCACATCTTGTCAGTCTGCCCCACTGGCTGGAGATGTGCCACCGATTTGACCATCAGGATAGGTCGGCTGGCAGTGGAGACCGGAATATTCCCACTATATGAAGTGGAAAATGGCAAGTACAGATTAAATTTTGATTTCCCCAAGCTCAGGCCGGTTACCGACTACATGAAGCTGCAAGGGAGGTTCCGGCACCTGTCTGAGGATGTAATAAATAAGATTCAGCAGCGGGTGAGCGCTGAATATGCCGAACTTAAGGAGAAGGCGAGTGAAGGCAAGGGATAAGCCAACAGGGCAGAAGGTAAAATCAATACTGGATAGGTATCAGCGTGACTCAGGAATGCTGGTGTCCGTTTTGCAGGATGTCCAGGCGGAGTACAATTACCTGCCCAAGAAATCCTTAGCCCAGGTTAGCCAGGGTTTAGATGTCCCGCTGACCCAGGTCTATAGTGTAGCTACCTTTTTTAAGGCTTTCAGTTTAAAGCCGAGAGGACGTCACATAATCAATGTCTGCCTGGGCACTGCCTGCCATGTTAGGGGAGCGGTTGGAATCCGGGAAGAGATAGAGAGAGAACTTGACATAAAACCAGGAGAAACGACCAAAGATTTTAAATATACCATGGAGACGGTCAACTGCGTTGGAGCTTGCGCTCTAGGTCCAATAGTGATAATTGATGGTAAGTATTCCGGGCAGATGAAGACCGATAAGGTAAAACCTTTACTGGAGAGTTACGATTAACCATGGCCAAGAGGGAAACTAAGCGGCTAAGTTCGCCACAGGAGCTGGAAGCTCTGAGAAAATCAATAATTGAGAAGAGAGACCATAATAAGCCTTGTATAACTATATGTGGTGGAACGGGCTGTCTGGCTCTGGCGGCACAAGATGTTATCACCGGCTTCAGACGAGAAATACAAGAGCAGGGGCTGGAGACGAAGGTAGACATCAGGATAACTGGCTGCCCCGGTTTCTGCGAGAGAGGTCCGCTGGTGGTAATTAAGCCGGAGAATATTCTTTACCAGCAGGTAAAAGGCGAGGATGTTCCTGAAATAGTCTCGGCCACGGTCAAGGGCAACATTGTTGATAGATTGCTCTATACCGACCCCAATACCGGCAAGAAAATAACCTATGAGCATGAGGTGCCATTCTATAGAAAGCAAAAGCGCCTCCTCCTCGGCGACAATAGCAATATTGACCCCACCGAAATTCGGGACTATCTGGCTCTGGGTGGCTATGCTGCCTTGAGCAAGGTCCTTTTTGAAATGTCCCCTGAGCAGATAATTGAGGAGGTCAAGAAGTCAGGCTTGCGGGGGCGGGGCGGGGGTGGATTTCCCACCGGCGTCAAGTGGGAAACCTGCCGCCAGGCTCAAGGTGACACCAGGTATATCATCTGCAATTGTGATGAGGGAGACCCCGGCGCCTTTATGGATAGGAGCTTAATGGAGGGGAACCCCCATAGTGTTCTGGAAGGGATGATTATCGGCGCCTATGCCATCGGCGGTCATGAGGGCTATATCTATGTTCGTAATGAGTACCCGCTGGCAGTAAAGAATGCTCAGATAGCTATCGAGCAAACTGAGGAGCACGGGCTTTTAGGCAAGAACATCCTGGGTTCCGGGTTTGACTTTACCGTCAGGATAAGCAGGGGAGGTGGGGCTTTTGTCTGCGGCGAGTCAACGGCACTGATGGCTTCGCTGGAGGGTAAGGTGGGCGAGCCGAGGGCAAAGTATGTCCATACTGTAGAGAAGGGCTTGTGGGAGCAGCCGACCAATCTTAACAATGTGGAGACCTGGGCTAACGTCCCGCTAATAATCAAAAACGGCGCTGATTGGTATTCCAAGGTAGGCACTGAGGGCAGCAAGGGAACCAAGATTTTCTCGCTGGTGGGTAAGATTAACAATACCGGCCTGGTAGAAGTCCCTATGGGAATAAGCTTGAGAGAGATTATCTATGATATCGGCGGTGGTATCCCCGGGGGGAAGAAATTTAAGGCGGTGCAGACCGGTGGTCCCTCAGGTGGCTGCATCCCGGAGAGTTTGCTTGACCTGCCGGTGGATTTTGACCAGCTCACCAAAGTTGGCTCGATGATGGGCTCTGGCGGAATGATTGTCATGGATGAGAATAGCTGTATGGTGGATATAGCCAAATACTTTATCGGCTTCCTCGAGGGTGAGTCCTGTGGCAAGTGTGTTCCCTGCCGAGAGGGGCTGAAAAGGATGGGCCAGATATTAACCGATATCACTGAGGGGAGGGGGAAGGAGGGAGATATTGAACTGCTGGAACGCTTGTCAGCAGCGATTACGGATAGCTCCCTATGCGCTCTGGGCAGCACTGCTTCCAATCCTGTTTTAACAACTATACGCTATTTCAGGGATGAGTATGAAGCCCATATTAGAGATAAGCGATGTCCCGCCGGCGTCTGCAAGGAGCTTATTACCTATCTCATTGATGAGGAGAAGTGCCCCGGTTGCGGGCTGTGCGTGAAAGCCTGCCCGGTAGAGGCGATAACCTTTATGGGGAAGAAGAAGCCGGTGGTCTTAGACCAGGAGAAGTGTATAAAGTGTGGCATTTGCTACGATGTCTGCAAGCTTGATGCCGTAATAAAGAAGTGAAGGCAGGAGAAATGGTTACACTGACAATTGATGGGCGAGAAGTACAAGCCGAAGAGGGGACAACCATATTGGAGGCGGCTAGAGAGAGTAACATCTACATACCCACTCTCTGCTATCATGAGGAGGTAACCCCATACGGTGCTTGCCGCCTGTGTCTGGTTGAGGTTGCCAGGAATGGGAGGGAAAAGCTGGTAGCCTCCTGCCTTTACGAGGTGGCGGAAGGGCTAAGAGTAAAGACCAACTCCGAGAGAATTGCCAGTAACCGCAAAATGATAATGGAGTTGCTGCTGGCCAGGTGCCCCAACAACAAAGCAATACAGGATTTGGCTCGGCAGCTTGGTGTTGAGAAAACGAGCTTTAAGCTAGAGGATAAGCAATGCATTCTCTGTGCCTTATGCGTTAGGGTATGTCAGGAAGTTGTCGGCGTCTCAGCGATTAGCTTGGTCAATCGGGGCGTTGACCGACAGATGGCTACCCCCTTTTACGAACCTTCAGATGTTTGCATTGGCTGTGGTGCTTGTGCTTATGTCTGCCCCACTGGGGCAATAGGGTTTGAAGACGTTGGTGACACCAGGTACATTCACTGGCCTAACAATAAGATGGAATTCAAGTTAAGGAAGTGTAAGACCTGTGGTAACTACTGGGCTCCTGAGAAACAGCTAGACTACATAATCAAAAAGGCGAACCTGTCCCCTGACGCATTTGATAACTGTCCTGACTGCCGAGATTAGCCCCCAGATTGACCCAAAGTTGGTGCTTTGCTATACTTCTCGCCGCGGGGTGTAGCGCAGGAGGTAGCGCGCATGGTTTGGGACCATGAGGTCGGCGGTTCAAATCCGCCCACCCCGACCATAAAATACCACCCGGGTATTCTCAATCGCTCTCTTTTGCTGCCCTTTTTAAAGAAGACCTACTACATCACTGATGTTTATTTCCAGCATCTTGATACTAGCCAGGATACGGTCAACATTCTTGTCTACAGCTTGAATTCCCCCAGAAATACGCTTTAGCTCAGTCGCCGTCTGTTTCAAGAGCTGGATCTTTTTCGCCATAGCCTCTATTTTGTATTCTTTAACCACCTTGCTACTCCTTGGGTCTTAAGTCTTTAAACCTTTTCGCCTTAACATCATACCTGGGCAAGGTGCCGTAATCGTGAAACTCCAGGTTGTACCTGAGGCCAGTCTTCAGTCTTAGCTGCTGAACCAGCTTCTGCTCAACAGCCTCGACATTACGCTTAAAATCAGGGGCTATCTCCACCTTCAAGGTTATATCGTCAATATCGCCTTTCTTGGTGACAATCACCTCATATTCGTCACTCAGCTCCGGAATACCCCTCACCACCTCCTCGATAGCCGTCGGTGCCAGGAGCACCCCTTTCACTTTAGTGATATCGTCAGCACGACCAACAACGCCGCCCTTTAGCAGCCTGAAGGTTCGCCCGCACTCACATTTCTCTATAGGGCTCCACTCAATGATATCCTTTGAGTCAAACCTAACACAAGGGTGGGCAAAACGGTCAAAGGTAGTAACCACCATACTACCCCTCTTGCCCGGCTCGGTGATAGCGTCGCCGGTCTTGATATCCTCTATCTCAACTAGATGGAAGGCTTCAAGAACATGTAGCCCAGCTTGGGCTTGGCACTCATAGCCCCAGTGCCCTATCTCAGTGGCACCAACCTGGTCATACACCTTGGCTCCCCACGCCTCCTCCATACGTTTTTTGGTTGCTGGAATACAAGCCCCCGGTTCGCCAGCACAGGTTATTTTCTTTATATATAAATCCTTGGCTGGGTCTATCCCCAGCCTCTTTCTAGCTACGTCAGCCATGCCTAAAATATACGTTGGCGTCGCCATAAGAGCGGTGGCTCTTATCTCCTTCATCTTCAGTATCCTGGCTTCGGTATCGAGCACGCCGCCGGGAACAACCTCGCAACCTATTTTCTCAGCGGCGTAATGACCTGCCCAGAAAGCTATGTTAATGCTGTAGCCGAAGGGTATAAATACCCTATCGTAGTCGCGAAAGCCGTAAGCATACAGGGCGTAAGCCCATGACTCAGCTGACCATTCCCAGTCCTGCCAGGTCTCCGGGTGATAGACTGGTTGACCGGTGGTGCCGCTGGTCTGGCGATATTCTGTCACCTGCTCTATGGGTACCGAAAGTATACTACCGTACGGGTACGGCTCTCTGCCCTGCGCTTCTCTAAGCATTGACTTTTCTGTCTTAGGAACTTTCCGTATATCATCAAGTGTTTTGATATCGCCGGGCTCAAGGCCAGCGTCCTTATAAAGGCTACGATAGAACGGCGAATTTTCATAAGCCCACTTGAGGATATTCTTAAACTTCTTTAGCTGCAACCGCTGAAGTTTTTCGCGCGGCAGTGTTTCCAGAACTGGATTCCAGTATTGCTCCACCGTTTTCATTAATGCCTCCTACATTGAAGCCGACTTCACCGGCTCAAAGGCATAATATACCCTATTGCATACCTTGGTTTCCCTCTTAACCTCTATAGGATGTGCCGGAACTTCAAAGACCACAAGCTTGACTTCATCACCCTCTTTTAGCTCGCCTTCAGCGCAATTTATGATTCGAACCAGCAGGTGCTTTATCGGGCTATCCTTGCCAAAGTTAAGCCAGGCAAGGATCAGCGGCGGAGGAAAGCCAAGAGGAGCACCAGCTTGAGTCTCGGTGAAGGTAACCACTTTAGCTCTCTGGGTCAGGTCTACCCACTCCAGTTCTTCAGACCAGCACCTGGGGCATATAACACCCGGTGGGAAGGCGATATGTCCACACTTTTTGCACTTGGTCGTGGTGAACCTTCCTTCTCTGAGATTATCGTAAAACTGATAGAGCCGATTAAATTCCTGGCATTCCAATGGCCACATATCCATTTCCGAAATATATCTGCCATCCAGAGCTGGAGTCCCTACTATTTTTGCCTCTTGTAAATCCGCCATCTTCTTTCTCCTTATCCTATTATGGTTTATTCAACCGGCTCCGTCCCGTAGATTACCACCGTGTGCTGGGCGCAGGTACCGCTTAGATTATGCGCCAGAGCAAACTTGGCACCCTTAACCTGATTTACCGCCCTCCCTTGAAGTTGCTTGCACAGCTCAAAGGACTGGCGGGCCCCGGAGGCACCAAAGGGATGCCCGTGGCTAAGCAGGCCACCGTCAGTATTTATGGGGCGTTCACCATCAATATTAATGGCACCTGAAGCGACATAAGCGCCGCCCTCTCCCTTTTTGCAGAAACCGAGCTCCTCAACCTCTACAATCTCGGATATACTGAAGCAATCATGTGTCTGGGCCACATCTATATCCTTGGGACTGACCTGAGCATTTTTGTAGGCTACCTCAGCCGCTCGCTTTAAATGAGGCCACTCGGCAAGGGTTTCCCCCGGCCAACCTGCCGACATGCTATGGGTGGCATGCTGCCCCGTGCCACGAATGTAGACCAGCGGTCGGTCAGACAGGTCCTCGGCTCTCTCTTCCGAGGCAATGATAACCGCGGAGCCACCATCGGATAGAGAGCAACAATCAAAAAGACCGAAGGGTTCAGCGATTAGTCTGGCACTCAATGCCTCTTCCATGCTGAGCGTCTTCGGGTAAAAGTGCGCTTTGGGATTGGTCGAGCCATAATTATAATTGGCTACGGAGACATGCGCCATTTGCTCCTTGGTTGTCCCGTAGCGCTTCATATGCATTTTGGCAATCATAGCAAAAAACGGTGGGGGTACGCCTAACCCCATGGCGGAGTCCCAGTCATGGTCATTGACCGCCAGTTGCGTGTAGTTTGTTTCCCATCTCTGGGGCATAAAAACCTTCTCGGCCCCGGTCACCATAACCACCTCGGCGATGCCGCTTTCCACCAATCCCTTGGCCACAATAATTCCGGAATTAGAGCCAGCGCAAAGAGTATCCAGCCGGATACAAATTGATGTTGGTTTTAACCCTAGCCGGTGAGCCACAAGGGGGGCGGTGTTAAGGGCCGAGGAATGTCTCCCCGCCATTGTGGTACAAACGATGAGCCCATCAACATCCGTGGGCTTCAGTGCCGGGATATCATCAGAGCAGGCTTTGGCTGCCTCTTGGAAGAGATCAAATATTTGCGCTTGCCTTACGCCAAATTTACTCACTCCCCCGCCAACGATTACCGCATTCGTCTTCTTCGCCATCTAAATGCCTCCTGTTTTTTTAGAAAGGATACTGCCTCGGCGTTCTCTGCATGGTTATCCAGCGCAGTTCGGTGAACTCCTCAAGGGCAGCACGACCGCCAAGCCTGCCCCACCCGCTCTCCTTTATCCCGCCAAATGGAACCTGTGGTTCATCAAGTACGGAGGAATCGTTGATGTGCACCATGCCAGTTTCAAGCCTCTCAGCCAGTCCCAAGCCCTTTTCAAAATCGCGGGTGATGATGCCCGCTGAAAGTCCGTACCGGGAATTATTAGCCACGGCAACAGCTTCATCAGCGTCCTGGACAATTATCACCGGAGCCACCGGCCCAAAGGTCTCCTCGCTAAAGACCTTCATGTCGGCGGTGACCTCGGTAAGCACGGTTGGGTAGTAGCAAAGTCCCTCATACTTGCCACCACAGAGAACCTTGGCGCCTTTACTGATAGCTTCCTCTACCTGGTCCTTGAGCGTATTAAGCTGCCATTGATTAATGAGTGGTCCAATCACGGTATCCGGCTGGCGTGGGTCTCCGACCTTAAGGCTTTTTGCCCTCTTTACGAACCCATTGATGAACTCCTGAGCCACCGGCTTTTCCACGATAACCCTCTTTGATGACATGCAAACCTGCCCCTGGTGTAAGAAGCGGCCAAACACGGCGGCATTGACGGCATAGCCAATATCGGCATCCCGGAGGATAATGAGCGGGTCGCTGCCTCCAAGCTCCAGCGCTACCCTTTTGAGATGCCTCCCCGCCTTCTCCGCCAGCCACCTCCCAGTCTCGGTCGAGCCGGTAAAGCTGATACGGCGCACCTTGGGGTTTTCAACAAATTCATCCCCCACCTCCTGGCTAAAACCGGGGGCATTGGTTACCACATTGAGCACCCCCTTGGGGAAACCAGCCTCCTCAAATATCTCGGCAATGACCAGACCGCCGCTGACTGGTGTCTCTGCCGAGGGCTTCAAAACCGTGGTATTCCCGTAAGCCAGCGGAAAGGTAAAGGCTCTCAGGGAGAGAATCAATGGGACATTCCACGGGGATATTCCTGCCACCACCCCCACCGGCTGGCGGACGGTCATAAAGAATGCCCCAGGGAGGTCAGCAGGAATAATTTCGCCTATAGCACCATGCATCTGGGCAGCAGCCTCCCGCAGCAGACCGGGGGTGAAACCAAGCTGAAACATGGCTACACCAAAGGCGGCGCCAGTCTCCTCGTTCAGAATCTTTAGCAACTCTTTCTGCCTCTTTTCCAAAATATCGGCAGCTTTCAAGAAATACGATGCCCTCTCCACGGGAGGGGTATGCGACCAGTCGGGGAATGCCGCATCAGCGGCAGCAATGGCTTGTTTTGTATCCTCTCGTCCTCCAGAAGGGACTTTAGCCAAAACCTCCCCGGTGAATGGATTGTAATCATCAAAGGTCTTGCCATTTGCCGCCCCAACCCATTCCCCGTTGATATACATCAGATATTCTCTTGTCATGTCCTCCTCCATAGTTTACTTAAATAAAAGCTTTCTTTCTCAAGCCATCACTCTTTATCATATCACAGTTTTCAGGGATTGTTGCTAAACGGATTGGCCATAGGTTAGAATCCTACAGAAGATTGAAAATTTAAATATGAGGAGGTAGTTTTAATGACAACAATAAGCGAGTTTAACAGCTATGGAGAGGAGCTGGAGAGGTCACTGTTACTCAGGACAGCGCCGATAGCCGTGAAAATGCTGGAGAAGGAAGAGGATATCCCCAAAGAAGCCATCAGGCCGAAAAGAGACCGTGGCTACCATCTTGCCCAGTGTCAGGCCTTTGCCATGTCACGCCGCCGGAGAGAGACGATAGCCATGCTCAAGGAGGATAACTGGTGCTGGGCACCTTTAATAGGCTATGGGCTGGAGAAACCTATTGAGGGGCATCCTGCTTTACACTATATCTATATTGTTGAAAACATGGAGGCAGCCAAGAGGGTGGCCAAGAATTTTCCTCGTCTGGAGTACGAGAAGTATATCGGTATCCTCTCCGCCCCCTTGAAGACAGCCAGTTTTGTGCCTGACCTGGTGCTTATCTATTCAAATACCGCACAACTACGAAGTATGCTGCTGGCGGTGAAGTATAAAGAGGGATTCCTGGTAACCTCTCAGTTTGACCCTATCGACTCTTGCGTTTACTCCGTCGTGCCCGTGATATTAAACGGTCAGTACCGCATTACCCTGCCTGACCCTGGCGACTACGAGCGAGCGATGGCTGGAGAAGACGAGATTATATTTTCCGTGCCCGCTGGTAAACTTGAAGAGTTGATGTCGGGGCTGAGGCACTTTGAAGAGATGAAAATGGGGTATACCAATTTTACCATGGATATTAGGCCTGATTTCCCTCGTCCTGAGTTTTACAAGGAATTGTACAAAATGTGGGGGTTGGATGTGGAGGAATGAAAGACTCAACCCACGCCATGAGATAAAAATAACGGTTGACTTTTTACTTGTGCATTAGTATACTCGCCGTGGTCGAGCCTTCCCATTCTAGTTCAGGTATATCATCAATAAACTAAACAGGATGAATTTA
>JAGMCH010000069.1 GCA_023129255.1 Dehalococcoidales bacterium
AGGCTTTACCTACAAATGAGTAAAGGAGCACTGTTCCCGCGCAACGAATGTCCATTTTGTGTAGCTTGCTTAGAAACCGTTGGGTTAAAAGCGCTGCTCATCTAACAGCTGTGCCGAACCTTTAAGGACGGCATATCTGACGCAGTATATCGTGGAAGTCAGAGAAGGTATGATGCCTAACCGAGCTGGTGTTCAGCAATGAATGTAGATGCCCAGTGGCGAACACGCAGTCGGCAGCACTGGCTGCCTCCAAATCGGAGAGACCATCGCCAATGTAGGCGACACGACCGTCCCGCTTCCTGAGCCAAGCCAGATATTTCTTCTTGAACCCCTCCCTGACAGTGTCCCCGTCAGGACCGACATAAGACACGGTAATGCCGTCTTTGGTAAAGGATGTCCGGGCGCAGTGTAACTCCAGGTCGGAGGCACCAATTTTGTCGAGCACCGCTTCAATATAGAAGTCGAGGCCGCTGCTGACGATTGCAAGCCTAATGCCAGCCGCCAGGCAATAAGTGACGAACTCCAAAAAACCCGCTCTTATCTCGGCGTTTTTGCGAGCAAATGCCTCGAGCTTCTCCCTAGACTCTTTGATGAGGGCATATTGGCGCTTGTTACTCTCCTCGACAGCCAGCCGTCCACCAAGGTAGTCAGATTCGATCTTCCGCCAGTTGCCAATGGCGAACTTTTCTCGGAGCACAAGGCTGATATTGTTTGTGGTTATAGTGCCATCAAAATCGCACTGGATAATCATCGCTCATCTCTAAAGTACTTGAAATTGAAAGTGAGGTTGGTGGTGTTTTCGTGCAGCAACGCTCTTACAAAGATAGAAAGAGATCCATAAATCTCTCTGCAATCTTCTGCGCTGAATTCCCACGGACATATTTCTCCGCTGCATTTACGGTCGCTTTCCTGAAAGTCTCTTCCTTTATTAGTCTCGAAACCTGCATCTTCAAATGAGTTCTATCGTTTGACCGATATTTTACAACTTCTTTATCCAACTCCTCAACATACCGAGTATCTGGGATTACTATGGGGGTACCAGAACCGAGGCATTGGAAGACTGCACTCGAAACAACGATATTGCTTGAGATGCCCTTAGGGATGAGATGAATGTCAGAGGCATGTAAGTAATCGTAGACCCTATCAACTAATGGTCTTTCAAACCGCACCTCGCAAAATGAGGATCGTCCTCTCAACGTTTTACCTACCACTTCCGAATCGTTTGGATTGTCAGCTCGGACGACTAAATATTTCAAGTTATACTTTTTGCCAAGTTCATTTGCCAACCAGAGATAATCGTGGTACTCGGTCAATGGCTGTCTTCCAAATGAAAAGAAAATCAACGTGTCCTTGGGAAGCCCTAATTTCTCTCTCGCTTTTTCTTCATTATCTGTAACGCACGGATGGCATGGATAAGGTATTATATGTATTTTCTCCTCCGGATATCTTTCTACCAGCATTGTTTTATATCGGCGATCAAAACAGACAATCGCGTCAAAATCCAATTCGTAGTACCCCGGATTTTCAGGCAGTGCCCACTCGTGAATCACCTGTACTTTCTTTGCTTTTATCTTTGGAAACATTCCAAGAAGGTTTGGAATTGGCATCCGATCAAGTGATTCAACCACAAGGACATCACAATTCTCATTACACAACCTGTCATCTACCCACCCACGTGACCCCCATGTCTGTTCAAATCCTCTTATTACGAAATCCTCGTCCTTCCTGATTGGCAAGTGATGTGGGTCTTTACTCATCGACTCAAAAGTTGGAGCAAAAACGGTAAGTTTATGTGTTTTGGCAAACTCCCTCCCTAGGAGTTCAGCATGGTAGGAGGTTCCATCCGTGGCATTCCAAGTTGTAAGCATTGTTATTCGCATAGTTTAATCTCCTTTCGGTATTTCCGTCGCCAAGCAAAATGTCCACTAACAGCCAGATAGACGAACTTTGAGTTCGCCTAATCCGCTTGAAACCAAAAAGGCCACCAGCCACCGCCGTATTTGCTAGCAGTGCCAGTGCCCTTGTTCCATTCCTTCAGTCTCCTAAGCCAATATGCTATTATAGGGTCGTCTCATATGTTGGTACTTGAGTTTAGCCCCTTTTCCGAGACCTTGTCAATATCCCTGAAAACCAGACAAACCCTTATGCATGCGGAATGTCGTTACGACTTTGGAGAGGGAGGCGGTGTTTTTGTACGGAGCTTAGCTACTTTGAGAAGTAGGCTCAGATTAGATGCCTTTCTGCCTGAGGTATCTGTACATATAAACAAGCCTATAGAAAACCACCAAGTTGGTTAGGATGGCTATCGCCAACAGGCAAAAGTAGACCTGTCCACTGATACCCCCCAGCATTATCAAGAACAGCCTTATATCCCGCGACGCAATTGAAGGGAGCCCCCTATCAAAAATCAGGCGATGCTCAGGGTCAATGCGGGCTCTAGTATAGCTAATGGAAATGGTGCCGACGATGGCTAAGAAGCCCACCAGCCAGACTTGTGGATAGCTCTCGTAGGATAGCGACCACAGGGTCATTCCGAGCACTATCAGGGCATCGGCGTAGCGGTCAAGCACAGAATCCAGAAAACTACCGAATACTGAGGCCATACCCTTGAGCCGAGCCAGGCTGCCGTCTATTCCATCAGCAATGGAGCTTAGCTGAGCCAAGATGCCACCAAGGATATTGTAGCCCAGAACAAAGCTGGCAAAGGATAAAGCTGCTATACCGAAAGCGCCCCAGGTTGCCTGATTCGGAGTTAAACTTGTTCTGGCCAGCATACGTGCTATCGGCTCAGATAACCTCCGGTTGATGTGTTTGGAGATAAAGCCATCGTATACGGCGTCCATTCACTCCTTCTATGCGGTGACACGCTTCAGGTCTTCCTCCGTATCAACATCTGCCCAGAGGGAACCGCTGACGTCGCACGTAGCAAATCGGTTCCCACTGCTTACCATAAACTGAATAACATCACTGATCTCAATATCACTGCCAAGCTTGGGGAAGTGTTCGTCTATAGCATCTAGGAACTTCTCGGTGAGCAAAAACACGCCGGTATCGAGACCATCCCAGTAAGTCAACTCCTTGCCGATGTGCGTAATGTAGCTAGAGCTATCCACAACAACCTTAGTTGCTTCAGCAAAATCATGCCGGTCTGCTGGGGCAAAGTCAACACACAGGGTCTCGGCAATGGGAGACCATTGTAAGAGGTGAGAAGCGATTTCCCGTTCAATCATGTGGTCACCCATGCAAAGGACAAAGGGCTCCCCTGCTGCCCAAGCCCTGACTTTGCTTACTGAAATGGCGTTCCCACCCCGATAATCTCGATTCAGAATGTACTCCAGCCTCACACCAAAGCGCCTACCATCGCCAAGCACTCTTCTCACCTCACCTGCCAGGTATCCCACCACTACTGCTATCTGCCTGACTCCCGTTGCCACCATCGACTCAATGGGGTACCAGATTAACGGTTTGCCCTGCACTGGCAGCAAGACCTTAGGATAGATGCCCGTTACCGACTGCAGACGACTGCCATCACCAGCGGCTAGAATAACCCCTTTATTGACTTTCCGGTTGAGCATCACGACACACGCTACCTTACCATGAATGAAGATGCTGTAGAGCCTGTCCTGTGGTCCAGGGGGCTGGGAATTCACCATCGTCGAAGAGTAGGCTAGTCAGTCAATAGAATATCAAACACGGGGTGGCTTGTCAACTGGACGACTAGGAATCCTGTTGACTAATTGCAGTGCCACTTTGGGACGTTTGTGGCTGAATGCACACTTCATCGGAATGTGTGATTAGGCTAGAACCTAAGGTTTACAGATATCGCTGTTCTTCTGTTCAGGCATCTCAGAAACAGAGACAGGTCTGCCGGCTGTCTTCTCTACTGAAACGTGGGTGTCTCCCCAAAGCGTGGTCAGTTAACTGTTCAGATCAGCAGGATGTTACTTCACTGGACTAGTGAAAATATAGCCCGGCTTACTCAAGCTTTTCGGCTGAGAGAGTTCCCTGAAAGCTGGAGCCCCCCATTACTGAGGTGCTATCCGCTACAATCTGCGTACTTCGGCACCGGGAGAGATACTGAACATCTGACCGAATGACTAAACGACTGAACGAACGAACAAAACGAATGATAGTCTGAACGCCTGTTTGGTCACCAAGGCTGGGCAAACTCCGACTGATCACCGTCCTTGGCCTAGATCCCCGACATTGGCCAGGATCGATTCCCGCTTGTATTGACATTCCCTTTCGTAGGCACTACAATGTTAGTAGAGAGCAAGATGCCATATGTGAGGGTGAAGCGCAGAGGTCAAAAGGTATATTATTACCTCGTGGAAAGTAAACGCGAGGGGAATAAGGTCAGACAGCGAATTATCCGTTACCTCGGCACTAAGCCACCGACGGAAGAGGAGCTAGAAAATATACTTAAGGAGGTTAACCGATGAAAAGAACCGGACAGGTACTACCTAGCAGAAGAATGAAAATGCAAAATCTAAAGGCGGCGCATGAGCAAAGGCAGCCAGCATTACGGAATAAGCAGGGTGTCAAGGAAGACCTCTTGCTTCGTCACCCTAATTTCGTAGCTAAATCAAAAGACCCTAGCTTTGAGCCACCACCTCTTGCGTGTGAAGCAAGCGCTCTAACCACTGAGCTAACCGCCCCAAATCGTGCCTAGCTTGTCCTGAAACCCTGACGAAAATCCACCAAAGCAAGAGGTCTTTTTATCAGCAAATATCAGAAGACTCAGCACCTCTTACTTCGCTCTTGTTGGAATTATATATGACTAACATTTCAGTGGTCAAGCTGCAAGCCTCGGTATTTCAGCCCCGCTCTTTGGCGTGACCTGCCATTCCCCACCGGGGATTGCCATAAATAGTAACCAACTCGGCAGCGGCAATAGCCAGAAAATAAATTTTAGCCTCTATCATTCTACTCCATCACATCAATCCACAGGTGAAGTGACTCCACGGAGGGTTCGGCTCCCCCATTCTTATATAACAGAAATTCTACTTTTTGGTCTTCGCCCGGCTCACTTGGGGTAAAGACTACTATTCCCTCCCATTTCTCATCGTGTTCCAATTCTATCGGTCCCACCTCGTTATTCTTGACGTTATCAATCATAACCTCTACGTGATAGCTCACCCTCTCGCGCTCACGGTTTATAATGCCGACGATTACTTTTCCTTCCTCCCCTATCGTCAACTCTTGGGGATAGTCTTCAGCCTTTCCCCCCACCCCCAGAATATAAAGCTCAGTGAACCTCTCTCCCACCTTAGGTTTAGCTATGACATAACCCAGCGTCCCCAACGCTCCTAGTATAGCAACAACCAGTACCACCGATAATACTTTGTCCCAGGCACCCCCTCCCCAGCCTGGCAGTCTCAATTGAAACTCGATGTTAAACCTTTCCTCCTCCGGCAACCTCCTTCTTCTGACCCAGGCAATGACGGATACCACAAAGATGAAAGAGGCAATAGAATATAGGGTTGGCTCCAGTGTTATCCCCCACCAGGTATAGTTCAGGATAAGTCCGATGAGCGGCACCACGGCAATGCTCATGCCAAAGCTCAGTGCCACTCTCTCAATACCACCCAACCCCCCCCTTTTAGGAAATAGAACTGCCATAAGCACATAACCAGGAAAAAAGAGGACAAATGGCAAACCGAGAACTATGCGCAGCACGACGGAAGGAGTAAAGATAATAACCACAACTAGCAGGATAACCAGCAGGTTCAGCGGCAGAAGCCCATTACCTATTTTTATCTTCAATTGCCGCCCCTCGCCTTTTCATGCTTTTCCGATTACTATTTAGGAGACTACTGTCAACAATTGTAGACAACTATTGACAAATGTCCACTAGTGAAGTATAATACTTACCTGCGCACGTGTCAAGTAACGTGGCAGGCAAAACGCTATTTAACGTTACCCTTGGCGGCTAACATGATAAAGCTTAAAGAAAAGGTAAAGGAGACTTGTGGGGTTGGATATGTATTCCTCCGCCTACTGGGCAGAGGTTATGGTCTTCCTCGAGAAAGAGCAAAGACTGAGGAGGAAAAGAGGAGTGAAAGACCGCACCAAAGGAGGTCCCAAATGAAGTGGATTAAACTTCCAGAAATGAAACCCGGTACTGAGAGGGCTCACTGGTTTGCCTACTGCTGGTCCTGCCAAAGGAATGAACTCCAGCCCGGTATGTTCCTTCAAAGCCAGCTATACTTCAACCCTTTCATACATACCGAACCAATTTGCGAAGATTGCGCCAGGCGTTGCGACCCAGACTTTGGCCGCGGCTCCGAACTAAAGGAACTTGAGGACGAAACTATAGAGATAATCATGGGTGATGAACCAGAGTGCCCCCACAAAGGACCAAAATCCTTCTACTCCGTTTTACCAAGTATGAAAATCGTTATTGCTTGCTCCTATAAGTGTGCTGAAGAAACCCTCAAACGAAAGGGGGAGGAGTGGAAACGCCTAGCCGACGAAATAGGCCTATAAAAAAGGGGCGAGACATGAAATGCCCACGGCATCACTTCATGCTATCGATAATAAGCTCAGCGGCAAGCCTGACACCTATTCCCGGAACCAGGCCACACTTCTCAAAACCCTTCTCCTTGGCGAAGGTCATCATAGCCTCTTCGCTTTCCCCGGGATTTAGTCTATATCCAATTGTCACCGTTTCTATGATGTCAGTGCAATGCCTATGACCTATTGCCTCTTCGAAAAGGGTCATAAATTTCTGGGCAGTCCGTATAGTCTTACCCTTCGCTTCATAATCCAGCGGGTTATCACTGCCAAAAAAGAGCCCAAAGGTAATCAGGCTCCCGGTTATGCCCCCACATATCTCGCCGGTACCGCCGATACCGGGAAATGGGGTCAAGGCCCTAATAATCTCCATATTGCCCAGACCGAATTCTGCCATCAGGGCAAGCGCTGTGGCCTGGGCACAATTCTTGAGAACAAAGTTATTTTCCTCGGCCCGCAGTTGAACGCGATTGAGGATTTGCTGCTTATTAGCTAACAGCTCTTTCGGGTCAAGCTTCTTCTTGGGAATCCCCTCTTTAGCCAGCTTTTTAATTCTGGCCTCAATCGCCGCCACATCCCATTCTCTCTCTGCCAGTTCGTCTACCTTTTTCTTTAAAGCCGCATAGTCTGGCATAAATTAGTTACCTCCTTGTTCAACCATTTTTGGTATATAAGTATAGCATGATTTGGACTCGCTTTAAAAGTTAAGGGTGCTATTCCAGCCACTAATTTTTATATGTCTGCCCGTAATTATAAAGCATGTTTAACTGCTCAGTAACTTGCTCATTGGTAAGCAAGATGTTTTTTTATACATTTTTAATGCATTTTTAATGCATATTTAATGCATAGCTATTGCATATTTAATGCATTAATGATATAATACTAAAAACTAGCTTGGTAAACCGATGAACGGACATCTAAAACAAATTAGAGAAACCAGAGTTTTATCCCGAAAGGACCTTGCTCAGCAGTCCAACGTTGACGAAAGTACGATTTTTAGAGCAGAACGGGGACAAACTAAATTGAGACCGAGCACGGTCAGGAAATTAGCCCAGGCACTCGGTGTGCCGCCTGATGAACTAATAAGTGAACAAGGTAGGCTAGTCTTGTGACTTGTTATATTAGGAATACAAATAACTTCTACCTCATTCAAACCATGTGCTCTAATAAAGGGGTGCCAAAATGAAGCTATTTGTCATCTTTCCGGCTAGAAATGAGAGTAAAACTATAGCCCAGTGCGTTGAAACCGCCCGAGAAAGTAAATATGAGCCAGAGGTACTGGTAGTTGACGGTAACTCATCAGATAAAACCAGGGTAGAGGCTAAGAGTGCCGGTGCCATAGTCATAATGCAGAGCAAAGGCATCTACCCAGCTAAAGGTAGCGCCATGAAAGACGGCCTAAAAGAGGCCCTTAGTAGAGGAGCAGATTGCATCATGTTTCTGGATGCCGATATCGTCAATCTGACGCCGGAATGGATCGACCTACTAGCCGAGCCCGTGATTGAAAAAGCCTGCGATATGTCTCGGGGTTACTACCAAAGAGCCAATTATGACGGTGCCGTTACCAAGCTGGTGGCTAAGCCGCTGTCCTGGACCTTCTTCCCTGAGGTCGCCCATTTCAATCAACCTCTCTCCGGCGAAATATGTGGCACTGCTGAGCTCTTCAAGACCCTATTTAGGAGCCGAGACTGGCCCGATGGCTGGGGCGTAGATATGTGGTTGCTAATAGAGGCTGCCATGAAAGACTACTATATTGCCGAGGTATATTTAGGAACAAAAGTACACACCTCCAGGCAGGATTACTTGGACGATGTAGTCAGACTGACTAAGATGGCAGAACAGGTATCACTGACGATTCTCAAAGAAGCTATAAAATACAAACGAATAGATAATGTAAAAAAGGCCCGCCTGTAGTAGCCGAGCAAACTTAACTATTTGTCCTGCTCCAACCCTCCGCTCTATCCCCCTCGCTCTCCAGACGTCTTTCCTTGCCGGCTAACTCTTCCCTGCTTAATGTTGGTGATATTCCCAGCCCCTCAAGTAAGGAGGTGCCCCAAGCGGCTTCGGTCAATGTTTCCCCCACTCAGTATGCAAACGACCTCAGAACCAGTGGGAATATCGGCGCTCCCGAAAAGAAGAGCCGCAAATGCGGCTGCCCCCGCTGGTTCTGTTAAGATTTTACATCTTTCCAAGAGCAAGCACAGGGCTTCTATCATATCATCGTCTGAAACTAAAATGACCTCATCAACATACTTCTGGACCAGAGCCAAATTGAGCTCGCCAACAAAGGGGGCAGCTAAGCCCTCGGCGATAGTGTCTATTTTATCTAAATGAACCGCCTTCTTCTGCTGGAGGCTCTGCCACATAGCTGAGGCACCGGTGGGCTCAACACCAACAATTTTGACCCTCGGCTTCTTCAGCTTGATAGCGGTGGCGATTCCTGAAATCAAACCGCCGCCACCAATGGGGACGAAGACCACATCAACCTCCGGCAGGTCGTCCAGGATTTCCAGCCCTATCGTCCCGTGACCAGCCACAATGTAGGGGTCGTCAAAGGGGTGAACCATGGTTAAGTTGCGTTCCTTCTGGATATCCAGGCAGGTAGTAACCAGATCATCCTCGGCGAGGATCACTTCGGCACCATAGCCCCTGGTGGCACTAACCTTGTTAGCCGGGGTTGTGTGAGGCATGACCACCGTAGCTGAGATATCAAATAGAGAGGCTGCATACGCCAAGCCCTGGGCGTGGTTTCCAGACGAGATAGTGATAACCCCCCTCTCCCTTTCCCCCTCCGATAAGTGATATAGTTTATTTATCGACCCCCTGGGCTTGAAAGAGCCTGTCTTCTGAAAGACCTCTGCCTTGAAATGAAGACGTACATTAGTACGTCTTCCCAGGCTCATAGAGGACATCAAAGGCGTTCTATGAACCCTATCGGCTATGATTTGCCGGGCACTAATGATATCACTCAGTTTAATCATACACCTGCGGTTAGCTCCCGCCCCCGGGATTTCGCCAGCTCGGTTAAGCCACTCCTGTGTGATAGCCTATAGTATATAGCCAGCATGCCCCTGTCAAGGACTGTAGGCTCGGTTACGTTCAAAAGTTGGTCAATCCTTCAGCTCAATGGAAGCCAGCGATTGACAGGGGGCATATTGAAGCCTATTATTAAATAAATTTTACAAGGTAAAAAGTCCCTGAGTAAATACGGAATGAAATATAGTAAAATTTGCCACATCCTGGCATTAAGCATTATCCTTGCCCTGCTGGTACCGGTATCGACTGCCCCCGCCCACGCCGCCGGTGCGTCTATTGATCTCTACCCCAACGAGGGCGAAATCGGCGACCGGATTGAAATTGAGGGCTGCGATTTCAATGCCAATCAGCTAGTCTTTATCTATCTCTCCAGTGATATAGCCGAAAAGGGTGATGAAATCGACGTCGAAGTCACTGCCTACGAACGAGTAGCGAGAGCTTATATTAATCCCGATGGCGGTTTCTCCCTTACCTACCTATTCTATGTACCTGATGAACTCAGCGATGGCGAAGATAGGGAAGATGTGCATGGTGGCGACTATTATATTTATGCCACTTATATCCCCAGCAAACACATAGTAGCTGTTGCTGGATTTACCGTAATTGATGGTGAAATTGAGCTAGACCTTGAGGAGGGCACGGTAGGCACCGAGGTCAAGATTAGCGGTGAAGGTCTTCGCAGTAACCAAAAAATCACCGTTCAATATGATGTGGAAGAGGTTGACATAGCAAGTGGTGATAGCCAAACCGATGACGATGGCAAATTTACCTGCACCATTATTATCCCGGAGAGCAGTGCTGGTAGCCATACCATAACCGTCATTGACGAATCTGGCAATAAGCCCGAGGCTGAGTTCAGCGTGGAACCCCAAATAACCATAGACCCAACCAACCCGGCAGCAGGTGAATTGGTGCAGTTCAGCGGCACCGGGTTTGGGAAGAGGGAGATTATAACCATCACCCTCGATGACGCTGAGGTTCCCACTACGCCAATGACCATAAATACCAATCACTACGGTAGCTTCGATGGTAGCTTCCTCGTACCTTTCCATGGCAGTTATGGCACCAGGGAAGTAGAAGCTCGTGATGATAACCGCCATAGGGCTAAAGCTCAATTGACTATTTGGGGTGGCATTAACTTGAACCCAATCACCAGCCCGACCTCGCCCGGGCATGTTGGCATGGAGCTTGTCATCAGTGGCGCTGGTTTCATAGCCAACGCTACGGTTGCCATCACCTATAGCAATAATGATGAGACCATCCCTGTAGCTACAGTCCCCGCTGATGATGACGGACGTTTCTCGGTGGACTTTACTGTCCCGCCCAGTATAGCTGGAAGCTATGCTATAACCGCCACTGATGACACCAGCACGGCAACATCCACCTTCACTATGGAATCACAGGCACCACCAACGCCAGCGCCGCTGCGACCAAAAGTCACCGGCACAGCTGCGGCAGAAGCATACTTTGACTGGGAAGATGTTACCGACCTCAGTGGTGTGAGCTATACCCTTCAGGTTGCCTCTGATGCCGATTTCACTACCATAGTGCTGGAGAAGGAAGACTTGTCCAGTTCGGAATATACTGTGGCTGAAGAGGAGAAGCTAGAGCCAACCGAAAAGGAAGCCCCCTACTACTGGAGGGTAAAGGCAGTAGATGGTGCCTTCAATGAGAGTGAGTGGACATATCCAATATCATTCCACATTGGCTTTTCCTGGACTTCAATACCAGATTGGGCTTGGTATATCTTTGGCGCGCTAGGCGTATTGCTTCTCGGTATCCTTGGCTTCTGGGTGCGGAGAAGAAGAGCCAAGTAAAAAATTATGCTAGTCTGAAGATATCCCTTAGATATAGTTATTTTGCTTTCAGCGTGACCTGAATTTCGCTGCCTTTCTTAATCACCTGTTCTACGGCTGGCATTTCTCCCAGGATATGAAGTAAAGGGAGAGGCTCCTCTGCGGATACAACAATCCTGCTGCCTTTCTCCACCGAACCCCCAACTAATACCAGACGCAGATTTTCAACCTGGCGTAAATCTTTCTCCAAATTCTCCAGCTGGCCTAAACCTATTGGCGGCACTATCGTCAGTTCCACCATTCCCTTATAAAGCGCAACGCCTACTGCCGGCTCAGCTTCTTTTTCAACCTTCTCCTCAACTCGTTTGGCTTCCTTAGCTTTCTTAGCCTCCTTGGCTTCCCTCTTCGCTTTCTCCTCAACTCGTTTGGCTTCCCTGGCTTCCTGCTTTACTCTCCCCTCAGCCTCCTTGGCTTCCCGTTTTACTTTCTCCTCAGCCTCCTTGGCTTCCTCCTTTGCCCTCTCCCTAGCCTCTTTGGCTTCCTGCTTCGCCCTCTCCTCAGCCTCCTTGGCTTCCTCCTTTGCTTTCTCCTTAGCCTCTCTAGCTTCCTTGACTTCCCGTTTTACTTTCTCCTCAGCCTCCTTGGCTTCCTCCTTTGCTCTCTCCTTAGCCTCCTTGGCTTCCTTGGCTTCCCGTTTTACTTTCTCCTCAGCCTCCTTGGCTTCCTCCTTTACTCTCTCCCTAGCCCCTTTGGCTTCCCGCTTTGCTTTCTCCCCAGCTTCTTTAGCTTCCTTGGTTTCCTCCTTTGCTCTCTCCCTAGCCCCTTTGGCTTCCTTCTTTGCTTTCTCCCCAGCTTCTCCAGCTTCCTTGGTTTCCCGTTTTACTTTCTCCTCAGCCTCCTTGGCTTCCCTCTTCGCTTTCTCCTCAGCCTCCTTGGCTTCCCTCTTCGCTTTCTCCTTAGCCTCCTTAGCCTCTCTCTTCGCCTTCTCCTTAGCTTCCCGCTTCGCCCTTTGCCCCCTAACCGGGCCACCCCTCATTATGGGATAGCCGCACCATTGGCAAAAGTCGCCTTCAGTTTTTTGACCACAATTAGGACATCTTACCATTTCGTCCCCCGCCTACTTTTAAACCTAGCTGCCCTTACCACAAATATGGCTAAACCAGCGCCCTATAATAAACATTCGCTCACCTCAGTATAGAGACTGGTAAAAACCTTGTCAATCACTTAGGACTTTTTTCCTAGTACTATTCACTACTCAAATTGACCCATTTGGGTGGTTGCGCGAGGAAATAAGATAAGGTATAGTAGTTAGATGTAAGTTTAAGGTAGCCTGAGGGAGGAAGCAAGCTATGGCAAACCCTAAAAAAATTGACCCTATGCTGACGACAAGCGATGTAGCTCGCCTGCTTAATGTACATATTAACACCGTAAGGCGGTGGAGCAACCAGGGAATACTAAAGACATACCGCATCGGCGCCCGGGGTGACCGGAGATTCCGACAGGAAGATATTACTAGCTTCATTTCACAAGAATCAAGAACAGCGAAGGTGAGAGAAGAGGAAATCCCCCCTGACAAACCAAGCTCCAGAGGTGATGATAAGGTGTTGGTCGACTACAAGGTATAAGGTCTAATCAGGAGGTAATGGAGTGGATAAAATCACGGTAATGATAATTGATGAGCAAGCATTTTTCAGGGCGGGTGTGCGCCAGGTGCTGTCTCAACAACCTGACTTCGAAATATTAGACTGTGACCCGACTCAGGAGCCATTAGAGCTAATTGAAGCCAATCTCCCCGATGTTGCCCTATTAGGCACTGACCTGGCCACTCACAGCGGGCTTGAACTGAGTAGAAAAATTGCCCGACTCTACCCAAATACCAAAGTAATAATGCTAAGCCCCAACCCCAATGATGAGGAGCTCTTCGAGATTATTAAAACCGCAGCCGTAGCCTGCTTGAATAAGAAGGCTACTGCCGAAGAACTAATTAGCACCGTAAGACGAGCCAAAAACGGTGAATATCCCATCAATGAAAGCCTTACAACTAGACCCACGGTTGCCAAGCATGTATTAAAGCAATTTCAGGATATAGCATCAATAGGAAAGGCTATGGAAGCCGTGGCTGCGCCTCTCACCAACAGGGAGGCGCAGATTCTAAACTACATTGCCCAGGGCAACTCAAACAAGCAAATCGCCTATATCCTGGACATCAGTGAGCAAACAATCAAGAACCATGTTAGCTCCATTCTTCGTAAACTAAATGCCAATGATAGAGCCCACGCTGTTGCCCTAGCCATGCGCAATGGCTGGCTTGTAGTCGAGGAAAAACCATGATAGGTATTTCAGCAAGCTTTTA
>JAGMCH010000007.1 GCA_023129255.1 Dehalococcoidales bacterium
AGCTCGGCTATGTCCTCGGCGGTGAGGTCTACCGCTTCCTCGGAGCCGGTCTTTATCAGTAGTAATTCCCTGAGGTATTCCACCACTTCCCGATTAAACTGGCGCAAATCCACGCCATCGCTATTGACGCTGTTTATAGTTGACACTCCGGCGGAAATATCATTATTTACAATGTGCCGAATCAGCTCCTTAGCCCGCTCGTCTCCGGTGATGCCCAGGATAGCTTGAACCTGGCGGAGTTCAACTTCAGTGCCATAGTAGGTGGTCAATTGTTCCAGCAGGTTTTCGGCATCTCGCAGGCTACCGGTAGCGCTTTTGGCGATAAGCCGCAGTCCCTCTGGCTCTATATGAATGCCCTCTGCGCTACAAATACGGGTTAGTTTTGAGACTACATCTGCCTGAGAAATACGCCTGAAGTCGAAGCGCTGACATCGTGATAGGATTGTGGGTGGGACCTTATGGACTTCAGTGGTAGCTAGGATGAAGATAACATAAGGTGGCGGTTCCTCAAGGGTCTTGAGCAGGGCATTGGCGGCTTCCTTGGTCAGCATGTGTACCTCATCTATAATATAGACCTTGTGGCGGGCTTGGTTGGGGGCATAGTTGACCTTCTCGCGAAGGTCTCTGATTTCATCAATGCCCCGGTTGCTGGCGGCATCAACCTCTATGACATCCAAAGCCCTGCCCTCGGTTATTGCCTGGCATATCTCACAGGTATTACACGGTTCGCCCTTGCCATTGTTAAGGCAGTTCACCGCCTTAGCCAGAATACGCCCGGTGCTGGTCTTACCTGTTCCTCGTGGGCCATAGAAAAGATAGGCATGAGACACGCGACCGCTTTTGAGGGCATTACTCAGAGTCTGTGTTACCTGTTCCTGACCGACTATCTCGGCTAGGGTTTGGGGACGCCACTTGCGATAAAAAACTTGAGATGCCATCTTTGTTGCTTCTATTATACTCCATATTGTCTGGTTTCCAAAGGGGGTTTTTGAGCAATTTGAGCAAATAGACGCCGTTTATTAAATAAAAGCCAGCTTTACTAGTTTGACTCTTATATATCTGCTAGTAAAGCTGGCCAACATGCTTAGATGGCTGATTATAGTAATGAGGGTATATCCTTTGCTACTTCTTCTATTTCTCTAAGTTTGCTCTCGGCATCTTTTTCCCTACCTTTGGAGGCGTGAATAAACCGGGTTGCTGTTTCATAGTATCCCTTTATCTTTTCCACGCTGCCGAGTTCAGACAGGACCAGGGTTACATCTATTAGACTTTTTTCCCTGGGATAGTCGCCATTCCTTATCACTGCCTCCGGGGTCATATCTCTCAGGTACTCTCCCAGGTCTTTAACCAGGTCCATATTCATTTCTTTGTGTGGTGCCGAGACGAGGTATAGTGCTCTCCCCGCCTCCGCAGGATTGCATTTCACTGACAGCTCGCTTAAGGCTTCATCCATCGCCTGAGTTCCACGGTGGGTCTCAGTGCTCTTCTTCCTGAAATTCCTGCCGAAGGAGAAGAACCTGAAAAGCGGCAATTGTGATTTACCATAGCCTATTACTGTCCAGCCTACCAGGCTTTGTATTATGTCCCCGGCATCAACCATCCTTGCCCCAATATGCCGGCGTCTTGTCTCTTCACCGGCGCAAAGCAGGTTATAGAATGGCTCAACCATTAAGGTGTTAATCTGAGACAGGTTATTTCTCAGTGAGAAGTCCTTCCTGACAAACCTTTGATTGTCAGCAAGAAATATGGCGTCAGCAACGGGGTATAGGGACTTAAGGCAAGTGGCTGCGTTGTAAATAGTTCTTTCCTCGGTTTCCTCTTCATGAGTGAAGGGAAGAACAGCCAGGGAATAGACCGGCTTATCCAAATAGCGGTCTTTCATCATTTGTGTGATTATTGGCAGTGCTCCTGAGCCTGTGCCGCCAGCAATACCGGCGATGAGTAAAATGGCATCGGTCTCAAAGAAGCGGTGGGCTGTTCTTAGGGCATCTACAACCTTGTCGCCATCCTCTCTGGCCACCTCAGCCCCCAACTCGTTTATTTTACCTACGCCGTGACCTCCGGTTCTTCGACCGCCGATGAGGATTCTATGCTGGTAATCAGGTCTTATGGTTTGCAGCCCGCTTAAATCAGCGGCATCCGTGTTTACAGCGAAGGCACCGGGAACTATCTCTATCCCGCGCTGACCACGTGCCCTTCTGTTTAGTCGGGCAAATTCATCGGCAAGCCTGCCACCGCATTGTCCAAAACCTACAACCACCAATTTCATTTTTCACCTCGATATTAAGAGCGTTGTATTATTTTAAGCATAGTTACTAAACAATGTCAACCCTACCTTTGGGTAGGGTGTCTATTGTTGGCTATATTCCTTTACCGGCGACATAGGCGGCAAGGTCAGCCAGGCGGCAGCTATAGCCCCACTCGTTATCATACCAAGCCAGCACCTTGACCATATTGCCGGCAACGACCATGGTGCTCGGGGCATCAAAGATAGAGCTGGCAGGATTACCCTTGAAATCGCTGCTGACCAGCTCCTCCTGGCAGTACTCCAGAATTCCGCTTAAATCTCCGGCGGCAGCCTGCTCAAAAGCCTGGTTGACCTGTTCCACGGTAACCTCTTTCTCTAGGTCGGCGACGAAATCAACCACGGAGACGATAGCTACTGGAACCCTGAGGGCTAAGCCATGGAGTCTGTCCTTGAGTTCAGGGATAACCTGAGTTACCGCTCTGGCAGCGCCGGTGGTGGTGGGAATGAGGTTCAGGGCAGCGGCTCGCGCCCGGCGCAGGTCGCGATGGAACATATCCAGCAGTCTCTGGTCGTTGGTATAGGCGTGAATAGTGGTCATCAGCCCTTTACTTATGCCAAAGCTTTGATGCAACACCTTGACCACCGGGGCAATGCAGTTGGTGGTGCATGAGGCGTTGGATATAATCTGGTGCTTATCTGGCTTATATTGAGCTTCATTGACGCCGAGGACGATGGTTATATCCTCGTTGCGTGCCGGGGCGGAGATGAGCACCTTCTTGGCGCCGCCCTTAAGGTGAGCCGCCGCCTTGGTAGCATCGGTGAATAGACCGGTTGATTCTATCACTATGTCTACGCCCCAGTCGCGCCACCGGATGTTACCCGGGTCGCGTTCCGCCAGCACCTTTACCTGTTTACCATCAACTGTGATGGAATCATCGGCGGCTTTTACTTCCCCGGGGTAGCGACCATAGGTGCTGTCCCATTTCAGTAAGTGGGCGTTGGTCTTGGTATCAGTCAGGTCATTAATAGCTGCCACCTCCAGTTTGCCCTGGTGGTATTGGTTAACCGCCCTGAGGGTTAATCTGCCCACACGCCCGAAGCCGTTAATGCCGATTTTGGTTGCCATTTTTATACCTCCTCAACGATTTTCGCCCTTCGTCGACTGCGCTGGAGCATGTCGAGGAAGGCTTCAATCCTGGTTTTTAGGTGATGGGTCAGGAAAAAGTCATCGTTCCCTTCCAGGGTTAGGATGGGCAATTTAATAACGTCTCTAAAGATGATGTCGCCAATTCCGCGGTGGCAGAAAGCCTGGACATAGTGGATGACGCCGTCAATATGGCGTTTTTTAAGCTCGGCGGTGATGTCCTTTAGCCGGTCATATATGGAGTAGGGGTAGGTATAGTTTGAGTATTGCTCAGCCAGGGAATCCCCCGGCTGGGGCATGGCGAACTGGCGCTGAATTTCATTGAATACTACTCTAGCTCCATTATTCTCCAAGTAGGGATAGAGGTCCTGACCATAGACCGAGGGCACACCGATATAGGCTAACTTTAGCCATTCTGAAGGATAGGGCTGGCGCTGCTGGCACTGGGCTAGTAATTCTTGTAGCTCCTGGTAATATTTATGGTGGTCTTGATTAAAGTCGGAGGCGGATACCAGCCACAGGTGGTTCTCGAAGCCACTGACCAGTCCTTCCCTCCAGGTAAGCTCGTCCAGCTTTAGTGCCAGGCGGCGGCAGGATGCAAGCTCAGCTCTGACCTGCTCGGCAGCATCTAAGCTAATTTTTAGGGTTTCCGCCAGTGCTTGCAAGGCATGCTGCATTCGCTGGCTATCGGGCTTATCAGGGTAGGCAAAGGGCACGACGTTGATTTCTTTTAACTTTAGCACCTCCATTAGCATGATGGTGTTGGAGCAATCGCCGGTGGTAACGCAGAGGACGGTATCAATTTTATGCTCCATACATGCCCCGTAGATTCCCTTAATCCAGCTACAGCAGTTTAAGGGGAAGCCAGCCCGCTCGGCGATATAAACCAGCCGTTCCGGGCTGGGGTCGGTGATAAAGACGTTATTGAGGTCAACCGGCTGATAGCCGGCGGCTAGTAATACCTCTATAGGAACAGTGGTGGTAATACCGATTTTTTTCATTGGGGTCTATCTTTCCGGCTGTAGAGTAGCTCGCAAGGCAGGTATCTCTCCTTGCACCAGGCGTCGCTTATCATTTTAGCCTCCCGCTTACTGTCGCTAGCCCAAATTACATGGTAAAAGGGCTGCCTGGAGGGTGAGGCCGGCTTGAAATCCTCAACATACTTGTAGCCCAGACCTCTTAACCCTGCCTTGAATAGCTTCACCAGCTGGCGTCTCATTTCATCTGGTCCTATTTTACCTTTTAGCCTTTTTTGCTTAATCTCCTGCCATTTGCGGTTTCCATAGAGTCGGGTTATTGAGGCTTGGCACTCTGGGCGAGTTAAATTCCGCAGCAGTGCCATCTCCAGGGGGAGGATTATCAGCAGGTCTATCTTGTGACCCTTCCAATCGCTGCCATGAGCCCCCAGTTTTTTGATTGTTGACCATCGCAGCTTCCTGTAGCCCGGGGGGTCAATAAGGGCGAAGCTGGATGCCGAGCGGGGAATGAGGTCAAAGGCTTGCTGGAGAACTTTCTCATTAACCGGGTTGCCAGTTATTATTTTTATATCAGCGGTATCGTGTGGGGCTGTCAACTGCTTTAGGCTGTCGGCGTTCTGGCTGTCTCTTACTATAAGTATATATTTGGCGAATTTTGTTTCGGTTCCCAGTGCCCGAAGTGCTGAGTCTTCAATAATGCAGTCGGTGCCCTTACAGATACAGTTGCCACATCCAGCATATAGCTCCAGGTAGCAACACTGGCCATTGTCCAGCGCTCTGGTATAGGCTTCAATATATTCAGCAAAGCACTCAAGCTTGTGGCAGGTCCACTTTCTAATCTGTTTTGGAATCTTCTCTGATATGTTTAGTTCTTTCATTACCTATCGCTTTAAGTTGTAGAAAGCCTGCCTTCCGGCAAAGCTGGCATTTCCCCCCAGCTCACCTTCTATTCTGAGCAGGCGGTTATACTTGGCAGTGCGCTCGGAGCGGCAGGGGGCGCCGGATTTGATTAAGCCGGTAGCCAGTCCCACCGCCAGGTCGGCGATGGTGGTATCTTCGGTCTCGCCGGAGCGGTGGCTCACCACCGCCGTCCAGCCCGCCTGCTGCGCCATCTTAATGGCGGCAATGGTCTCGGTGAGGGTGCCAATCTGGTTGGGCTTGATGAGAATGGAGTTGGACGCCTTTAGCTTGATGCCCTGGCTTAAGCGACTAGCATTGGTAGCGTAGAGGTCATCGCCAACAAGATTGACGCTGTTTCCCAGTTTCTCCGTCAGGAGCTGCCAGCCTTCCCAGTCGTCCTCAGCCATGCCGTCCTCAATGCTGATAATAGGGTAGGTGGATGCCAACTTGACATAATAATCAACCATTTGTTTGGTGGTGAGAGAGATGCCTTCTTTAGCCAAGACATATTGATTATCTTTGTAAAATTCGCTGGCTGCCGGGTCCAGGGCGATGAAGCAGTCCTTGCCCGGCTTGTAGCCGACTTTTTCCATGGCAGAAAGGACGGCTTCTATGGCTTGCTTATTTGAGGGTAGGGAGGGGGCGAATCCCCCCTCGTCGCCGACGTTGGTATTCAGACCTTTATCCTTGAGCACCTGTTTTAGTGAGTGGTAGACCTCGGTGCCCATTTGCAGGGCATGGCTGAAGCTGCTGGCTCCAGCCGGCACCACCATAAACTCCTGAAAATCGGTGGAGTTGGCAGCATGCTTGCCACCGTTCAGGATGTTGAACATGGGGACGGGCAGGGTGTAGGTGGTGGCTCCACCCAGGTAGAGGTATAAGGGCATATCACGGGAATTAGCCGCAGCGTGAGCCACGGCTAACGATGCTCCCAGAATGGCGTTAGCCCCCAGGCGTGATTTGTTGGCGGTGCCATCAAGCTCTATCAACTTGTGGTCAATGGCTGCCTGGTCTGAAGCAGGCAGCCCTTTTAGGCTCAAGGCGATATCTTTATTGACATTGGCTATTGCCTTGAGCACTCCCAGTCCGCCGAAGCGGGACTTGTCGCCATCCCTGAGTTCCACCGCCTCATACTTGCCGGTGCTGGCTCCAGAAGGCACCGCTGCCCGTCCCGTGGTGCCATCGGATAGCTCTACCTCAACCTCCAGAGTGGGATTGCCCCTGGAGTCCAGGATTTCCCTGGCTTTGACCCTGTCAATGGTTGACATTTTATTCCTTTGACTTTCGGGCGGTGGCTAAATCAAGGGCTTTATCTATGGCCTCGGTGGGACTTTGAGCCGGGATAATGGACTTGTCCTGCTGGTTGTTTCGGGATAATGACCAGGTATTTAAGCCGATAACCGGTATACCACTCTGCAAGGCGTGGCTTATCTCGGAGAGGGTGCCATAGCTGCCGCCGATGGCGATTACTGCCTGGGCTGATTTGACCACAGCGATGTTTCTGGCGTAGCCCATGTTGGTAACTATGGGAATCTGTACATAGGGGTTGGCTGACTGCCTATTATCCCCGGGCAGGACGCCAACAGTGGTTCCACCCTCCGAGCTAGCGCCCCTGCAGGCTGCCTCCATAATTCCGCCCAGCCCACCGCAGACCAGGATAACACCTCGTCTGGCTAGCTCACGTCCCACCTCTTCAGCCTGCCGGGCTTCCTCTTTAGAGCATTGCCCACCGCCAATAACGGCAATGAATTTTTTCTTATCCATAAGTATAGGAATTATATCACTGGGGCTAAACTATGGCAAAGGGAGATTATTTAGAAAGCTGGTTCCTCCCCCCTCCCCTGTTATTAGTTGTCTTTTTTCCCGCCCACCCACCCTATGGGGGTTTTGCCCCCAATCTCTTGCTTTATTGGGGCGTCCAAGAGGGGCTAGCGCCCCTCTTTTAAAAAATCATTCCCCCTTCCCCTTGGCAAGGGGAAGGGGGATAAAGGAGGATGGGGTTAATAAATATTCCCCTAGTTAAACTTATTCATGGCTGGGGTCAAACCCTCGGTGAGGAGGCAGAGGATAGCTTCACTGACCCTGGGTATGACCGGGGCGATGGCTTGTTTTTCATCGGGAGTGAAATTGCTGAGCACGTAGGAAATAATGTCTTCCTCGCTAATCTCAGTCTTATCCGGTCGTCCAATGCCTATTCGGATGCGAATGAAATCCTGGCTTCCCAGCTCTTTGATGATAGAGTCAATGCCCTTGTGCCCGCCGGAACTGCTGCCAAAGCTTAAGCGGACTTTAGCCAGAGGCAGGTCAAGGTCGTCATGGATGACCAGGAGGTCGTTAAGGTTAATATTGAACCTCTGTACCAGCCGGCTTACCGGCCGACCGCTTGAGTTCATGTAGGTCTGAGGTCTGGCTAACACCACCTCATTGTTGGCAACTTTGCCCATGCCAATCCGGGCGAGGCCCTGTTTCCTATCAAATCTTATACCTTGCGCCTTGGCAAAATGGTTGAGGCAGGAAAAGCCGATATTATGGCGGTTGCGGGCATAAGCCCGCCCCGGATTACCTAAGCCAACGATTAACTTCATAATCAGGCTTTCCGCTCCAGAAGACGGCGGAGTTTCTCTTCTTTGATTTGCTTAATGCCCAGCTCCTGGGCATGGGAAAGTTTTGTGCCGCCGGGGTCAGCGCCTACTACCAGGTAAGTGGTCTTCCTGGTGACGTTGTCTTTGGTTGTGCCGCCGAGGCCTTTTATCTTTGCTTCTGCCTCCTGCCTGGAGGAGGCTTCTAGCCTGCCGGTGATAACAAACTCTAGCCCGGCTAGAGGCAATTCCTCGGGCTTGGCTTTCTTTTCTTCCAGTTTAACCCCGGCGTCCTTCAGTCTTTGGATGATTTTTTGGTTTTCTTCCTGTCGGAAGAAGGCAACGATGCTATCGGCAATCTTCGGTCCCACAGTGGGAATGGACAGCAGTTTCTCCCTGGAGGCATTGGCCAGCCTATTCATACTGCCAAAGTGACTGGCTAGAATTTCTGCCATCTCTTCGCCGATATGGAGTATACCCAGGGCAAAGATAACCCTGGATAACGGTCTCCGTTTACTGTTCTCAATAGCATTCAGTATATTGCTGACGCTCTTCTCCGCCATTCTCTCCAAATTGACCAGCTGCTCCCTTTTATCCTTGAGGTCATAGAGGTCGGCCGCATTCTTGACCAGCCCCTCCCTTAGCAGCATGGCACTCTGGGATTCGCCAATTCCCCTGATATCCATACCTACCCGGGAGACGAAGTGCTCCAGTCGCTCTTGAACCTGGGCGGGACAGGCGGCATTGGTGCAGCGTGACATAGCCTCCCCCTCAGGCTTAATCGCCTCAGCGCCACATACCGGGCAGCGTTTGGGCATTTTAAATACCTTTTCTCGCCCACTGCGCTTGCTTACGACCGGTCCGACGACCTGTGGTATCACCTCACCGGCTCGCTGCACGACCACGGTATCACCGATGCGGATGTCCTTGCGCCTGATGTCGTCCTCATTGTGCAGGGCGGCCTGTTTGATGGTTACCCCTCCCACGGAAACCGGCTCCAGGATAGCATAGGGGTTGAGGGTGCCGGTTCTGCCCACGCTGATACCAATATCAATTAAGCGGGTGGTGCCTTGAATGGCGGGGAACTTGTAGGCTATAGCCCACCTCGGCTCATGACCGATGCTTCCCAGTCGTTCCTGGAGGTCGAGCTGGTTTACCTTGACCACGATGCCGTCAGCTTCGTAGGGCAGGCTCTCTCTCCTCTCCACCCAGGTGTGGTAGAATTTCTCAACCCGGTCAATGCTGGCGAGCAGTTCGTTATTGGGGTTTATCTTGAAGCCAAGCGACTTGAGATACTCCATGGTCTCCCAGTGGGTGGGGGGAGTGGCTTTGCCTTCGGCATAACCCAGCATGTAGATATAGATATCCAGCGGGCGCTTGGCGGTGATGCGGGGGTCAAGCTGGCGCACTGAGCCGGCGGCGGCGTTCCTGGGGTTAGCAAACAGGGGCAGCCCTTCCTCAGCCCGCTCCCGATTCAGTTTCTCAAAGCCGGCTTTGGGTAGAAAGACCTCACCCCGCACCTCAAATCGGGCTGGGGCATCTCTGGGGACAGACAGCGGGATGCTCCTGATGGTTCTCAGGTTCTGGGTGATATCTTCACCGCGCAGACCGTCGCCGCGGGTAGCCCCGGTGGTGAACCTGCCATCGACATAGGTCAGCGCTACGGCTAAGCCATCAATCTTATGCTCGCAGGTAAAGTCAAATTTCTCTCCGGCTATTGGCTTTGAAGTCCGCTTATACCAGGCTGCTAGCTCCTCTTGGGAGAAGGCATTACCCAGGGAGAGCAAGGGCTGGGGGTGTTCTACTACGCCGAAGGCTTCCACCGGAGCCGCCCCCACCCGCTGGGTGGGTGAGTCTGGGGTCAAGAACCGGGGATGCTCCTCCTCCAGCTTCTGGAGTTCCCTCATTAACTCATCATATTCGGCGTCGGAAATCTCGGGGCTATCCAGCACATAATACCGATAGTTATGATGGTTAATTTCCGCCCTTAACTTCTCTATCCTTTGCTTTACCTGATTTAGCTTGGCCACAGAACACCTTTAAGATGCTGTCTTTATACAAATTATAACACACTGTATAGTTAGGCAAAAGGTAAAACAGATAGGAGTAGATGTGCTGAGGATGCTTAAATGTTTTCTTTACCACCCCGCCCCCGTTTTTAGTTGTTTTTCCCCATCCGCCCGCCCTCTAGGGCTTGCTGCCAGGCTTTTGTGGGTGGGTGGGTGGGAAGTAAGAGAACTGTTAAAAATGGGGTGGGGGGGGGTCTAAACATTTAGTAGTGACACTTGTGTCTTTCCCTGGCATACGGTAAACTAGTCTGGCAGAACCCCCTGTATATTAAGAAAGAGGAAACCGTGGCTGAAGTTCATCCCTTCCGGGGTGTGCGTTATAATCAAGAGCTGGTCAAAGACCTGGCTGACGTTATCTGCCCCCCGTATGACATTATTTCCCCACAGTTGCAGCAAGAGCTCTATCGCCTCAGCGAGTATAACTTCGTCCGCTTGGAGCATAATCGGGAGTTACCTCAGGATACAGCTACTGACAATAAATATACTCGTTCAGCAGCTATCTTAGAGCGGTGGCTGGAGCAAGGCGTTCTGGTGGTTGACGAAGTGCCGGCTATCTATCTCCACGACCACTATTTCAACTACAGGGGGAAGGAATGCAGACGCCGCGGTATAATCGCCTGTGTCAGGTTGGTGGAATGGGATGAGATGGTAGTCCGCCCTCATGAGGGCACACTGATTGAGCACACCAATGACCGATTGAGCCTGCTATGGGTATGCCAAGCCAATACTAGCCCAATCTTAGCTCTATTTGAAGACCAGGGACAGCGGGTCTCCTCGTTGCTAGCGGCGCAGGAGCCAAGCCAGCCTATAATTAGCTTGAGTGATACCCGGGGAGAAAGGCATAATGTTTGGGCTGTCACTGAGCCTGAGGTTATCGACCAGATATGCGGGAGCTTAGCCCATCAGCCGCTTTATGTTGCCGATGGGCATCATCGCTATGAGAGCGCTCTTACCTACCAGAGAGAGAGGCGCACCTATTCTTCATCAGTTTCGGGAGACGAGGCGTTTAATTTCGTGATGATGGAGCTGGTGGATTTCTCCGACCCCGGGCTTATCATTTTGCCGGCTCACCGGCTGGTTCGTGGTATATCAAGAGCAACCCTGAATGAGTTGACGGCTAAGTTGGGGTCATTCTTTGAAATAGAGAAATTGCCGCTTAATAAACCTGATGTCTGGCAACAAATTGACCATTTATTGACGGCAGGGGAGACAAATGAGGTTAGATTGGTTCTTCTTGGTTTGGCTGAGGGGCGTCTTCTCCTGCTTAGGTTGCGCGACTTTACTGCCGCCGACCAAATGATGCCTTACTTTCATTCTGAGCTATACAAAAGGTTGGATGTTGATATTGTTGACGATGTCATACTGAGTAAGCTGGCGGGGCTGGGCAGTGGTGGTGGTGAACTAACCCTGAGTTATAGCTATGACGGAGAGGATGCGGTAAACAAGGTATTAGAGCAAGAATACCAGCTAGCCTTTCTTTTAAGCCCGGTTAAGGTGGAAGTGGTCAAAGCCATTGCCGATGCCGGCGATAGGATGTCGAAGAAGGCGACCTACTTTTACCCCAAGGTGCCAGCGGGATTAGTCTTCCATCGGCTGGTGTAGACACCTTCAAGACAGCCATTTAAGATTACAGCTTTACCAGTTTCACCGTGTAGATATCGGGGATAGATAACAATTGCTGCTGCCGTTCCTCAGGCAGAGGCTCATCTAGAGCTAGTATCATCAGGGCTTGACCTCTGGGCTTGAGGCGAGACACGTGCATGGCGCTAATATTTATATCGGCATCGCCGGTTATCTTGCCTACGGTTCCGATAAGCCCGGGGCGGTCTAGGTGGTCGCTGAAAATGAAATAGCCCCCGGTGGGTACAATATCAATCCAGTAACTGTTGATCCGAACGATGTGCGATTCGCTATGTATTACTGTCCCGGCGACGGTGGTTACCCCGGCGCTGGTAGTAACCTCTACAGTAACAAGACTGGCGTAGTTTTCACAGATGGCTTCTTTTTGTTCCACAACGCTGAGACCACGCCGGGTGGCGAGTATGTTGGCATTGACCAGATTAACCCGCTCCTCGCTTATCCCCTCAAGTAGTCCCCCAAGAACGGCTGCCTTGAGAGTATTGGTATCATAATTGGAAATCTCGCCTTCATATTTAACCTGGATGGCATTCGTTTGTCCCTCAGCTAGCTGGCTAGCCAGCCTGCCCAGTGTGGAAGCAACCTTCATAAAGGGTGCCAGAGCCGAGAGGGTTTCAGCCGGGATAAAGGGGGCATTAACCGAATATCTGGGTGGTTGTCCCTTAAATATATCAATAACCTGCTCGGCTACATCCTTAGCTGCCATGACTTGAGCCTCAGCGGTGGAAGCTCCCAGATGAGGGGTAACGACGATGTTATCATCCTCAAAAAGGATGCTGCTGGTAGCCGGTTCTGTGGCGAAGACATCAATGGCAGCACCAGCCACCCTTTTCTCTTTTACCGCCTTAGCCAGCGCCTTCTCATCGATTAGCCCACCCCGGGCAGTATTAATGATGCGGACTGTTGGTTTGACCGAAGCCAGCTCTTTAGCCCCAATCAGTCCTTTGGTTTGAGGTGTTAATGGAATATGGAGGGTGATGAAGTCTGATTCCTTGAGTAACTGTTTTAAGGAAACAAGCTCCACCTGCAGGTTATGGGCATGGTCAACAGAGATGAAGGGGTCGTGGGCGATGAGCTTCATTTGTAGCCCTCGGGCACGCTTGGCCACCTCTGAACCCACATTGCCCAAGCCTATGATACCTAAGGTCTTGTCTCTTACCTCGGTACCCATAAAATCAGCCCGTCGCCATTTCCCTGATTTGAGCACAGCATTAGCCTGTGGGATGTGGCGGGTTAAGGAGAGCATAAGGGCGATAGTGTGCTCGGCGGCTGAGATAGTATTGCCGGTGGGGGCATTAACCACCACTATGCCTCGTTGGGTTGCCTCATCTACATCAATGTTATCTACACCGACACCGGCTCGGGCGATGACCTGTAGCTTTTTCCCGGCTTGAATAACCTCGGCTGAGACCTTGGTCTGGCTGCGTACTATCAGCGCTTCATAGTTGCCAATGGTGGATATTATCTCCTCAGGCGTTAGCCCGGTCTTGATATCCACCTCGGCGTGACCGCGCAGAATATCTATACCCTCCTCAGAAATGGGGTCAGCAATTAAGACCCTCATTTTACTTCTCTCCTACCTAGCCCTAAATCCAGCCTGTGGTAATACCTTTTTCAGGGCTGATATTACTATCTCAATGTCGTCTTCGGTTACCCAGCCCAGGTGACCGATGCGGAATATTTTGCCATCCAGTTTCTGCTGTCCCCCGGCAAGTATAACCTGGTGTTCCTCCCTTAGAATCTTGAGCATTTTCTTGGTATCCAGCCCATCTGAAGCAGCTATGGCGGTAACCGTATTGGAGGCATGGCTTTCCTCGGCGAAAAGGGATAAGCCCAGTGATTTTATTCCATCTCGGGCGGCTTGGGCAACTCTGGCATGTCGGGCGAAGACATTAGCCAAGCCTTCCTTTAATATCATATCCAGTGCCACCGAGAGGGCAAATACTACAGAGATAGCCGGCGTCCATGGTGTTTCCCCTTTTTCCAGGTAGCTCTTGGCTTTGCCAAAGTCCCAGTAAAAGCGGGGCATGGTAGCATTCGCATGTGCCTGCCATGCCTCCTGGCTCACGCTGACCATAGCCAAGCCGGGAGGAACCATCCACCCCTTCTGAGAGCCGGTAATAGCTATATCTACGTTCCAGTCATCCACGGGCAGGTTGATTGAGCCTAGGCTGCTGATGGCATCAACCAGCAGCAGTTTATCAAATTCCTTCACCGCTGAGCTTATTGCCTCCAGGTCATTGGTGACGCCGGTGGAGGTCTCATTGTGGGTAGTCAGCACTGCTTTTATCTTTGGTTCCGTCTTGAGAGCCTGGCGAACGGCATCTACATCAGCCGCTGTGCCCCATTCAGAACGGAGGGGGACTACCTCGGCGCCAAATTTTTCAGCGATAGTGGCAAAGCGTTCGCCAAAGACGCCGATAGACGCTGAAAGTACCTTATCCCCTGGGGATAGGGTATTAACGATGGCTGCCTCTAGACCCCCGGTGCCTGAACCAGTGAGCAGAAAGAGGTCATTCTTGGTCTGGAATGATTGTTTTAGTTTAGCCGTTATCCCGTTTAGTATCTGCCCAAATTCGGGACCCCGATGATTTATCATCTGCTTGGTCATTGACTGAAGAACATCAGTCGGGCAGGGGGTAGGTCCTGGAACGCGTAGGTGCTCCATTTTTCTCCTTTACTATAGTGTATCAGTATTTATTACTTTGGCAAAGCGGCGTTTTTGCATTTTAATCATCATCCAACCATTTGCACCCAACGGCGTGGCCCTACTTTAATTATGCTGCCTATCTTGATATTACCCTTTGTCTCATAAATTGTCTTGCCATCTATGCGAACAGACTCTTGTGCTATAAGACGCTTAGCATCACTACGACTTTTAGCTAAGCCTATCTCACATAACAGCAGAGGAACTGATACAATTAACTCCTCAGTTTCAGGCTCACCGACCTCTCTGATGCTAGCCGCAAGTCCCTCCTCTTTAAACGAGCGAGCTTTTATTCTTTGTTTTAATTCTTCAGTTATCTTCACTTGCCGTATCTTCTCAGGCAACTCTCTTTTTTGAAATACCCTAGTAAAGTGTTCCTCAGCCTCAGTGGCTGCCTTTTGGTCGTAGAGCTGGGTGATAATTTCCCTGGCTAGGCGTTTTTTGAGTGCCATAGGATTAATAGTTGCATCCTTAAGCCCCTGTCTGAATTCCTCCAGTTCCTGGTCAGGGACATCGGTCAGCAATTCAAAGTAGTCCATAATCAGGCTATCCGGGATGGACATCACCTTGCCGTATATTTCCTCGGGTGGGTCGGTGACACCAATACAGTTACCCAGGCTTTTGCTCATCTTCTGACTGCCATCGGTTCCAACCAGCAGAGGAACCATAAAGCATTGTTGAGGAGGCTGCCCCACCATAGACTGAAGCTCCCTTCCCACCAGGAAGTTAAACTTCTGGTCAGTGCCGCCAAATTCGACATCAGCCTGAATAGCCACTGAATCGTAAGCCTGGAGCAGTGGGTAAAGTAGCTCGGTCAGAGCGATGGGACGCTCGGCTTTATAGCGGGCGCTGAAGTCGTCTCGAGCCAGAAACTGAGCCACGGTGAACTTGCTGGTGAGCTGGATAATGTCAGTGAGGGTAAATTTATCAAACCACTCACTCTGCCACCTTATCTCTGTCTTTTCCTTATCAACCACTTTAAAGAACTGCTGCATATAGGTCTCGGCGTTAGCCTTGACCTGTTCAATGGAGAGCATTGGTCGGGTGGCTGACATTCCGCTGGGGTCGCCAATCTGGGCTGTCCAATCAGCAACGATGAGAACAATCTGATGACCCAGCTCCTGGAATTGGTGCAGTTTGCGTAGTGCTACCATATGCCCTAAGTGAATGTCAGGGAAACTGGGGTCGAACCCCTCCTTTAGCCGTAGTTTTTTGCCTGAGCGCAGTAGCCCCAACATCTCATCTTCTACTATAATTTCGGCTACCCCACGCTTTAGCAAATAACCGATATCTTGGTTGAACATAGTCTAGTTTCCACCTCGTGTTTTTAATATGGCTCTTCCCTGTTTTACATCCTCGGCTATCTGTTTCTTCAGTTCTTCCGGGGTATCAAATTTTATCTCGCCACGGAGGCGCTCAATGATATCAATGGTTAGCCCCTGCCCGTACAGGTCGCCGTGGTAGTCGAGGAGGTAAACCTCGACCACGCGCTGGCTGCCACCGAAGGTAGGGCGCTGGCCGATGTTGGTCATTGAGGAATAGGCTTGGTCATCAATATGAACCCGGCTAATATAAACGCCCTCGGCGGGAAGGCCTTGCTCCGCGTTTATGTCCAGATTGGCGGTGGGGAAGCCCAACTCTATACCCCGTCCCGCCCCGGGGATTACACGCCCATGAAGGCTGAAGGGACGCCCAACCAGGTTCTGCACCCGTTTCATATCTCCTAAAGCTAATGCCTTCCTGATAGCGGTGCTGCTTACCACCTCACCATCTACTATTATCGGGGGCACCACAGTTACACTGAAGCCCATTTCCTGCCCCAGTCGGCGCAGGGTATCGGTATTGCCTCCCCTGCTTTGACCCAGGGCAAAGTCAGGTCCAATTACCAGTCCCCGCATTCTGAGGTATTTCCCTAGTAGACCCAGGAATTGCCGAGGGCTGAGCTGGGCTAACTCACGGGTAAAGGACAGGGCAATAATAGCCTCAACGCCTTCATTCTTTAGCAGGGTTGTTCTTTGGGCAAGGTCGGTCAAGAATGGTAGCCTGGTTTGAGGGAATAGCACCTCTTGGGGATGCTGGCGAAAGGTTACCACTCCACTGAGCAGACCCTGCTTTTGGGCAAGCTCTGTTAATTGGGAAATCAGGTATCTATGACCGAGGTGAACCCCGTCAAAGACACCGATTGTTAGTAGCATATCCTTTTCGGCTGATTGCTTGCCCAGCTCTTCCTCTACCTGCACAGCTACTTATACTAGCATAACCCTATCTGAGCGTCAACAATTTGACAAGGGGTACTGAGTTGTTAAACTAGCCTTGGACTGAAGTGAGTGTAGCTGGCTTTTTTATTTTGCTGGCAATTGCCATTTTACTCAGGCTCATTGGCAATAAGCTGGTACCGGTAGTGATGCCCAGCGGGCGGCTTAGAACTATAGGCTTGGGCTGGGCCGGTGGCTTTTTGGGTAGCCTGCTGGATAGTGTTTTATGGCAGTTTGGACCTGAGGTTGCCGGGATAAACCTGGTGGCGGCTACCATCGGTTGTGCCCTTTTTATTCTCTTTTTCGGTCTATTCCCATTCATTAAAACATTGCTGGGGAGGATATAATTGGTTTTTATCAGCCAATTGATTTTGTGCTATACTTGGATAAAGCCAGCGTAGCTCAGGGGTAGAGCAGCGGTTTCGACTTTCAGTACTCATTTCCCCAAGGTTTTTGGTATGCCTTAACTGGTCTTGCGGAAACTTGGATAAACATACTCCAAGGTATGGCCAATGGAGTTGCTGGCCTACCGCCGATCACGGATGAACCAGAGTCAAACGCACGCCAATGGGCGGACGTCGCCAATCAGCGGATTGCACATCTATTAGAAACGAGAGCCGGCCCTTTTTGGGGACCAAATTTCTCACAGGCTACAAACCCGAAGTTTCCATTCCCACACGCCCCTTTTGGGGAATTCCGATTTGTCGAAAAGCGTATAGAGGGTTCTAAGCCAATATTCAAAATTGGAGGACAAGGAGCAGTAGGACTTCAAAGCCTCTGCGGCATACCGTACCTATTTCATATTCGAAACACTTGTTCACAGCAGAACATTCCATTGCACTGCTGGCCTTTTAACGGTTGGGATCCAGCTGGTCATGCTCACGTTTTAGTCGAGTGGTACCCAGCTATCCAGAACCAAGGTCAGAAGTCGGATGAAGAGGATGCCTTAGCTTGCGTTAGATGGGCAAAAATCAAAGATGACCAAGGAAAGCTATCAGACTTTCTTATCCCTCCTCTTTCAGACTCCAAGAAAACGCAGGCGATTCTCGAGGGTTGGGTTCTTGGGGTTCTATGAACGAAATAGCGTTTTGTTGGCTGATACTTAACCTATGAATGTGCTAAGAGTGCAGCCTCTATTGAAAAATCATTTTCCTACCTGAGATGGTACATGATATGGGACCGTTCCTGCTAGAAAAGACCTTCTTAACAATTGTGTGGAAATAGCCCTTAGGGGTATTGACAGTCGCTCACATAAAGTCTATATTATTTCTAATATGCGAGGTAGCCTCAAAATAACATATTCTGCTCGTGGGGTGTGGTGATGGGGATGGGACGAGGGCGCTGCAATTGCCTTGGATGGCAGGTGGCAGCGCCCTTTTTGTTGGGTAGTTAGGAGTTAAAGACGATAAAATTTAGAAAAGGGGGGATTGAGTATAAGGAAAACTAAAAAGTGATTTTATCAGCCAATTACTAAAATTTTTATGAAAGGAGTGATTAAGTGGCAAAAGAAGAAAAGGAATTAGCGGGGATGGATGCACTGGTAAGGGACTATGAGAGAGCCCCGGTGCCTGAGGAGAGGCAAAAGAGCTGGTATAACATGGGTATGGTGTGGGGCGGCGTTGCTGCCTGCGTAGTTTGCCTTTTGGTGGGGGGCATGGTCGGGTTCTGGCTCGATCTTAAGACCGCCGCAATCGCAGTAATCTGTGGCAGTCTCATAACCACGGTAATCGGTGCCATTGCTGCAGTGGTAGGGGCACGGCTGAACCTGTCAACGCCGATGATAGCTAGATTTGCCTTCGGCAATAGGGGGGTTATTGTAGTGGCTGCTGCCATCGCCATTGGCTGCTTTGGCTGGTTCGCCTTTCAGCTCGGATTTTTCGGTGTGACATTTCAGGCGGCAACGGGGATTATGACCGGGGTTGCCCCGGGGATGGTAGGCTTATGGATAGCTATAGTAATCGGTGGCATACTGATGACAGTTAGTGCCATCTTCGGCTATCGGGCTTTAGCCTGGCTGAGCTTAGTTACCGTACCCATAATCCTCGCTCTGTGGATATATTCACTGGTTCATGTCTTGGGTCAGTATTCCTGGAGCGAGCTGCTGGCACACGCACCAGCAGACCCACAGACACTGGCGGTTGCAATCTCATTTGTGGCTGGCGGATTCATGGTTGGCGCGGTGATTACGCCCGATGTTAGCCGTTATGCTAAGAGCGCTGGGCATTCGGTTTGGGGTGTGATTCTCGGCTTCTTTGTTATCCAGGCTGTGCTTATGTACATGGGGGCAATCCTGGCTCATGCCGTCGGTGACTGGAACATGGTAAACGTTATGCTCGGGCTCGGTTTGGGTACCGCTTTTGGTATTATTGCCATGCTGGTATTGATTCTGGCCCAGTGGACAACGAATGACAATAACCTGTACTCGGCGGCGTTATCCTTTTCCGTGATATTTAGAGGTGCACGCAAATGGTGGCTAACCGCCGCTGCTGGCGCGCTCGGCATAATCCTAGCTATGCCGGAGCCTGTGAATATATGGGGCCACTTCCCAGAGTTTATATCGTCTCTCTGCATTTTGATACCACCTATAGCCGGGGTTTACATAGCTGACTACTTCTTCATAAACCGGGACTTTTACAAATTTGAGAACCTGCCTAAAGTAGCCAACGCTCGGTGGTTGATGCTGGCATCATGGGCAGTTGCCTCGTTTATCGGTTTCTGTACTACGCCTGCGGGGGCGAGCATAGGCACACTCGGCTGGTTCAACATAACCACAATCCCGGCAATTGACACCTTTCTAATAGGCTTTTTCCTGGCATTAATCGCAGGCTGGATGTATAAGAAAGCTAAAGGAGGATGGCCGGAAACTACACCTGCATAGTGGTTTATCTCTAGTTATGGAGGTGGGAGAACGAAGATAAAGGTTATTGTGCCCATCATAGTAAGTGAATTTAACCAGGAAGTGAAGCGGGAATTTGAGCATTTCGCTGCTGAGGGCACAGAAATAGAGGTAGTAAATCTAGCCAAGGGACCAGCATCTGTTGAGTCTCACTATGATGAAGCCGATGCCACTCCAGACATCCTGAGCAAGGTAAAGGAAGCCGAGGGGGAAGGATTTGATGGAGTAATCGTTGACTGTTTCGGAGATGTGGGGGTAAAGGCGGCACGCGAGGTTAGCAATATACCTGTTGTTGGTCCCGGCGAGACATCTATGTTATTTGCCGCAGCCCTGGGTCATCGCTTCTCGGTGATAACTGTGCTGAAGAACCTGGTGCCAATGATGAGTAATGCGGCTAAGGTTTTGGGCGTCTACGAAAAATTAGCCTCGGTCAGGTATGTTGATATCCCTGTCCTGGAGGTGGCGGATAAGGAGAGATTAAAGAAGGCTTTATACCAGGAGATGCTTAGTGCCATAGAGAAGGATGGCGCCCATGTTCTCGCTCTTGGCTGTACCGGGATGACGGGTGTGGCTTCAGATTTAAGCCGAATGCTGAAGGAAAATGGATATGATGTCCCTGTTATAGACCCGTCGGCAGCCTCGCTAAAGTTTGCCGAGGCTCTAGTCAGGATGGAGATAAAACAGAGCAAGCTCACCTATATGGAGCCTCCGCAAAAGGAGAGAACAGGGCCTGTGGTCACATGAGAACTCCGGCAGGGATAATCCGGAACCCAGGGCTGCTACCAATTCAATAAGTTAAAAAACATGTTGGAGGTCTACAGAATGAAAGAGGCGGCAAGGATTGTAGTAGAAGACTGCTTGGGGGTCAAAAAGTCGGAAGAGGTGCTGATAATTGTTGACCAGAAATCTCGCCAGATTGGAACCGCTCTGTTTGATGCTGCCAAAAGCTTGGGGGCGGAAGCAGTGCTGGTTGAAATGGTTGAGCGGGAGGCACATGGCTCCGAGCCGCCTCGTTTGGTAGCTGAGGCGATGAAAAGCGCAGATGTCGTAATTGCGCCAACCTCCAAGTCTATAACTCATACCAAAGCCAGATTGGAGGCAACTAAGAGCGGGGTCAGAATTGCCAGCATGCCGACAATAACTGAAGAAATGATGTCTCGGACGATGTCGGCTGATTATATAAAGATAAAAGAGAGGAGCCTGAAGTTCCGCGATTTGCTCTCTCAAGGAAACGAGGTGCGACTGACTACACCAGCGGGAACAGATTTGACCTTCTCCATAGTGGGGAGAGAGGGGATGGCTGATACCGGCATCCTGGATGAGAAAGGTGCTTTTGGCAACCTGCCGGCAGGTGAAGCATGCCTGGCTCCGGTTGAGGGAAAGACCTCTGGCGTAGCCGTGGTAGATGGGTCAATGGCAGGCGTGGGGGTAATGAAGACACCGATAAGGATGGTGGTAAAGGATGGCTATGTTACCGAGATAACTGGTGGAGCCGAGGCTAAAGCGCTCTCCGATTTGTTGCGGGATAAGGGAGAGGAGGTAAAGAGTATCGCTGAGCTGGGAATTGGCACCAATGAGAAGGCAACTCCATCCGGAAGCCCCCTGGAAGATGAGAAGGTGATGGGAACTGTGCATGTTGCTATCGGTGATAACATCGTCTTCGGCGGCAAGGTAAAAGCACCAATGCATCTGGATGGAATTATGAAAAACCCAACCCTGGTAATTGACGGTAAAACGGTAATTAAAGATGGCAAACATCTGATTTAGGGGGTTAAAGATGGCAAAAAGAATATTAGGTAAAGCTGAACTAGAAGATGTAACCTGGGGGTCAACGCTGCTTGGTGCTGGCGGTGGTGGCTCGCCCCATGATGGGTTAAACCTGGTAAAAGAAATGGAGAACGAGGTAACGCTACTTGACCCGGCTGACCTACCTGAGAGCGCCACTGCCGTAGTGGTGGCTGGAATAGGAGCCCCCAAGGCTATTTCTGAAAGAGGGTTTGGGCCTGAGGCTATATTTGCCTATGATGCGATGAAGAATATGACGGCTGTGGGTGGGGTCAAAATAGATTACCTGATGCCGGGTGAAATAGGCGGTCTTAATACCATTACCCCACTTTATGTAGCCTCACAGAAGAATGTTCCAGTGGTTGATGCCGATGGCAATGGACGTGCTGTTCCTGAGCTTGCTACCGGGCTTTATCCCATTTACAAAATACCCACCAGCCCGTTAGTACTTGCCAACAAAGCAGGCGATATTATCGTCGCCTATCTAGCCGACCCACTTGATACTACTGCTGCTGAGACGATAGCCAGAACGGCTGCCGTCTCGTTCGGGATGCTGGCAGCATTTGCCACCTGGGTAGTCAATATAGCAACTATCAAAAGGTGCCTAGTGCCCAACTCGGTATCAAAGACTGAAAAAATAGGTAAGGCAATGAGAGAAGCCAGAGCCAGTGGCAAGGACGCAGTGAAACAGGTTATAACCATCACCGGCGGCAAGGAACTGTTTCGGGGTAAAATCCAGAAGATTGAGATGAGGACCGCAGAGGGGTTTGACTTTGGCAGAACAACTATTGAAGGTGCTGCTAACTACAAGGGCAAAACATTCGTTATTGACTCCAAGAATGAGAATATGATTGCCTGGCAGGAAGAGAGGCCGGTCATAATGGTTCCCGACTTAATAGCTATGATGACCACCGAGGGCGAGCCTCTTACCAATGCCGATACCAAGGAGGGCATGGAAATAGCTATTATCGGGATTCACGCTCCAGAGCCCTGGACAAGAACCCCTGACGGATTTAATTGCTGGAAGCATATATTAGTGAAACTAGGCTACGACGGTTCTTACGTCAGCTCATTTTAGGTAGCAAAAGGGAAGATTTGAGCCGCTACCAGTGGCTATCTTTTAGATAAAATGGAGAGGGTCTCTATCCTGCCGAGACCCTCTTTACCTTTGGAGGTTGAGTAATGCAAGTCTTCAGCATCATTAAGAAGAGGAGAAGCGTTAGATTCTACACTGACGAGGCTATTGCCGAGGACAAGCTGAAAAAGCTAGTAGAAGCTGCAATTTGGGCACCGAGTGCAGGCAATATTCATGCTTGGAATATAGTAATACTTGAACGGAAAGAAGACATTGAACGGGTAAAAGCCATTTCTCCAGGAATACTAGGTAACCCTACGGCACTGATGATATTGTGTGCCGACAAGAGAAGGGCCTATGATAAGAGAGGGGAGGTGGGAAGGGATGTATTATCCATAATGGATATCGCTATAGCCGCTCAGAATATCTGTCTGGAGGCGACAGAACTCGGTCTAGGCTCATGTATAATAAGGTCATTCAATCAAGATGCCGTAAGGGAGCTTTTGGACTTGCCTAAGAACATTGCTCCTGAGCTACTGGTGTCTCTAGGTTATCCCAGGAGCATCCCAAATTCTCCACCAAGAAGAACGGCGGAAGACACGGTCATTTGCTGGATAAAAGGGGGAAACGACCAATGAAAGGTAACATTGAGGAAGAGAAACTTAGATACGACCTGCTTAAGTTATTTTGTTACATAATTACCAGTGCCAGGGGTTGCATTGAAGAACCAAAACTATATGGGCCATTTAGATTGATTGATTCTGTGGAGAGAATCATCACCCTACTTGATAATGAAGGTCTAGCCGATGACTTCCTAAAAAAGGAAAGGGTAAAAATCGAAGAAAACAAATACCTGGTTATGCAAGATGAGGAGGGTTTTATAAAATTTCTGGATGAATTAGTTATTGACTTTACCAAAAAACTAAAAGAGGGTGCTGTTAAAAAATAGCCCTGGAAATAGGGACTCCCTAGAATGGGGACATATGTATAGTCAGTCTTATCAATGTATCATGGCTAATGACATAAGCAAGGCAGAATCAGCCTGCAGCCGATTCTGTGCCTAGAGAGGACGATATGGCTACTATCCATCGAATCATCTACAATGAGCTCTGTCAAGGTAGGTTCAAGTCTTCTTCACGCCGCACTTGTATCGACATTATCAACAGGCTGGTCGGTAGAGGTGCCGAGGGCATTATACTCGGATACACCGAACTCCCCTTGCTTATTCAGCCCGGTGATATGGATGTCCCGGTATTCGATACTACTCGGCTCCATGCGGAAGCAGCAGTCAACATGGCACTCGCTGAAGGGAATGTTGCACCTGCTCCTAGGCATTTAACAAAAGGGCGTTTTGTTCAAAGTTCGCATATTGACGTTGTCAATTCACGTCTATTAGTTAGCGAGCAGGTTACACTTAATACTTGACAAAGCCTGGTTCTTGCTCTATTTTTTACATATAATTTATACATATTAAAGAGGAGGCGGAGATGGGTAGGAAAGAGGCAGCAATTCAACGAGCCGCTAGAGATACAGGTTTGGACATAAGCCTGCAGGACGTAGTGGATGGCGTTGAAGATGAGCTTCTGGTCATTGATGATAAGTACTGTGTCCGCTTCGCCAATGCAGCAATGCAACGCAGGGTGTGTGAAGGCACCGGGGCACCCCTTGGCAGGCGTTGCTATGAGGTCTTCCAGTGCAGAGACAAGCCTTGCAGTTCACCCCTTTGGGAATGCCCGCTTAGAAGTGTACTAGAAAGGGGGGTGGGGACAACAGTTATTCATCATGACCACTCCTTGGAGGGGGACAAGTATGTCAGGGTTACCGCGTACCCGCTTAGGGACAGTAGTGGCAATGTCAAGGCAATACTTGAGCTGAGGAGGAATGTTACCGCAGAAAGGGAGCTGGAGACCCAGATACTGAGGCGACATCACCAGCTCTTGGCATTGAGTCACATTTCAAGTGCCGTGAGTGGTCTGCGGGATTTGGACGCTGTCCTAAGGATTGCCTTGGATAATGTGCTAGAGATCATTAACGGCGCCATTGGAGGAATTCTGCTCTTGGACAACGATACCAAAACCCTGCGCTATCGTGTACATCGCGGCTTGTCCGCTAAATATGCCGAGGATATGCGGACACCCCTCGGCGAGGGGATAGCAGGAAAAGTAGCCCAAACCGGTGAGCCCATGTTGTTGGAAGACATCTCTAAAGATCCGCGTACTGCTCACCCCGATTTGATAAGTGCAGAGGGTATTAAGGGGTTCATCAGTGTTCCTCTGAAAGCAAAGGATAAAGTGGTAGGTGTGATGAATGTTGCCAGTCATGTGGCAGGGCGCTTCGGCGCAGATGATGTTTCCCTCCTTAATTCCATTGGGGACTATCTCGGCACTACAATTGAGCAAGCAAGACTATACGAGCGACTGGCAAGGGCGGGGGAAAGATATAGAGACCTTCTCAAACATGCTCTAACTACCCAAGAGCAGGAGCGAAAAAGGATTGCCCGAGAGCTGCATGATGAGACCAGCCAAGCGCTTACCAGCTTGACCCTAAGCCTGATGGCTATTATAGGAATGGCGGAAATGAAAGGTTTTGGAGACGCTGAGTTTATGGAGAAGCTTAAGACGACGCACTCCTATGCGGTTTATGCCGGCAATGAGATAGTAAAGCTCATGAAGGAACTCCGCCCCACCTTGTTGGATGAGCTAGGAATGCCAGCTGCAATCCACCGGTATGCTAAGGATACCCTTCAAGCTCAAGGCATTAATGTATCTGCGGAATTTATAGGCACTGAACAGCGCTTGCCGCCGGAAATTGAAGTAACGCTTTTCCGCATCGCTCAGGGAGTAATGGGCAACATCCTGGAGCACTCAGGGGCGAAGAATGTCTCAATCAAGCTAGAGTGCAACGCCAGTGAGTGTGTATTAATTATCAAGGATGACGGCAAAGGCTTTGATGTCAGCAAGCTCACACAGGTGGAGCCTGGTGGTCGGGGCGCGGGCTTATTCACCATGAGGGAAAGATTGAGTTTGTTGGGTGGCACTGGTCGTATCGAGTCCAAGCCGGGGCAAGGGACAAAGATTATAGCCAAGGTTCCACTGGTGAGGGATGTGGAAGGTGAAGAAGATAAGAGTATTAATAGCTGATGACCATACCCTCGTGCGAGATGGAATTCGTGCTCTACTAGCCCTTGTTGCAGATGTAGAAGTTGTCGGTGAGGCAGCAAATGGAAAGGAAGCTCTTGAGAAAGTAAAAGAGCTTATACCTGATGTGGTGCTCATGGACCTGGCGATGCCCATCATGAGCGGACTGGAAGCAACACGCAGAATACGCAGGGAATTCCCGAAAACCCGGGTGCTGGTAATAACCCAGTACGACGATAGCGAATATGTCATCCCTATTATCGAGGCAGGAGCCTGCGGGTACGTTACTAAGATGGCAGCATTTTCAGAGCTTACCTCAGCTATTCACGCCGCCTACAGGGGAGATTCCTTTCTGTCTCCCTCAGCGGCAACAGCCCTTGTTGAGGAATATCAGCTGAAAACCAGTGTAGGTGGAGAAAAAGACCCTTACCAGCGGTTGACCGATAGGGAAAGGGAGGTTCTTAAGCTGGTCGTAGAGGGACATACTGCGCGGGAAATAGCGGATATGCTGGTTGTCAGCCCTAAGACTGTAGAGTGGTACAAAACCAGCCTGATGAACAAGCTGAACATCCACAATAGGACCGACCTCATCAAGTTTGCCATACGCAAGCGAATTATAACCCTGTGATGGCATAAACGAAACCTCCCCCATTCACCTTACCAGAGTCGCCTCTTGACCGTGACTTACCACCTCTGTAAATAGGGGGTTTCCCTAGTGAAAATTCCCTAGGGGAATTACTGCCCATCCCCGTATATTTCCTATTGCCTCCCTGTAACAAAGAGGTACTATATAGTTAGACTCTGATGTTACTACTCAAATGGGGGGCATGATGCATTCACCCGTAAGTGATGCCCATAATTATAGAGCCAATCGAACGGAGAAGTATCTTGACCACAGCCTCATGCCTCCCTGCCAAGCTGCCTGCCCCTTACATATGGATGTCAGAGGATATGTTGATTTGGTTGCCCAGGGAAAGATCATGGAAGCGTTGCAGAGCATAAGAAGTGGCAACCCTTTTCCCTCTATCTGTGCCTATGTTTGTACTCATCCCTGCGAGGATGCCTGCCGGCGCTGTCAGGTAGATAAACCTGTCGCTATCCGGGCGTTGAAGAGATTTGCAGTGGAATTCGGTGGTGACAGGATGGTCCAGGCTGAAGCCGAGACTACACAACAGGAAAAGGTTGCCATAGTAGGGTCCGGTCCAGCTGGAATGGCTTGCGCTTACTATCTAAGGAAGCTTGGCTATCCGGCAACTATCTTCGAGGCTCATTCAGAGATGGGGGGTATGCTCAGAGTCGGTATTCCTCAATATCGCCTTCCCCGCCAAGTACTGGATACCGAAGTTCAAAGGCTAACTCAGATGGGGGTTGAAATCAGGCTCAGTACAAAGGTGGTATCCCTGGACCTGCTATTTGACCTGGGCTACAAGGCTATCTTTATAACCATAGGTGCCCATCAAAGCCTTAGAATGGGTATAGAAGGAGAAGAGAGCCCGGGGGTAATAGACGGGGCAACCTTTCTCCGTGAAGTAAACCTCGGGCTTAAGCCGTCTCTAGGGGAAAGAGTTGCTGTGGTGGGAGGGGGGAATGTGGCTATTGATGCTGCCCGCACCGCAGTTCGGCTGGGGACAAAGAGGGTGAATATTCTCTACCGCCGCGGCCGGGCGGAAATGCCAGCGGATCCTGAAGAGGTAGAACAAGCACTGGGAGAAGGAATAGAGATTCTGTTCCTGGTGATACCGACTAGAATCAAAAGGGGAAATGGGCGGTTAAGCGTAACCTGCGTAAGGATGGAGCTTGGCGCACCGGATGCTAGTAGCAGGCGTCGCCCCGTGCCCATCAAGGACAGCGAATTCAATGAGGAATTCGATACTTTAATTACTGCTATTGGACAAGCACCTCAGACCCCGGGTGGTTTCGACGTTCGCATGGGTAAGGGCAGTACTATTCAGGTTGACCCGACCACGCTCACTACCAATAGGGTGGGGGTCTTCGCCGGAGGGGATGCTGTAACCGGGCCAGCTACTGTAACCGAGGCATTAGCAGCTGGCAGGCTGGCAGCTTCCCGTATTGACGATTATCTTCAGCACAGGTATCCAGTAGCTGGCAAAGCGGAGAGAGAAAAGCTGGTAGGCGACCTACTGCCTGAAACAATAGAAATGATAAGGAAAATCAGCCGACTTGAGCCACCAATTCTTCTTCCTGAAGCAAGGGTGAAAGACTTCGAGCCAGTGGAGCTTGTCTATGACTGGGAAACTGCTACCAACGAGGCGAGAAGGTGTCTGCGGTGCGGTATGGGCGCGGAAATCCTGTTTCAAGATAAGTGCGCCACTTGTCTGACCTGCTTGAAGGTCTGTCCGTATCATGTACCCTGCCTGGATGCCAGTGGCACAATCCAGATACCGGCTGAACAGTGCCAGGCTTGCGGTATATGTGTTGCTGAGTGTCCGGCCAAAGTAATTGTTTTGCGCAAACCATATGACCGACGAAGCATAAATGAAGAGCTGGACCATATCCTCAAGTCTGCAGCAGAATCAAAATCAAAGCCGTTCATTGTCGGCTTTTGCTGCCAGTATGGACTCTTTGGCATCGGCACTCTGGCAAACCTATGGAGGGGGGCCAAGGCTGGTGTCTGGATTGTGCCTGTTCTTTGTGTAGCCAAGGTAGAGGCTGAACAGATATTGCGTGCCTTTGAGATGGGTGCCGAGGGAGTTTTCATCGCCGGCTGCGGAGAACAATGTTCCAGGGAAGACACTGCCTTCTGGGTTCGCCAGCGCGTTGAAAAGGTTAGAAAAGTGCTAGCGCAGGTTGGCTTTGAGACAGAGCGTCTGCAGACTTTTTTCCCAAGCACTACCAATGAAGACCTTGCCCCGGAGCTGGATAAGTTCGCTGAACAAATAGGCAGGCTCTATTTAGCCTCAGCAATAATGCAGGAGGTGAAAAGTTGATAGTCGCGGAGCAAAAGTCTTTAGCAGAAATAAGGCAAATGATTACCCCTTACCAGAGAGTATTGATTCTCGGTTGTGGCACCTGTATGACAGTTTGTAACGCCGGTGGCGAGCGTGAAGTCTCATTTCTTCATAACGCTTTGCGGCTCGCAGAGTCAAGGAGCGGAAACGGAATTCACACCTTTTCCGAATACACAGTAAAAAGACAATGCGATTATGAATTCCTGGATTCGCTTGTCGACAAAATCGGCGATGTGGATGCCATTCTTTCGCTGGGTTGCGGCATCGGGGTGCAGGCTATAGCCGAACGTCTTCCAGATTTACCCGTTTTGCCCGGTGTTAATACCTCTTTCATGGGTATGGCTGAGGAGTGGGGGGTCTGGGATGAGCGGTGCGCTGCCTGTGGCGATTGCATACTGGCAGAGACCGGTGGCATCTGTCCCATCACCAGGTGCACAAAGGGGATACTCAACGGTCCTTGCGCCGGCACCAAAAACGGTAAATGCGAAGCCAACAAGGATATGGACTGCGCCTGGATCTTAATCTACAAGCGCCTGGAAAGACTGGGGCAACTGGACAAAATGCGCCGATATTACCCGTTGAGGAACTTCCGGACAATTCCCAGACCGAGAAGGGTCGCCAGCAAAGCTAGTATTGATGTAGGAGAGGGCAATGGCTAACTCGTTATTTGAGGAGAAACTCTACTCTGGTGAATTCCTGGTAACAACAGAGGTCGGGCCTCCTAAAGGCGCGGATATTTCGGAAATGGTTCACCATATAGATTTGCTTAAGGACAAGGTTGACGCCATCAACATCACTGACCATCAAAGCTCCGTGATGCGTTTCCCCTCGCTGGGTGGCTGCCTATTGGTGAAGGAACGCGGTGGTGAGCCTATCCTTCAGGTGACCTGTCGTGACCGCAACCGCTTGGCGCTTCAAGCTGACCTTCTTCTGGCATATTCTAGAGGCATCAACAACGTGCTTTGCCTCACCGGAGATTCCGTTGACGTGGGGGACCACAAGGAGGCAAAGCCCGTCTTTGACTCGGATTCTGTTCAATTGCTTAAGATAATCAGGACGATGGAATCGGGGACGGATATAGGAGGAAATGAACTCAAAGGTACTCCAAAATTCTGTATTGGTGCCTCGGTCCACCCCGAAGCAGACTTTATTGAACCGCAACTCATCAAGTTTGATAAGAAGGTTGCTGCCGGGGCGCAATTTTTCCAGACTCAGGGCATTTTTGACTTACGAAGCCTTCGCCGGTTCATGCAATATGCCTCCCAGTTTGATGTCAAAATTTTAGCCGGGATTATAGTCCTGGCCTCAGCGGGGATGGCTCGGTATATGAATAACAATGTTCCAGGAATCATTGTTCCTCAAGCCACTATCGATGAGCTTGCCAGTGCGGAGAAGGACAAAAGACTTCAGAAAGGAATCGAGATTGCTGTGGGCTTGATAAAGACGATAAAGGAGGAAAACCTGTGCCACGGCGTCCATATTATGGCGGTAGGCAATGAAAGGATTGTGCCTGACATTCTGGAGGCGGCTCAACTAGCAGGTGTTCGTCATTAGGATGGCGAGCGGGCTAACTAAATCTAACGAAAGGAGGAAAGTGAAATGGGAAACGAACAAAAAATTCTACTGATAGATGACGAGCCCGATTTTGTAGAAGCTTTCTCGAGGACTTTGGAAGCTAAATCCTATCAGGTAATCACCACTAGCAGGGAACAGGTCCAGGAAAGGATGAAGGACGAGCCAGATATCGTTGTCCTGGGTACTATCACTCCGGCTGGGGAGGCATTCCGGCTGCATCAATGGCTAAAAGGGCATCCCAGATATAAGGACATACCGCTCTTGGTGATTGATGCCCCGTATGAGGAACGAGCTATTAAGGGATGGAGGAGGGAGGAGGGCATGCAGCTCGAGGCGGAGGGCTATGTAAGCAAGCCAATTGAGCCAGCTGCCCTGGCGCCCCGAATCCAAAGCCTGCTGGAAGGAGCGATTAGGACGATAAAAGTGCTGGTAACAGATGACCATACTATGGTCAGGGATGGAATATGTGCTGTTCTCACATTGCAAAAGGACATGGATGTGGTAGGCGAGGCTGTTAACGGGCAAGACGCGATTGAGAAGGTGCTACGGCTTTCGCCGAACGTGGTGTTGATGGACATAGTCATGCCAGTGATGAGCGGGCTAGAAGCGACAAAACGGATAACCAAGGAATGCCCTCAGACAAAGGTTTTGATTTTGACACAATATGACGAGGAAGAGAATATGTTTGTTGCCAAGCAGGCGGGAGCATATGGCTTTATTCCGAAGAGGGCCGCCAGCTCGGATCTCATAAATGGCATAAGGGCTGTAGGCGCAGGAAGATACTTCCCTCCGGCTTTTGCCTATGTGTCTGCCAACTGGCCGGAAGGGGAGACGCGTTGAGTTTGCTGCTAGCTTTTTCTAGGCAGTGAACTGGGAATGCTTGAAATCTCCAGCGTAACACTCAGGGAATTCACAATGTGTCTTCTACGTTCTGGCTTGATAGACAAAAAGGAAAGCTAAATTAAAGTACCTCGGTCTCGTCCACATAGCCAACGGTAGGTCAGCGCCTAAGCCATTGCGGTCTCTACTTGTCTTTGTATTATAGGCAGGATATGGCTCTCCGGCTAACATTTGTTCAGAATGTTCTTACAGGTGGTGTTGGAACATGTCATTTCCAATAGTGAGCAGTGGAAGGACTATCGAGATGGTAAAGGCTTAGAGGTAGCCCGCCTAGCTTTGGACGTGGTAAGACACAGAGGCACCTGTTGAACAAAAGGGTGGGTTGTGCAATACAAGGGAATGCGACGGTTTGACCATTTGTGATATGCGATTGCCGTATTGTTGCGGTCTCGCTATAATGGCAATAAGAAACCTAAGATAAGGAAGTCAATGCAATGGAAACCTGGCAGTGGGTCTTGACCTGGGTCGTAGCACTGCTGGTAGTAGCAATCATTCCCTACCTAATTCTGAAATACGCATGTCGTAAGCCGATGTCCAATGTCTGGAATTATCTCTTCTGCATTTTCTTCTTTTGGCTGTGGATATTCGCCATATATGAGACTCCTAGGAAGCGAAGGGAGAGGCTAAAGAAAGCAGGGGTTAAAGAGGGGCAGGTAATTGTGGATCTTGGGTGTGGTCCGGGCCGCTTCACGACTCTCGCCGCAAAGATAGTGGGGCCAGAAGGCAAAGTATATGCCTTAGATATTCATCCCTTACACACAGCCATTGTTAGGGCCAGGATAGGAATAGGAGGCCCCAAAAACGTGAGTGTCATGCATGCAGATTGTTGTGCAACGCGGTTACCGGACAAAGCGATAGACCTTATCTTCATAAACGACGCCTTCCACGAGTTTGCCGATAAAGTTGGCTGCCTGAAGGAGGTAGCAAGGATTCTGAAAGCAGATGGGATTCTAGCCATAGACGAGCATGAAATGAAAGAGAGCAAATTCTTGGGTATCGTTGAGGGGGCCAACCTCTTCACCCTTGTCGAGAAAGAAAAGAGGCTTTATAAGTTCAGACCACTCAGTGAAGGCTAACAATAGCTTGATTTGTGCAACCCCATACACGAAAAAAGAGAGGCTCTCCCACTGATACTTGGGAGAGCCTCTACTTCACAACGAGAGACGCTCTGTAGTCAAAATCTGAGCGCTTTTTCAGGATGGTCAATGGTTTGCTTGGTAGTCTCCTTTAAGGGAGAGGGGGACACCCGGGGTGGGGTTGATAAACAATTTTATCAAGAAGGCCGTTTTGCCTCTCGAGCATAGTAACGCTCGTAGGCTCTGCCCATGGTAAATAAATTCAGTGTGAGCACCATATTGGCTTCTTTTTTGTCTTCCTCTGACCACTTTGCTACCTTGGCCAATATCCGAAACTGCTCCAGGAGCCAGCGCCGCTCTTCCTCCGATGGCGGCTCAATGGACTTGGTTTTCTTAAAGAACTCAAGGGTTCGCACTCGGTCCGTTGTCTCTGCCTTCTTTAGTATCTCCTCTAGCTGCCGTCTCAGCTTGTCATCCATAATTACACCTCCTACTAATATAAGCGATTTAGATGTGCGAAATCTCTACATCAAATTGGCGATTTTTGCTCGGGGAGTGAAAAAGACAAAAAAGGGGGTCGGGGGATTCGAACCCCCGACCCCAGTATGTTACCTGTAGTATATGACCCCTAGTATATTATTAGAAGTCAAAGAGTGCTATCTCAAAGCCTGAAGTATGCCGTTCGGCAGGGTATCCTGGGACGCAACGTTTGCGAGCTGGTAACTTCGCCATCTTCACGCAAGAAGGCTATGCGCACGCTGACACCTGGTGAGGTCGAGGTCCTGCTGGAAAATGTATCAAGCAATCAATTCTATCCCGTCGTTTACACTGCGGTGAGTACCGGACTACGCCAAGCCGAACTCCTCGGGCTGAGGTGGCGTGACCTGGATCTAGACCTAATGAGTATCTCGGTTAGCCAGACCCTGTATAAGCGACGTGGCGTCTGCACGTTCAAGAGCCCAAAGACTAGTGGCTCCAGTCGCAGGGTCGCTATGACGCCTAAGCTGGCGTTATTCCTCAAAGGATATAGGGCGGAGCGGGAGTCTCTTTATTGGCAGCTGGGTGTGCCTCTCACTCTCGACGACCTTGTATTCGCCAATCACGATGGGAAGCCGATTGACCCTAGCGTGTTGACCCACAATTTTGGTAGAATATCAAAGCTTGCAGGATTGGGAAGGGTTCGATTTCACGATTTGAGGCATACCTTCGCCAGTCTCGCTCTCCTTCGTGGTGCGAAGCCGAAGGTTATCAGTGAGGCGTTAGGCCATGCGAGCGTTGCCTTTACTATGGATACCTATTCCCATATAATATCTGGTATGCAGGAGGATATGATGGCGTTACTCGACGAGGTGCTGCCGTCAGGGGTGCCTCAAACGTCAAAGGAACGTCAAAACGTGGGGGTTCACGATAGCAAGCCAGCGTAGCTCAGGGGTAGAGCAGCGGTTTCGTAAACCGCCGGTCGTCAGTTCGAATCTGACCGCTGGCTGTATCTATTTGGGGATAGGCGCTTATGAAGAGCAATTATAGGTCGTTAGTCAATTTATCCAGCCCCAGCTCCTGTTGCAGTATATCATCAGTCTCGCTGGTATCTTTGCCCCACAGGTGGGCAGCATCTCTCAGTTCAGCCTTACCGCCAGACAGCAACAGGTAAACGGGTTTGGGCGAGATGCCCGAAATAAAAACGCCGTTATAGCCAGCCCATTTTAACTCAGAACCCCAGAAGCCGCCCGAATTTGAATCCGCCCACGCCCCGGTTAGCGGAGACTTGGTGACCACGGTAAACCGTCCGCTCCCCGGTGTTGTCGTGCCAGTTAGTGGCCCGGTAACGAAACCGAGCACATTTTCTGGCCCCAGCGGGTCTGCCTTGGGCTTCATACGTTCATAGAGGACTCTGACCCCCAGCCCGGTTCCCCCAATAAAATCACGGTAAATATTCTCCGGGGGCGTTTCTTTCTTGATTACACCTGTCGTCAGGTCAACAAATAATATCTTTCCCGTGTAACCACCCGGCATTGTGCTTGCCTCCCTTAATATAAATCAAAGCTGGCCTAATTATGCCAGAATCGCCAAGCCGTGTAAATCGTCAGCAGAAATGGGTTCAATAAATCGTGGTTGACTCCATTTAATGCCAATGGTAATATACTCCCACATAGACTGCGGAGGTAATAAAAATGGAAAAGAAATGGGAAGAGTTAACGCCGGATGAAAAGCAGGAGGCGCTTTTTCAGAAGTGTCTTTCGACAGAGGGCATAGAGTTTGCCAGCCCCCAGGCTGAGAAAGCGTACAAGGAGAGAGCAACCAGACTAAAAGATGCTATTCAGCTAAAGAAATTGCCAGATAGGGTGCCGGTGCTACCCGTTATCAACTTTTTCCCCGCTTTCTATGCCGGTCTAACCCCTCAAGAAGTGATGTATGACTACGACAAATGCTGCATGGTATTTAAGAAATTCATCCTGGACTTTGCGCCGGATGTTAACGTTGGAGCCGGTATCCCTGGTTCGGGAAGGGTCTTTGATATTCTTGACTACAAGCTATATTCCTGGCCCGGCCATGGGGTCTCGCCTCAACACCCGTACCAGTGCCGTGAAGGCGAATACATGACGGCGGATGAATATGACGCCTTGATTCAAGACCCGTCTTATTTCTTCACCAGCACCTACTTCCCGCGTATATTCGGCAAGCTGGAAGCCTTCAAGATGCTGCCCAATCTGTCCACCACGCAGGAATTACCGTTCGTCGGTCCCAATGTTATTCCCTTCGGCCTGCCCCCTGTCCAGGAAGCCTACAAGACCCTCTTTGAAGCCGGCGCTGAGGCCCTGAAATGGGCGGAGGCTGTCGGCGCCTTCGGTAAGGAGATGACCGAGCTCGGGTTTCCCAGCTTGTTCGGCGGCTTTAGCAAGGTACCTTTTGACGTAATTGGCGATACCCTCAGGGGAACCAGGGGGATAATGGTGGATATATACCGCCAGCCCGATAAGCTCCTTGAGGCCTTGGATGCCATAACACCGATGATGATTAATATGGGGATTTCGGCGGTAAAAATGAGCGGAAGTCCTGGGGTAATGATACCCCTGCATAAAGGGGCTGACGGCTTCCTCTCCGATGAGCAGTTTAAGACCTTCTACTGGCCCTACTTTAAGAAGCTCCTCATGGGCTTAATTGATGAGGGCTGCGTGCCGTTTTCTTTTGTTGAGGGAGGCTATAACACGCGTCTGGAAATTATCCGGGACATACCTAAGGGTAAGACATTATGGAGTTTTGACCAGACAGATATGACTAAAGCCAAGGAAATACTGGGCGGTGTTGCCTGCATCGGTGGCAATGTACCCACCGATTTGCTTAGCGTAGGCACACCCCAGGATGTGAAAGACTACGCCAAGAAACTCATTGATACTGCCGGCAAGGGCGGTGGTTATATCATGGCCAACGGGGCGGCACTTGATGAGGCCAAGCCGGAAAATCTCAAGGCCATGATTGACTTCACCAAGGAGTACGGCGTATACAAATAGAAATAGTATAGCTTCAGGATACTCCCTGTTGCTGCTTGCCCTTTATATAGCCCGAAGAGTCTGATACTTCATTGGGGTCGAACGCCTGCTTCAATCTCCTCTGCCACACATTGTAATTAGATGCATGTGGCCCAAACATGTCGTGCATATCCGGTGCCATACCCGACAGGCTATGTGGCACGCCGTAGCGGTTATCTATCGCCATTTTCATGGCCGCTTCGGAAAAGCCCATTATGGCGTCTATTGATTCTGGGGTCTGGCGGAACTGAATGAGTATTTCGGCATGTCCCAGGTGTCCGTGTTCATGCGGCCAGGTCAGATAGTATCCGTCGTCATCCCGCAGTATGCCCTTCTTTATCAAGTCTTTCTTCAGTTTGGACACCGCCTCCATGTAAGCGACTTCTTCGCCGTAGGGGTGAGTACCTCCCAGAGCGGCACTGAAGGCGCCACCAGCCCGGAAGCACTCTCTGATAGAAGCCGTAATCCTGATACTGCGCCATATCAGGGCCCCGGCGATTTTGGGGTCCTCCACTGGTTTCAGGGACTCCCCCTTGGTCTCCCTGATGATTTGCTCCAGCACCTGCTTTTTATATTCAAAGTCCTGCGGAGAGTTACCCATCAGTATCACCTGGAATCCCGGCCCCTGTATCAGCTTGCGGAACTGCTCGAAGTAGGCATAGTCCTCATCGTTGCTGGTGCCCATATTTGAAGCCAGCATGGCGATGTTAAAGCCCATCACCTCGAAGGCGATTTCGCTCTCTCCGATGCGGCGCTGAGCCTCAACCATCTCTTTGGCTGAGGGGAACGAGTAGTAGCGGTAGAAGAAGTTAGGCGGTATCTCGCTGGGGGCATATTGTGGCGATACCCCCTCGATGGGGAAAATGGGTGGCCCCGCCCAGTGATAGATCTTGGTCGCCGCTTTGGTAAAGACTCCTATACCCCCGCAGGGAGCAGCATGTCCCACGGTTATACCCCTTAGAGACGGTCCCGGCCCATCCCCACAGAACCACTCACCCAGCGAGCCTAATGAGCCCAGCTTAACTATCTCTCCTTCGGGGGTTACCCATTCCACAGCCAGGATATTGCGCTCGCGGAGACTTGTGCTCTCGCCCATGTGTCCGCCGCCGTAGTGAGCGGCATAGGGGTGCGCTGAGCAGTTACCGCCGGCGCCGATGATGTTGCAGTTTAAGCCTCTTTTCATTAACTCAGCCTGCAACTGGACGCTGATGACATAAGGTTCAACCACGGCGTACATATTTTTCTCGTTTATCTCTATAATGCGGTCCATCCTTCTTAAGTCCATTTTGATCACCTCGGGACCGCCGGGATTGCTCATGCTTCCCCAACCGGTACTGGATGCCTTGAACTGTATACCGTACTTGTTGCAGAGCCTGACTATTGCCTGCACCTCGGCGGTGTCTTTGGGGAGGGTGATAGCGGCAAACCTCTGGCCGAACGTTTCCGTTTGCGGGCCCCAGCGGTAAGAATAGGAGTCCAGTATGGCTGGGTCGTCGGAAATATTGTCTGGCCCCACCACATCTTCAAACGCTCGGTAAATATCCTTGTCTAAAGCCATAACTTTTGACCTCCTCTAGATTGCTTTCTCCAGTAGTTCAACGACATCATAAACCTTGAGGCTGCTGCCACATTCTTTAATAGCCTGGTTAAAATTCTTCTCGCACCAGGGACAGGCAGTGACGAGCGCCTCAGCCCCGGTAGATTCGGCTTCAGCGATTCTCTCATCGGCTGTCCACAGGGAGAACTCGGGGTTTGACTCATTCACCCCACCTCCGGCACCGCAACACCAGGCGTATTCCTTTATCCTGTCCATTTCCACCAGTTTTAAGCCGGGAATACTCCTGAGGACATCCCGTGGTGGTTCATAAATGCCATAGGTGCCCCGCATCAGCTCCTTTGGCGGGTCAAACCGGCGCTGGAACCCGGGAATCTCTTTACCTTCCCAGTGTATGTACGGCTCGCCCAGCCGGCCAAGGTGACAGGGGTCATGATAGGTTACCTTCATAGCAACCTTCTTCCTTGGCTTAAGCCTGCCCTCTTTTATTAAGCGGTCAAGGTACTCGGTAATATGCAGTACCTCCAGGTTTCCCTTCAGACCAAATTTATCGTAGAGCACCTTGAAGGCATGATAACAATCAGCACAGGCGGTAACTATTGTTTCCACGCCGCACTGCTTGAACAGCGCCATGTTGTTTTGAGCCTGTCGGATAAAATCGGTTTCATAGCCCATCTGGTATGCCCGACCGCCACAGCATGACTCGTTTTCGCCGCCGATGCCGAAGTCAACACCGGCTTTGTTTAGCAGGTTTACGGTAGCTCTGGCTGTCTTCCACATATCTTTGTCGTAACTCGTCAGGCAACCCACATGATAAACAACCTTCGTCTTCTGCCTGGTAAAATCTTTTAACCCCAGCCCCTTAGCCCATTCTCCTCTTTTGGCTTTCGCCCCCGGTACCATGGTGCCCTGTTTCCTCAGGCTGTTAATCACCTTATCCAGGGCGGGGTTGGTATGACCTTCCTCGACTGCCTTAATCCTGAATTCATATATCGGCTCCAGCACTTCCATGTCCATGGCGTACTTACAGGAGACATCGCAGGCGCCGCACATCTGACAGTTGTAGATGATATGAAGCAGCTTATCGGTGTACTCAAGTCTGTTATCCAGCATGGCCATGCCGATGTTTACTCTGCCGCCGCCGGAGTAAGCATTGAAATTATACTTAGATATGCTGGGGCAGACATTTGCCGGCTGAACCCCCTTCATCTTTTCCAGGGGGATAAATTTGCAGATTGAGCACTTGGCGCACAGCTCCATGTCTTTTCGGTAGTCTTCTAATGCCATCTCTTTGCCTCCTTAACTTTATCCCGACAGGGTTAGAAACACAATTTCCCTGGATTCATAACATGGTTAGGGTCTAATATTGACTTAACCTTCTTCAGGGCGGCAACGCTGGCGGCGTCGCGATTGATGATAATATCGGTGCTTTCGCCGTAAGGTCGGGAGAAGAATGCCCCCTTAGCCATCAGGTTATTGATGGTGCTGGTGGCCAGCTTCCTCACCCTCTCCGACTGGCTCGGATTTTCCGGGTCATAGAACAGGTTAAATTCGCAGTGGCAGTTGACCCCCTGTACTATCGGCTGGAGGTAGATACCCATATCTGAAGCCGGGTAGCCAGCCTCATCAGCCATATCATACATGGCTGAAATCAAACCGGGGAGCTTATCATTGATGGTGATAAAGAATATGTCGTGGCAGCCTCCCTGGTAGCGGAGCTTCCAGTACGGCTCTTTGGAAGGGCGCTGTACGGCTTTTAATAATTCAAGAGCTGAAACCCTGCTGACGGCTCCCACCGGTTCTAAGCCGGTTCGCTGGGCGATATCGGTCGTGTCCTTTATCTGGTAGCTGATTCTCTTCTCGGGCAGGTATTCGTAGCCGGCGATGTTGAAGAAAAGTGTCCAGGGTGGCAGACTGTCCTTGATGTCCTGGTAATCGTCGGGAAATTTCTTAGCCATAATGGCTGCTAGATTAATATTGTTTAATATAAAGCACTCGTTGACCAGTTGCAGTCTGGTCAGCCAGTGAACCAGCTCTAGCAGTTTATCCAGCTGTGAGGAGCCGACCAGGAAAGGCTCTTCAATGCTGGGGAGCAGTTCGCACCTCAGTGAAGCCCAGGTAACGATGCCCATTGTACCCTGTGCCCCCTGAATAAGCCGGTGCCAGGAAACTTGAGCCGGCCCTGCCGCTTCCTTTTGCGATGCTCCCACCGCCCATTGCTCTTCGATGGTGCCGGGACCGGCGGCGGCTCCAGTCCTGAACATCTCGCCAGTGCCGAAGATGACCTCAACACAAGCCAACGGGTCGGATATATCCCAGTGGTACTTAGGCATTACCACCGGCTCTCTCTCCAGCATGCTGCCGATGACTGACTTCGACTTTCTGGGCAGCAGCGGCATATTAAGCCTCAGTCCTTCTTTTTCTACCGCTGGTATTAGTTCCTCGAATGTTACCCCCGGTTCAACCATGGCCACCCGGTTCATTCGGTCAACCCTGATAATCCTTTTCATATCGCTTAAGTCTACGATAACTGCCCCCCCGATGCCGGGGATGGTATCGCCGCGAAAGTGGGGTGCCCCCGAGCTTACCGGTACCAGCGGCGTTAGCGTCTCTTTAGCCAGGTTAACCAGCTTGTCTATATCTTTGGCATTTCTCGGCTTGACCACATAATCCGGCTTTATGGGCTTAACGAAGCTCATATCCCCGGCGTATTCCTCTAATGTCGCCGGGTTATGGCTCACATTAGTCGCCCCGACTATCTTGGCCAGCTTCTTTTCATCAATCATTTGTGCCTCCTCTCGAAGGGTTCTTCAGCTTGCCTTGCGTCAGATTCTAGTCTTTATATGGTTCCGGTGGTGGCGGAGGGAATACGTTTATTCTGTATCGGCTGTAGGGCAGATAGTTGGTGGCTGGTTTGTCCGGCGTATTATCCGGCAGACCGGCGATACTTCCAGTTATCGGCTCTTCCACCCAGTTCGAATCAACCGGGCACATGTAGGCGATGTTGTAGGCAAGCTTGAAGAATTTCCACTCGCCGTCTTCCTTAACATATTCCATGTCGTACTTACCCAGGCACCACATGCAGTCCAGCTTGCCTTTGCGCATCCCGCTGACGCTGCCGTGGGAGAACCAGACCCCCTTAGCTCTGGTCCCGTCCTTGTTTATCTCGATGATAGGATTCTGCGTCATATGTATTGCCAGCCAGCCCGGCGCGCCGCGGTAGCGCTCTTCGCTCAAGACGGTGTTCCAGAACCGCTTGACACCTTTGATACCCTCGTAGATGCCGGCATCCTCTATTGCCATATAGACGCCGGGCGTCTTCTGGGCAAAAAGGGAAGGTATCTCCGAGTTCCGGAGCATGAAGTACAGGTGGGCGTAGCGTGACTGCAGCTTACATATCTCTATGTAGTCCTTGACTTTGGATAGCTCGGCCATCTGCTTTTTCAACTGGGCTACTTCGGCTTTCAGGTCGTCAGTCATTTTTGCCTCCTCTCACTTCGTAAGGAAATTCAATTTCTTTAGTGTGGGGCTACCGCTGCTTATTATGTATCCTTATCATCTGGCTGTCAATAACCTGGCATTAACAGCATTGACAAAATTAGGGTAACAAATCATAATAGCCACGCACTTGGTCTCGGTACTGTCCGTATATTTAAGGTATATCAACCTGTTCCCGGATGAAAAATAAAAGAAGGAGGGCATAAGAAAGTGGCTGAGACAAAATACGGGAAATATATCATAAGAGAACCCTTAGAAAAAGGATTGACACCGATGCTACACATATGTGGTGAAGAAGGTTGTCATGGAGCCAAGTTTCCCAACTTTCCGGTTGAAGTCCAACTACTTTGCGTCACCGAACCGCTCGCATTTCCTCATCCGCCCCACGCACACGACGCCGACGAACTCTTTTTCATCTTTGGCAGTAACCCTCAGAATTACTACGATTTTGACGCCGAAATCGAGATATCTTTGGGCAAGGAAGGAGAAAAACATATAATTAACACCACATCCATTGTCTACATCCCTAAGGGGTTAGTACACGGTCCGATTGCCATTAAGAAGGTGAATAAACCTTTTCAATGGATGCATGTTCTCTTTACTCCTAAATACGACATGTCAGTAGGTGACGTTTCGCAGCACCCTACACACCCTCGTGAGCGCTATTCGCCTGAGGAAATAAAAAAGCTAAAGGGGCGCTAGCCTTAAAGTCAAAGGGCTATTTGGACTTCGGCTTTCTTGTGTATTCGGGCGCCAGGAAAATATCCAGGTGACAAACGGGCTTGTCTACCCTTTTATAGTTAAGGGGACAGTGAACCAGTCCCTTGGGGATGTGGACGATGCTGGGGGTGGTGATTACATGCTTCTCCCCTTCTTCACCCAGCGATAGCTCAATTTCAGCGTCAAGATTATCTATATTATTTGGGTCGCTGCCAAGAAAACAAATGAATTGGTCGAAATCGTGGGCGTGGGGCTCGTCCACCATGAGTATAGGTTTTAAAATGGGGACATACACAATCCCCAAATTGACCCCCAAAGTCTTGCCGGTGAAGAATAAAAGCGGTGCCTGAGCTCCTTTTCCCAGTCCTATGGGTGCCTTCATTACGTGTTTCCCATACTTTGTCTCCGCCATTTTTCTATATCCCCCTTTTTTATTTTTCGTATTCCTGCCTTAACTCGTTAACTGTCTTTTGAAGCTGATTCTGTTTCTCCTCATCACTTAACCTGTGCAGAGGCGGAACCCATTCCATATCCTGCAGGTTTTCTACCAGCATGGGCAGCGAGTCGTAGGGGATGGAGATGAGCATTAAGCCTTCCGGGAGTATCCCGCGTGCTTTCATGCCGAAACCAAGACCGGTGACTACATAATTCAGTTCGCCGCTTACATATGGATAAATATAAAGCCAGGTGCATATCAGCACCGGCGTGCTCCTGGTGGTTAACATCTTGCCGGTGGTATAGCAGTACGCCCTCAGTAAAACTTCGGCCTGGCTGGGGGTGGCGGTAATAATTAATACGTCTGGCTCGAACGAAAGTTTGTCCATAGGAGAGAAGGCAACATATCTAACGGTACCCTTGGCCAGCTTTGGGATGTAATTATAGATTCTGCGGTTGGCACGCGCTTCTTTATATATACCATCCTTAGGGCCCACCTGCCCACTCTCGAAAATGGGGTCAGGCTGCTCCATACCCAGCACTACCGGCCCCATGCAGGTGAAATTTTCCCTCGCGGCGTAAAAAGGCGGGCTTTTCTGGGCCTCTCCCAGCATCTCGCAAAAAGCTAAACCCTTATCCAGCTTCTTGATGTCGGCCGGTTTGTTGAGCAGAAACTTGACGCCTACCGGCGGTATCTCAAAATTGAACTTGTTAAATATTGATAAGTCGCTCATATTAGCCTCCTTGTAGAAAGTCCTTCTTCATGCATAAAAGACCGTGAGTATGCCCAAGGGAAAGGAGAGTGTCCTAACCGGCGCTAATCTAGCCACCCCTCATCATGCTGGGGAGCCAGAGACTTATCTGGGGAAAAGCTATTAAGATAGCCAGGAAGATAAAAAGTACAATCAGGAAAGGCAGCACTCCCCGGATAAGCTTATCCACCGGGATATCAAAGGCAGTTCTCATTAAAAACACGTCCAGTCCCATCGGCGTGGGTAATAGGGTCTTGCGTTAGCGAAAGCAGTTTATAAGTCGTAGGCTTGGTGGGTTTACAGCTTGACACACGGCTATTATAGCATATCATGTCAACTTACCGTCTCTTGGATTATTGCTATGTTATTACTACCAACCATAACTTAATGGAACCTTTATCTTCACCTGCTTTACAGCTGAGGTTGTTTCGGTTACAATGCTATGATTACTACGCTCACTCATTACTTCATGGGAGGGAGCTCTATGATTAAAGCGGTCTTTTTTGATCTCTATAATACCTTGGTTGGCTATGCCCCGCCCCGTGAAGAGCTTGAGGCAAGGGTGCTTAAGGACTTGGGCATAGATGTGAGCCCAGAGGCTTTTCGCCGTCCCTTGGTCGTCGCCGACGAGTTCATCTATCGGGAGCATGCCCGTTACCCGTTGGGTAAACGGTCTAAAGAGGAAACGATAGCTCTCTATGCGCAATATCAGGGGATAGTGCTCAGGGAGGCAGGGATAGAAGCATCCCAGGAGCTCATCGCCAGCATACTGGGCAAATGGCAGCAGATTAAGTTTAAGATGGTGCTCTTTGATGATGTCATGCCCGCCTTGACCCACCTTGGGGAGCGGGGGCTGATCTTGGGGCTTATTTCCAATGTGGACCGTGATATAACTCCTCTTTGTCAGGAGCTGGGGCTCTCAGCCTGGCTTCAAGTGGTGGTCACCTCTCAAGAATTGGGCTTTAATAAGCCTCAGCCTGAGATATTCCAGGAGGCGCTAAAACAGGCTGGGGTGAAGTCCTCAGAGGCAATCTATGTCGGAGACCAG